>NZ_JBSFVU010000006.1:0-358246 GCF_053592475.1 Streptomyces sp. NPDC002671
GAGCAGGCCGTCGCCACCCTCAAAGCCTGGAGACTGCTACGCAAACTCCGATGCTCAACCGCCCGGATCACCAACCTCGTCCAAGCGATACTCACTCTGCATCTGACCAGCTCAGGGTGAGGTTGGAAAAGGCTCATTGGCTACTGCCGCACATCGACGGCCGACCAGAACCCCGATCACCAGATCGACGCACTTCTCCGCCACGGCGTCGACCGCGACAACATCCACGTCGACGTCGCCAGCGGCGCGCAGGCGTCGCGCCCGAAGCTCGATCTCGTCATGCAGTTGCTGCGTGAGGGCGACACGTTGAAGGTGACCCGGCTCGACCGGCTCTCCCGCTCGGTGCTGCACCTGGTGACCCTCGGCGCCGAGCTGCGCGAGCGGAGTATCGGGCTGCACGTCATCGAGCAGGGCATTGACACCGCCACGATGGAGGGGCGGGCGATGTTCGGATATTCGTACTGACAGAGCTCCAGCAGGAGCTGATCGTGGCGAACACGAACGACGGGCTTGCCTCCGCTCGGGCCCGCGGCCGGGTGGGCGGGCGCCGGCCGAAGCTCACCGAGGACCAGGCCGCGCTTGCCCAACGGCTCTACGACGAGCGGAGGAAGACCGTCCAGCAGATCGCCGACATGTTCAGCGTGCCGAGGTCGACGGTGTACGGGCACCTCGACAGAGCCAAGACCGTCCCCCGTCAGCCGAAGAAGACCAAGGTCACGAAGTCCTGACCGCTACCTTGCGGCTGGTGTCTGAGCTAGGACTCCGGGGCCTAGCGGTCCCGCTCCAGCCAGGCGAGCGCGCTCTCCGGGGGGTTGGGAGCTGCTGGGGTTTGGCTGAGTCCGAGTGAGTTCTGGCATGCATGAGTGTCGGTGGTCCCGTGTTGCGGCGCGTGAGTGTCCCGAAGGGGACAGAGGTTCCTGCATCGAATGTGTGACCTTTCCAGGTGGTGGTCGTTGGAGGTGATGAAAGGATCTTCGGCGCCGGTGCGGGGGTGACGGGTGGGCGGGCTGCGTGAGCTGGCTGCGTCGTTCGTGGTGCCCGGCCCGGCGGGGGTGGCCGTCCGGACCCGGCTGCGTGTCTCGGAGACGGATGCTGCGGTGCTGGCCGAGGTCGGAGCGTTCCTCGGTTCCCTGGCCGCCGCGGATCTCGCGGTGCGCACCAGGCAGGGCCTGGGCCACGACGCGGGCGCGTGGGCGGCGCGGAAGCGGCGACTGACGGGGGTCTCGTCGGCCCGTTGGGCGGGCAGTATCACCAAGGCCACCCACGACCAGTGGGCGCTCGCGCGGCGCGGGGAGGTGGCGGAGATGGTGTGGCTGCACGGGCAGATTGCGTCGATCGGGGCCCGCCTGGCACGGCCGCTGGGCGCCAAGTCCGACAAGCGGGCGGGGCTGCCGCGCGGTTACGGTTCGCGGGCGCAGTGGCATGCCAGGTCCCGCCGCCTGCACGCGCTCAAGGACCGGCTGGCCACGCTGGAGGCGGACTGGGCGGCAGGCCGGGTGCACGTGGTGCGCGGCGGCAAAGCCCTTGCCCGCCTGCGTCACCACCTCGCTGACTCGGGGCTGTACCAGGAGGCGTGGCGGCAGCGGTGGCAGGCGGCGCGGATGTTCCTGGCCGCTGATGGGGAGTCCGGCAAACGCCTGGGCAACGAGACCATCCGTATCACCGCCACCGGGCACGTCTCGATCAGGCTCCCCGCCGCCCTGGCCCATCTGGCCAACGCCCCGCACGGCCGGTATGTGCTGGACGCGGTCGTGGAGTTCAAGCACCGGGCCGGGGAGTGGCTGGACCGGATCGCCGCCGACCGGGCGGTGGCCTACCGCATCCACCACGACACCGTACGAGGCCGCTGGTATGTGACCGCCTCCTGGCAGCGCGCCCCCGTCCCCCTGCTGCCGCTGGAGGCGGCCCTCGCGCGGGGTGTGGTGGCGGTGGACATGAACGATCACCCCCGTCGCCGCCTGGCACCTGGACGTGCACGGCAACCCGGTCGGCGAACCCCGCCGCTTCTCTTACGACCTGTCCGGCAGCACCGCGCACCGGGACGCCCAGATCCGGCACGCGCTGACCCGGCTGCTGCACCGCACCCGCCACAGTGGGGCCGTGGCGGTCGCGGTCGAGGATCTCGACTTCACCGACGGCACGTCCCGGGAGAAGCACGGCCGCAACAAGCGCTTCCGCCGCCTGATCTCCCGCTTCCCCACGGCCAGGCTGAAGGCACGACTGGTGGCGATGGCCACCGAACAGGACATCGCCGTCGTCGCGGTCGACCCCGCCTACACCAGCCGCTGGGGCGCCCAGCACTGGCAAAAACCCCTCACCACCAAGACCCGTAACACCACACGCCACGACGCAGCAGCCGTGGCGATCGGACGACGCGCCCTCGGGCACCCGATCCGGCGACGGACGGCACCGCCCCGCAACGACCGGAGTGATCGTTACGGGCATCGGACCGCCCAGGCCGGACCAGGCGCCCCAGGGCGTGAGGGACCCCGCCCCCGCATTCCCGGACCACGCACCAGATGCGCGCCGCCCGGACGCGGAGCGAAAGCGGGCGACCTGGGGGTACCTCCCACGCCCTTAAGGCAGTGGGGGAGTGCCCAACACCGTTCGGAGCACGCGGCTGAGCACGAGTCCTGGCAACAGGACCCACTCCCGCTCAGTCTTTAGGAACGGTCTCAGGTGGCGTCCGACGTCTCGCCCGTCTCGTCGAGGCGGCGACCCAGGGCGTCCAGGCCGCTGTTCCACAGCGCCCGGTACGGCGCCAGCCAGGCGTCCAGGGCGGCGATCGGGGCCGGGTCGAGGGCGTAGACGCGGCGCTGTGCGTCCTGCCTGACCCGCACCAGACCCGCCTCCCGCAGCACCTTCAGATGCTTGGACGTGCTCGGCTGGCTCAGCCCGCATGCCTCCACGAGCTCCCCGACGGGCCGGGGCCGCTCCAGGAGCAGAGCGACGATGGCCCGCCGGTGGGGGTCGGCGAGAGCGGTCCAGAGCGCGGCGTCGGACATGAGACCAATATGCCCCTCCAGTTATATTCTCGTCAAGGAATGTAAGCCCGCGCCCCGGAACCCCTGACCCGGAAGGGCTCAGAAGTTGGAGATCACGCTGGTCAGCACGTCGCTGATGATCTTCGGGTTCTTGGCCGAGTACGCGCGTGCCCCCGTCGCGGCGGAGATCTCCTCCAGGACACTCTTGCCGTTCACGTCCTGCTGGTCGGCCTCTGAGCCGTAGGCCACGGTGAACACGCGGATCCGCTTGTCCGGGTTGCCGATCTTGGCCAGGACGTCCTGGAGGGTCGGATTCGGCGGCACGCCCTCGTTGCGCCCGTCGGTGAGCAGGACGATCGCGTTGATGGCGCCCGGGTCGTAGTTCTCGCGCATGGTGTCCACAGCCGCCTCGATCGTGCCGTAGAGGCCGGTGGCGCCGTTGGGTACCAATCCCTCGACCTCGTCCACGAGTTCCTTGCCCCGGGTGACGCCGTGGTGGTCGGCGAGTCTTTCCCCCATCGGGCCGATGTCCACCAGCGGGACGTAATGGTGCTTGCCGTCGAGGCTGGCCGCGTTCGAGAATTTCCACAGGCCCACCTGGTCGGTGTCGGCGAAGCCGTTGAAGAGGGCCGGTTCGGCGGCCCGCAGCAGCTGCATCTTGGTGGCGCCGTTACCGGGCACCTTCTCGTCCATCGACTTCGACGTGTCGATCAGCACGAGGACGTTGGCCCGGCGGCGCAGGCCCGGCCAGACGTTCTGCACCTCGTCCAGGACCTTGCCGTCGGGTGCCGTGTAGTCCGCAACGGGAGTCTTGGGCAGCGCGCCGTCACGCGGGGAGATCAGCGGCGCGTCGTCGGAGTCGGCCGAACCCTTGTAGGTGCGGAAGCCGTACGGCGCGAAGTACTTCGCGTAGATGTCCGTGTGGTGCAGGTAGCTCAGGAAGTCAGCCGACACCGCCTCCTTGGGCTTGCCGATGCCGCGCAGCTGCACATAGGGATGGTCGCTGCTCGGGCGGCTGTCGGTCGGGTAGAAGGCGACGAGCGGGGTGTGCGGGCGGGTGGGCCGCTTCTTGCAGGCCTTGTCCGTGCTGTAAGCACCGCAAGGATAGCCCTCGTTGTAGGCGACGACCGCGTCCTCCTCGACGGTGACGGCCGAGATGTACTTCAGCGCCTCGTCGGCGCCGCCCTGGTCGTCGGCGGCGCGCAGGTTGGCCAGGAAGGTGAGCGTGGTGTCGCCGTAGTGGACCACGGACTTCTCGATGGAGCGGACGAAGTCCTGGTTCTTCGGCAGGTCGATGTCCCGGGTGGACAGTTCGGCGCTGGTCCTGGTCTTGGCGTAGTAGGCGCCGATCGTGGCGTTCAGGCCGGAGGTGGAGTACAGGGGGTTGGTCTTGCCGAGTTTGAACACGCCCCACTCCTTGTGCCCGACCTTCTTCCAGAACTTCGCCGGGTCGGCGGCCCACTCCGCGAGCTTGCTCCAGCCGAGGGTGTACTCCGGCCAGCCCAGGGCCGTGGCCATCGGCTTGGGCATCGCGATCGTCAGGGGGCTGGTGACAATCGGCTGCGCGGTCTCGGGCAGCAGGGTCTTCGCGCTTCCGGTGGCCCGGGTCCGGGCGAGGGTGAGCCAGGCGCTGCCGGCGGGCGACCACACGTCGGGCCGGTCGCCGTCTTCCTCCCGCCAGCCCCTGGCCAACGCGCGCATCGCCGTACCGGAGTTCAGGTCGTACACCTTGACACTTACGCAACTGCCGTCCGGGGCGCTCCGTGCGCCATAGTGGCGGGCCGCCTCGGCCAGCGACGCGGAGAGATCGATGGAAGCAGCGACACGCAGCTGGACGTTCGCCGGGGACGCCGGACACGCGGCCAGCCCCGAGTCCTTGCCGCCTCCGCGACGGTGGGACTGCGACGACAGCAGCACCGTGATCAGGGCGCCGACCAGGCCCAGCGCGACACACGCGGTGAGCACGCGCCGGCGCTTGGAGGTCCCGTCGGTCTTCTTGTTCGGCGAGCGGAGGCGCCGGGCAGCGGACAGCAGGGAGGCGTGCAGGCGGGGGCGCGGGGCCGGTGAGGGCGTGGGGTGCTCGGGCGCAGGCCGGGTGGCGCCGGACGACGGCACGTCCGCGGCGACTCCGGATACAGGGGGCGCGCCAACCTGGCTTCCTTTCCGACGAGTCGAGCCGCCCGCGCCAGCGTCGGCACCGGGATCGGCGCCCTCGGGCGGGGAAGTCACGCTGCGCCGGGCCACGCCCTCGGCGTAGCCGTCCCGGGCGAGGGAGACAAGGATCGCCACCGCCGTCTTGGCGGCGCTCCACGCCGCACGCTCCTGGGAACCGCCCGCATCCGCCTGGCGTTTGGCGCCGTCCGCCTTGTCGGAGATCCCACGGATCGTCAACGTGTCCAGCTTGCCGGCCTGATGAGCGGCCTGGCACACACCGGCGCTCTCCATCTCGATCGCGACGGCGTCGTCGTAGTTGCCGCGCAGACGCCGGGCCAGCTCAGAAGTTCCCCTGTCGAGAACGACGTTGCCCGAGGCGATCGGCTTGATGAGCACCCGGCCGGGGACATCCCGGCCGAACTTCATCAGCTGCACGTGCCGGATGAGCCACCAGGGCGCCTCCCAGCCGCGCGGGCGGTAGTGGTCGCCGTCGGGACCCTGCCTCTCGCGGTAGTCGTAGATGCGTTCGCCGATGACGACGTCGCCAATCTGGAGGTCGTCCTTCAGCCCGCCCGCGACGCCGACGAAGAACAGCACGCTGGGCCTGTAGAGGCTGTACGCGAGCGTGGTGACCGCGGACGCGTTGTCGTTGCCCTGCCCGGTCAGGGCGAGGACGACGCTCCAGCGCGTGCCGGGTAACCGCCCCCGCTCGAAGATCGTGCCGCCCTCGTTGGTCCGGGTCAGGTCCGCGAGCCGGTCGCGTACCGCCTCGTACTCCACTTGCAGCGCGGTGAGGATCACCGCAACGGGACCAGAAGAAGTGTTTACCACCTGTAACCGATTCTCGACTCAGAGCCCCCATACCGACGGCGTCACCGTAACCCACTCGGTCCCGCCAGGGGACCTGGTCGGACGACCCCACCCAACGAAACGTTGCCGTTTCGCTGAAACTGTTTTACGCTCGATGTGTACGAAACGGTTTCGTTTACGACGCTTCCGTTCGCATGCGCCCCTCGCGTGTTCCCAGAACGACTTCCCTGGAGTGGTTCCCCATGTCCCAGAAGACCCTGGCCGAAGGCTCCCGCGCGGAAGCGGTGGCACCGGTCTCCGTCGAGGCCTCGGCCAAGCGGTGGTGGATCCTCGGGGTCATCGCCGTCGCCCAGCTGATGGTGATCCTCGACGCCACGATCGTGAACATCGCCCTGCCTTCCGCCCAGGCCGACCTCGGCTTCTCCGACGGCAGCCGGCAGTGGGTCGTGACCGCGTACGCGCTGGCCTTCGCCTCGCTGCTGCTGCTCGGCGGGCGCATCGCCGACCTGTTCGGCCGCAAGCCCGCCTTCCTCATCGGCGTCGTCGGCTTCGCCGGGGCCTCCGCCCTGGGCGGTGCCGCGAACGGCTTCACCATGCTGGTGACCGCGCGCGCCCTGCAGGGTGCGTTCGGCGCGCTGCTCGCGCCCGCCGCGCTGTCGCTGCTCAACACCACGTTCACCAATGCCCGCGAGCGGGCCCGCGCGTTCAGCGTGTACGGCGCCATCGCCGGAGCCGGCGGTGCGGTGGGCCTGCTGCTCGGCGGTGTGCTGACCGACGCGTTCGACTGGCGCTCGACCCTGTACGTCAACGTGGCCATCGCGGTCGTCGCCTTCGCGGGCGGCTGGGTGCTGCTGGGCAGCCACCGCGACGCGGCGAACGCCAAGCTGGACGTGCCGGGCACGGTCCTGGTCGCCGGCGGTCTGTTCTCCGTCGTGTACGGCTTCTCCAACGCCGAGACCCATGACTGGGGCTCCCCGCTGACCTGGGGCTTCCTGATCGCGGGCGGTCTGCTGCTGGCGGCCTTCGCCTGGTGGCAGACCCGGGCCGCGCACCCGCTGCTGCCGCTGCGCATCCTGCTCGACCGGGACCGCGCGGCCTCCTTCCTCGCGGTGCTGATCACCGGCGCGGGCATGTTCGGCGTCTTCCTCTTCCTGACCTACTACCTCCAGCTCAACCTCGGCTTCAGCCCGACGAAGACCGGTGCGGCGATCATGCCGATGGTCGGCGCGGTGATGGTGACCGCGCAGCTCGGGACCACGGTCCTGCTGCCCCGCATCGGCCCGAAGGCCGTCATCCCGCTGGGCTTCGCGATCGCCTTGGCCGGCATGGCCTGGCTCACCGGCATCGGCCTCGGCTCGCACTACGTCAGCGCGGTGCTGCCGCAGCTGATCGTGATCGGCGTGGGCCTCGGCCTGGTCATGCCGCCCTCCATGCAGCTGGCCACCGGCGGGGTCGCCGCCGAGGACGCCGGCGTCGCCTCCGCGACCGTCAACGCCATGCAGCAGGTGGGCGGTTCGGTCGGTACGGCGCTGCTGAGCACGCTCGCCTCGAGCGCCGCCACGGACTATCTGTCGGGCCACGACGCCACGAGCAAGCTGGTACAGGCCCAGGCGACGATCGAGAGCTACACCACCGCCTTCTGGTGGTCGGCGGGCTTCTTCGCCGCGGGCGCGGTGATCGCCTTCCTGCTCTACCGGCGCGGTGTGCCGCAGCAGGACGCGGGCACCCCCGTCGTCCACATGTGACAGCCCGGTCCATGTGACCGTCCTTGTCCCCACCAGACCGAGGGGCCGCCGTCCGCAGGGAGACGGCGGCCCCTCCTGGTGTCATGGTGAGGGTATGCGCAAGGCGACCGCGGTCCTCGGCAGCGCCCTGTTCCTCGTCCTGGTCTCGGGCAGCGTGTCCGTGCTGGTGCCCTACTGGCTGACGGGCGGCTGGCAGGCCGGGCACTGGTGGCTGCCACTGCGGCTGCTCGGGCTGCTGCCCCTGGCCGCCGGGGCGGCGGTGATCCTGGATTCCTTCGCCCGGTTCGCGCTGGAGGGCCTCGGCACCCCGTCGCCGGTGGCGCCGCCCGAGCGGCTGGTGGTGAGCGGGCCGTACCGGTTCGTGCGCAACCCGGTCTACCTCGCCGTGGCCGCCGTGCTCTGCGGCCAGGGCCTGCTGCTCGCCCGCCCGGTGCTGTTCGCCTACGCCGTCGGCCTCTTGGTGCTCACCTGGGTCTTCGTGCGCTGGGACGAGGAGCCGCGGCTGCTGCGCCGGTTCGGCGCGGACTACGCGCACTACCGGCGGGCCGTACCGGGCTGGCTGCCCCGGCGCACGCCCTGGCGCGGTGCGTGAGCCGATCGCGCCGGACTCCCAGCCGGCCGCGACGGTGGCTCCTCGCCCTGGCTGTCGCTCCGGCTATCGCTCCGGCTGTCGCTCTGTGCAGCCATCGCTGCCGCTGTCATGCGACACGAGTCAATGGCATACGCCGCGCAAACGGTCTGTTTTTCGCCGCTCCCCGGGTCGGCCCCCCACGGGCCTGCCCGGGGAGCGGCTGTTTACCGGATACCGACGGGAGGCCCCACTCCGCCCGCCAGTCCCGGTGCGAGATCGCAGGTTCCCCGCTTCCAGGGGGCCGCACTCCCCATTCGCGGGCCTGATCCGGTGCAACGGAGGACCATGCGATCCCGGGCTCTCAGAACGCGAAGACGCTGCCGCCGGCCGCGTCCCGCATGCAGGAGTTGCCGAAGACGCGCTCGAAGTTGACGCGCTGTCCCTGCCACACGCCCTGGACCGTGACGACCACGGGGTTGTACAGCTTCGTGCACCACACGTCGGGGGCCGGCTTCAGGGCGTTGAAGTCGCCGCCCACGCCGCGCAGTTCAGCGCAGGCCTGGGTCGCGGCCGGGTGGGTGCCGGAGGCTGTGGGGGCGCAGTTGAGGGTGACGGCGCGCTCGGGGGTGGCCGTGGCCGCACTGACGCCGTGGCCGGTGGTGAGCACCAGCGCCGAGGGGGCGTAGAGCGAGGCCGGGACGGCGTCCGGTGCAGCGACGGCGGCCCCGGTCAGGGGTCCGCAGACGGCGGCGGCTGTCAGGCCGAGGCTCGCTGCCCAGCGCGCGGTGGTCCGCATTGTATGCATCCTTCCGCTCGAAACATCGGGGTGCCGGCTCCAGCCCGGTCGGCGCCGGAGCGGCGTGCGCCACTCTGCCGAGTCCGCCGCCGAAACACACATCGAACCCATCGATTTCAGTAACCTTGCGTATTGAAGCAGTGGCGTGAAGTTACGGAAATCGAACGCCAACTCCGCACAGTTGAGCGGTTCTTGATCGAAGGATGCGGCCGGTTGGCCGAAAAACACCTCTTCGTTAATCGTCCTGAAACATTCCGGCTCCGCCCTCGGCGAACCCCTCGGTGACCGCTTGTGTTCATGCTGCGGTCGGAGTAATCGTGATTACATGATTACGACTGAGCAGCAAGAGAAGCTGCGCGGCTGGTTCTCCGGTCGGCTCCCGGACGACCTGTTCACGGAGCTGGTCGAGGTGGCGGTGGACCGCGAGGAGATCACCGTGATCGGGCGCATCGCCGAGCCGCGGCTCGCCGAGGGCGTCTCGGACGCCGAGCGGGAGGCCGCCGTGGGGGCCCGGATCCAGGAGTTCCGGGAACGCACCCGGGAGGCCCGGATGGAGGTGGCCCGCGAGGCCGAGCACCAGTTCCGCCGGAAGGTGTCGTGGGGCGTGGTGTGCGGCACCGAGCGGGCTCTGTTCACGCATCTGGCGGCGCCGGTGATGACCCGGCTGCGGCAGCCCGAGCGGCAGGTCCTGGACACCCTCGTCGCCGGGGGCGTCGCGCGCAGCCGCAGCGACGCGCTGGCCTGGTGCGTACGGCTGGTGCAGCGTCACGCGGACGACTGGCTCGCCGAGTTGCGCGAGTCGCTCGAACACGTCCAGCGGGTCCGGGCACAGGGACCCGACGCACCCGGCGCCCAGGAACAGGAGGCACCGGCGGACGAGGAGTGAGGAAAAGCGCGGAAGCCCCGTGGACAGCCCCGTGCCTACCCATCAGGATCGTCGGGCGGCAGCGCGATGCGGCGATGAGCGGTGGGAGGCACGGATGGCGAAGCACTGGGGCGACTTCCAGTACGAGATCTATCTGAACGGGATGACAGGCGCCGTGCCCCGGCTGCCCACCGACCTCACCCGGCTGGAGGAACTGGCCGCACACCGGCTCCAGCCCGGCCCGGTGGGATATGTGGCGGGCAGCGCGGGCGACGGCAGCACGGCCCGCGCCAACCGGGCGGCCCTGGCCCGGCGCCGGATCGTGCCGCGCATGCTGCGCGACGTGGCCGAGCGGGACCTGTCCACCGAGGTGCTCGGGCGGGCTCTGCCGGCTCCGCTGGCGCTCGCTCCGGTGGGCACGATCTCGATCATGCATCCGGACGCCGAGCCGGCCGTCGCCCGGGCCGCCGCCGCGCAGGGCGTGCCGTACATCCTGTCGTCCGCCTCCAGCACACCGATGGAGCAGGTGGCGGAGGCGATGGGGGACGGCGAGCGCTGGTTCCAGCTGTACTGGGGCAGGGACCGAGAGGTGACCCGGAGTTTCCTCGCCCGGGCGAAGGCCGCCGGGTACACGGTGCTGGTCGTCACCCTGGACACCCCGATGCTGGCCTGGCGGCCCCGCGACCTCGACCAGGCGTACCTGCCGTTCCTGCACGGGGTGGGCACCGCCAACTACTTCACCGACCCGGCGTTCCAGGCGGGCCTCGCCAAGCCCGTGCACGAGGATCCGGCAGCGGCGGTACGGTACTTCCTCGGTCTGTTCGGGGACGCGAGCCACACCTGGCCGGACCTGGCCTTCCTGCGGGAGCACTGGGACGGCCCGATCGTCCTCAAGGGCGTCCTGCACCCGGACGACGCCCGGCTCGCCGCGGACGCCGGGGTCGACGGCGTGGTCGTCTCCAACCACGGCGGCAGGCAGGTGGCGGGTTCCGTCGCGGCGGCCGACGCGCTGCCCCGGGTCGCGGACGCGGTCGGCGACCGTCTCACCGTGCTGTTCGACAGCGGCGTACGCACCGGCGACGACGTGTTCAAGGCGCTCGCCCTTGGCGCGCGGGCGGTGCTGCTGGGGCGGCCGTACGTGTACGGGCTCGGCCTGGACGGGCAGGCGGGCGTCGAACACGTCATCCGGTGCCTGCTCGCCGAGTTCGACCTGACCCTCGCCCTGTCCGGACACGCCACGCCGGCCGGCATCACCGCGGACGACCTCGTCGTCGAGCCGGCCTGAGCCCCGCCCGCGTCCTGCCGGGCCGTGCCGCGAGGGCCCGGCAAGACGCAGTAGGTACCGCCAGGTGCCGTAACCGGCCTACGTGCCCTGCCCGGACAACCGCGCCGGCTCGGCGGACGGCCCGGTGCTGCCCGCGATCGACAGTGAGCCGGGGGCGGCCGAGGGCCCGTCGGTCAGCCAGCGCTGCGCGGCCGAGCGGTCGCGGACCTTGACGACCAGGTCGGTGCCGGGGTCCTTTCCCGCCGGGGCCAGAGCGAGCCTCTCGTCCCAGCGGGGCAGCAACTCGCCGTGCACGGTGAGGTCGTAGCGCACGTCGTCGCTCCGTTTGCTGCCCGCGGCTGCGCAGCTGCCGAGGATCACCACCCCGGCGTCGGCGTGCGAGTCCAGGCACAGCCGGGAGTCGGCGGCACTGCGCAGCAGCCCGTCGGCCTCGTACGTCCACAGCTGCGTCCCGGCCGAGGAGCAGGCGGCGAGGAACGCGCCCGCGCCGGCTGCGTGCGTGCCCTTGATGTCCAGGCAGAGACCCGAGTCGGCGTTGCGCAGCCGGGTCGGGCGGCCGACGACGGGCAGTCCCGTGGTCGCGGAGGCGGGCGGAGGCGAGGAGGCGTTGCCGGGCACGGCGCTCGTGGAGGCGACAGGGCCGGTGCCGTGACCGCCGTCCGGCCACACGCTGATCGCCACGACCGTCGCGAGCAGCGCGACCGAGGCGACGCCGACCGCGGCGAGCAGCACCGGTGACGACCGGGCGGCACCGGGTGCGCGGCGCACGAGCGCTGGGATCAGCGCGAGCGGCCCGCGGTCCGGGCCGCCGTGCCGGCGGGCTCCGCGCAGGGCGGTACGGGACAGGGCCGTACGGGCGAGCAGCCCGGGTCTTCCGCCGCCGCGCCGGCGTCCGCCGGAGCGACGGGTGCCGCTGCGGGCGCCGACGGGCTCCGGGCCGCGGCGGCCGGGGCGCGAGTCGAGATAGCGGCGTGCTCCCCAGCCGAGGACTGCTTCGGCGAGGAGCACGCCCGGACCGGCCTCGGCCTGGCCGAGCTGCTCGGCGGCGTGCCGGCAGTACGGGCAGGCGGCGAGGTGCTGCCGGACGTCGGGCAGCAGGCCGCCGCCGCGCCGGATCGGGACGTCGAGAAGGCGGTTGTAGTAGCGGCAGTCCTTGGTCGGCGCGAGTTCCCGGTGGGCGCGGACGAGGCCTTCCCGGAATGCGTCCCGGGCCTGTTCGAGTGTGGCCGCCGCGGTGTCGGTGTCCATGCCGAGCAGCCCGGCGGGGACGTTTATCGGCTCGGCATCCACCTCGGTGTGCCACAGCAGTGTCTGCTCCAGCCGGGGAAGAGCGTGAAATGAGTGTTCGGACAGGGAGCGGTTTTCCGGAATCAGGGACTTGGCCGCGCGCATACCGCGTCCCCCGGCGGGTTTCTGAAGTCCGGGCAGAACGAAGGCTATTCGTTCCGTTCCGGACCAGTTGACGACCGTGTCCCGGACGGTCACCAGCAGGCGGGGCCGGAGCGCCTCGGCGGGTTCGCCGAGTGCGAGGCGGCCGAGGACCTGGTGGAAGGCGGCGGCCGTGACCATGTGGGCCAGAGGGCCGGGCGTGGCCAGGCAGATCATCGCGTAGTCCTGCGCGGACTGCCAGTGACGGGCCATCAGGAGGGCGGCGGACCGGGAGGCCTCCGCGTCGGAGCCGGCGCGCAGCGGGCCGGCGAGGGATTCATCGGATTCCCCGCCTTCTCCGCCGGGCGGCGGATAGGGGGGACGAGGGGGGTGGGGGGTGGACACTGAGCGGATTCCTTTGGTGCGTGTGACGTGCGTCGGTACGTTGGCACATACCTTTGGGTGCGTACGGGGAGCGGGAATTCACGGGCGTACGGCCGGCCCGATTGGTCAACTGCCGAAAGAAGCCCGGACTTTACCCCCCGCACGGGCGTGGCAACCCTTGCACAACTTCCACACGAGCAACAAGAGAGCCGTACGACATCGGTCTTATTGAAAGAAAGTCAGAATGCGACGGGGGCGGGCTGGTCGGAGCGGTCGGCTTTCTGTTTCTCCCGTGCCCCGTGCGAAGACAGCGCACACACCGCCCGGCCACGCACGCTCCCGGACCGGCCGCCCCGGTAGTGGACTGGGTGCCGTCCCGGACCGCCCCCGGCCGGCGGCCCAGGCGGCTTCCCCCGCCGGCCGGGTGGTGTCACAACTGTAGGATCCGTCTCTGCCGGACCTGTGATTTCCTGTCAGATCTGCCAGGAGCGGAGCCGGTCGGCCGCGCCATAGACGTCGGCCTTGCCGGACATCAGGTCGCGGGCGAGGTCGACGAGGGCGCCGTAGGGCGGGTCGATGCCGACGCCGCTGACGAACATGTAGGCCACGGCGGTCGCGCAGGCGAAGCGGGCGTTGGCCGCGGGCAGCGGCTTGAGCACGGCGAGGGTGTGCAGCAGCGCGGCGGCCCGCCAGGCGGGGTCGGAGTCCACGCCGAGCCGGGGCGGGTCGACACGGTGCCGGGCGACGGCGGCGACCAGCGCGGAGAAGTCGTCGACCGTGGGCTGGTCGGGCAGGACTTCCTCGTGGCGCTGGAGCAGCCACGGGACATCGATATGGATGATGGAGGGCATCGCTCAGGCGGCCTCGCCGTCGGCGGGGGACTCGTCGTCCGGGAACGCGGCGGCGAACTCCTCGGCGTGGGCGGTGAAGAAGCTGCGGAACGCCTCGGCGCCCTCCTGCAGCGCCCGGTGCCGGGCGATGTCGGCGGCTGCCGCCTCGCGCACGAGGGCCTTCATCGACGTACCGCGCTCCTTGGCGATCTGCCGCAGGTCCTCTAGCTCGCGTTCGCTGAACTCCACGTTGAGAGCTGGCATGCCCCTCACGGTACCGCGCAGGTACTTGGCCGTAAATATCACCAGGTCAAGCGCTACTTTTACCGGTACCTGCCAGAGTGGGCGGCGAGTCGAGCGTCATGTCCGGTTCCCGCCGGTGACCGTTGCCCCGGCGCAGCAGACTCGACCTCATGGACAAGCTGATGGAGACGGCATGACGCTCACTCCGGACGAAGCCCGCCGCCGCGCCGCCCGCACCGACTGGACCGCGCTCGCGGCCGAGCTGGACGAGCACGGCTGCGCGCCCACGGGCCCGCTGCTGACGCCGGCCGAATGCGCCGGCCTGGCCGCCCTCTACGACGCACCCGAGCTGTTCCGTACGACGGTCGATCTGGCCCGGCACCGGTTCGGCTCGGGCGAGTACCGCTACTTCACGCACGACCTGCCCGCCCCGGTGGCCGCGCTGCGCGCCGCGCTCTACCCGCACCTGCTGCCGGTCGCCCGCGACTGGGCGGCCCGCCTGGACCGCCCGGCCCCCTGGCCGGACACGCTGGAGGAGTGGCTGGAGCGCTGCCATGCCGCCGGGCAGGACCGCTCGGCGCAGATCCTGCTCTCCTACGGCCCGGGCGACTGGAACGCCCTGCACCGGGACGTGTTCGGCGAGCTGGTCTTCCCGCTCCAGGTGGTGATCGCCCTGGACGCGTACGGCACCGACTACACCGGCGGCGAGTTCCTGCTGGTGGAGCAGCGCCCACGCGCCCAGTCCCGGGGCACGGCGAGCGTCCTGCGCCAGGGCCACGGTCTGGTGTTCACCACCCGGGACCGCCCCGTACGCACCCGACGGGGCTGGTCTGCCGGGGCGGTGCGGCACGGGGTGAGCACGGTACGGTCCGGGCGACGGCGCACCCTGGGGCTGGTCTTCCACGACGCCACGTGATCGCGCCGGGCACTCGGCGACCCTGCCGCCCATCAGGACCCAGAAGCACTCACAACTGATCGTGACCGAACAGATTCTGACGACCCGCCACACACGATCGTCAAGCGTCCGGAAGTGTCCGCCCAGCTCCGGCGGAAGACCGGCCGCAATTCCCCCTTGACCATGATCGACGTACCAGTCATGTCATCGGGGGTCGCCGTCACGCCGGCGTCCGACGCACTACGCTGGAAGCACGAGTGGTACAGCCTGTTCACTGTGAGTGTGCGCTTGGGAGCGGCGACGATGAGCCGGGTCTATCCGTTCGACGATGCGGCTACGGCCCGGGCTGTCATTGACGACGACGGCACCCTGGTGGAGTGGAACGAGGGAGCTCGGCGCCTGCTCGGTCACGCGCCCGAGACCGTCCTGGGCCGCCCCGCCACCGAACTCCTCGCCGATGACGGCACCCCGCCCATGCCCGGCGGCGCCCGCTGGGCCGGAACGGTCGGATTGCGCCACCGGGACGGCCGTACGGTCTCGGTGTGGCTGCTCGCGCACCACCGCCCGGCGCACGACGGCCGGCCCGGCGACTGGCTGGTGGTCACCCCGCTGACCGGCACCGAACCGGCGGGGCCGGACGACCCGCTGACCGCGGCAGGCCTGACCCAGTCGCCGTGTGCCGTCGCCGTGTACGACGCCGAGCTGCGGCTGCGCCGGATGAACGCCGCGATGGCCGAGGTCTATGGCCTGCCCGAGGAACGGGTGCGGGGCCTCAGGCTCGCGGAGATCGGCGGCCGGCCGCAGAGCGAGGAGCTGGAGCGGAGCATGCTCCGGGTGCTGAACACCGGGCTTCCGCTGGACGCCCAGACCTTCACGCACACCTGCGGCCAGGACCCGGCGGACGCCTGGCTCGCCCGGATCGCACCGGTCAGGGACGCCGAGGGCCGGGTGCGGGGCGTGTGTCTGGCCGCGCACGACGTCACCGACATCTACCGGGCCCGGCAACGCCTGCAGCTGGTGAACGAGGCGAGCATCCGCATCGGCTCCACCCTGGACGTCACCCGCACGGCGGAGGAACTGGCGGACGTGTGCGTGCCCGCGCTCGCCGACTTCGTCACCATCGACCTGCTCGACCCGGAGGAGAACGGCAGCGAGCCCCCGGCCCGTCTCACGGCACCGGTCCGGCTGCGGCGGCACGCCCACCGGTCGGTCCTGCCGGGCGTGCCCGAGGCGGTGACCGAGCCGGGCCGGATCGAGATCTACCCCGACTTCTCCCCGCAGGCGCACTCGGTCACCACGGGCCGGACGATCACCGCCTCGGTGGCCGCGGGCGACATGGACCAGTGGCTGGACTGGAACGCCCCGCGCGCCGAGAAGGTACGGCAGTTCGGCGTCCACTCCTCGATGTCGGTGCCGATCCAGGCGCGCGGGCTGACCCTCGGCGTCGCGGTGCTCACCCGGCACCGGCGCCCGGACGGGTTCACCGCGGACGACGCCATGCTCGCCGAGGAGATCACCGCGCGGGCCGCCGTCTGCATCGACAACGCCCGCCGCTACTCGCGCGAGCGGGAGACCGCCCTCGCGCTCCAGCGCAGCCTGCTGCCCCGTTCACTCCCCCGCACCGCGGCCCTGGAGGCCGCCTCCCGCTATCTGCCCGCGGCCCGGGCCGGAGTGGGCGGCGACTGGTTCGACGTGATCCCGCTGTCCGGGATGCGGGTCGCCATGGTCGTCGGGGACGTCGTCGGGCACGGTATCCAGGCCTCGGCCACCATGGGCCGGCTGCGCACTGCCGTACGCACCCTCGCCGACATCGACCTCGCCCCGGACGAGCTGCTCACGCACCTCGACGACCTGGTGGTCCGGCTGTCGGAGGAGTCAGGCCACGACGCCAGCACCGGCGAGGTCGGCGCGACCTGCCTGTACGCGGTCTACGACCCGGTGTCCCGGCGCTGCACCCTGGCCCGGGCCGGGCATCCGCCGCCGGTGCTCCTGCGGCCGGGCGGCCGGCCCCAGCGGCTCGACGTGCCCGCCGGTCCCCCGCTGGGCCTCGGCGGACTCCCCTTCGAGTCGGCCGAGGTGGACCTGCCCGAGGGCACCGTGCTCGCCCTGTACACGGACGGCCTGGTGGTGTCCCGGGACCGGGACGGGGACGCCGGCCGTGAGCTGCTGTGCCGGGCGCTCGGGGGACACGTGGGCGCCCTGGACGAGACCTGCGACGGCATCCTGCACGCCCTGCTGCCGTCGGGCGGCGCCCCCGACGACGTGGCCCTGCTGCTGGCCCGCACCCACGGCCTGCCGGCCTCCCAGGTGACGACCTGGGACATCCCCGGCGACCCGGCGCTGGTCGCGCCGATCCGCAAACAGGTCGTAGGGCAGCTGGACACCTGGGGGCTGAGCGAGGCCGGGTTCACGACGGAGCTGGTGGTCAGCGAGCTGGTCACCAATGCGATCCGGTACGGCGCCCGCCCGATCCGGCTGCGGCTGATCCACGACGCGGACACGCTGATCTGCGAGGTGTCCGACACCAGCCACACCGCCCCGCACCTGCGCCGGGCCAAGACCTTCGACGAGGGCGGCCGGGGCCTGCTGCTGGTCGCCCAGCTCACCCAGCGCTGGGGCAGCCGGCACACCGCGGAGGGCAAGACGATCTGGGCGGAGATCGCCCTGTTCGAGGAGGCGTAGGCCGCACCCGTTGCGAGGAGTCCTGCGTCAGGACCGGTGGGTCAGCCGGCCGTGAGCCAGGGCCGGACCTGCTTGCGGGCCTCGTGCAGCCGGGACTTGAGGGTGCCGAGCGGGATGCCGAGGCGCTCGGCGACCTCGGCGTACTCCAGCTGGCAGATGTCCCGGTAGACCAGCGGCGCGACCAGCTGCGGGTGTTCCCGCTCCAGCCGGTCCAGCGCCTCCAGCAGGTCGACGCGGGAGCCCGCGATGACGCTGGTGGTGCGCGGGTCGACGTGTGCGGCCGGCTCGATGGCGGCGGGCTGCTCGGCGGCCCGCCGTTTCAGCTCGCGGTACTTCTGCCGGCAGCAGTTGGCGGCCACGGTGTACAGCCAGGTGCCGAAGCGGCTGCGGCCCTCGAAGGCGGTGATGTGCCGGGCCACCTGCAACAGCACGTCCTGGGCGGCCTCCTCCGCGTCCTCGCGGCACGGCAGGAAGCGTCCGCAGCGGCGTACGACCTCGGGCCGGATGTCGGTCAGCAGCCGGTCCAGAGCAGCGCTGTCGCCCGCGGCGGCCCGCCGGGCGAGGTCTTCCAACGGCGCCGGGTCCTGCACGGAAGGGTCCTCCTCGAAGTCGATCTCAGGGCAGGCATGATAGTCGTATGCACCCCCTGGAGCGGATCGGCCGCTATCGTCTCGAACGGCGCCTGGGCTCCGGCGCCTTCGCCACGGTCTGGCTCGCCCACGACGACGAACTCGACGCCCCGGTGGCCGTGAAGGTCCTCGCCGAGAACTGGGCGCACCGGCTCGACATCCGGGAGCGCTTCCTGTCCGAGGCGCGGCTGCTGCGCAGGGCGGGCTCCAGCCGGGTGGTGCAGGTCTACGACATCGGTGAACTCCCCGACGGCAGGCCGTACTTCGTAATGGAATACGCCGACGGCGGGACCCTCGCCGATCTGCTGGCGGCCGGTCCGCTGCCGGTCCCGGAGGCGCTGCGGCTGACGGCGCTGGCCGCGCGCAGTGCCGCCGCGCTGCACGAGGCGGGCATCGTGCACCGGGACATCAAGCCGACCAACGTGCTGCTGCACACCGCGCCCGACGGCGGGCGGCGGGTGCTGCTGGCCGACCTGGGGCTGGCCAAGAGCCTCGCGCAGGCCTCGGTGCTCACGCTGGCGGCGGGCTCGGCGGGGTACCGGCCGCCGGAGCAGGCCGAGCCCGGGGCGGGCATCGACGAGCGGGCCGACGTCTACAGCCTGGGCGCGGTCGGCTACGAGCTGGTCACCGGCGCCGTGCCGGGCCCGCCCGGGAGGGTCGTACCGCCCACGCGGCTGCGGCCGGAGCTCGGCGAGGACGTGGAGCGGGCGCTGCTGCGCGCGCTGGAGCCGGACCGGGCGCGCCGCTGGCCCGGTGCTCAGGTGTTCGCGGACGAGCTGGACCGGCTGGCGGCGGGCCCGGTCGCGCGGAGCCGGAGGCGGCTGGACGCCGTCCGGGGCAGGCTCAACACCGTGACCCTGGCCCTCGCCGCGGTGCTGGCCGCGGGGGCCGCCGCGGTCACGGTGACCATGCTGGCCAACCGGCCCGGCACGGCGGACGGGACACGGGTGTCGGACTCCACCGGCCGGGTGGTCGCCGAGGTCCCGGCCGACTGGGGCCGCACCCTGCGCGCCTCCGGCTGGGACCCGGGCACGCTCGGGCTGCGGGCCGGGCACGAGCCGGGTCTGGTGGTCGCCGACGACCTCGCGCGATGGCCGGACCTGAAGGCCGCGGTCGACGGGGTGTTCATCGGAGTCAGCGAACACGGCGACCTCACCGCCCGGGTCAAGGCCCTCGCCCACTCCGGCTGCCGCTACTCCGGCAGCCGCACCTTCGCCGACGCCCACTGGCACGGCCTGGTCCGCGCCTGGAGCGGCTGCCCCGACGGCGGCTCGGTGACGGAGTCCGCCCTGAATCCGGCGAGCGGCGCCAAGCAGCCGCAGGTGTACGTGCAGGTGCGCCAGCAGGGTGCGGGCGACGCGACCGAAGCCGTACTCCGTTCGCTGCGGGTGAGCTGACACGCCAGGGGTGACGTCACGCGCAAGGGTGGCGTCCGCAGGTCAAGGCGGGGGAAAGAACCCTGCGTGTGGCGAACTTTTCCGTCGGCTCGCGCATCGGAGTGTCATGACGGCGCACTCGGCGCCGCAGGCACGCGGACCGCGTGTGCCGTGAAGATCCAGGAGTGTTGAGCGACATGGTGTACACACCCCCGTCCGTACGGCGCGGGACCCTGCTGGTGAGCGCGGTCGCCGTGCTGGGCCTCCTGACCGCCTGCGGCGGCGTCTCCGGCCACCACAACCCCATGCACACGGCGGCGGGTACGGCGGCACCCGCCACCGAAGACGCCAAGAGCCCCTCCTCCGGCACGTCCGGCCCCGCCGCCACTCCGGGCGGTACGACCCCGGCCGCCTCCTCCGCCCCCGCCGGGAAGGCCAGCACGCCCTCGGGCGGCCGTTCGACCACGACCACCCCGGCGACGGGCACGGGCACCCGCTGCCACACCTCCGAGCTGCGCGCCTCCGTGGGCCGTAACGACCCGGGCGCCGGCCAGGAGAACTTCCCCGTCGTGCTGACCAACGCCTCCGGCCGGACCTGCACCGTGCGCGGCTACCCGGGCGCGGCCTTCGTCAGCGCCTCCGGCACCCAGCTCGGCCCCGACCCCAGGCGTGAGTCGGGCTCGCCGGTGACCGTCACGCTCAGGCCCGGCCAGAGCGCCTGGGCGGGGCTCACCTTCTCCAACCCCGGGATCAGCGGCGCGAAGACGGCCACCCCGGCCGCCCTGCTGGTCACCCCGCCGGACGAGCGGGACCAGCTGAAGGTGGCATGGCCGGCCGGACCGGTCCCGGTCTCCGGCAACTCGTCCTCCGTCTCCCTGACGGTGTTCAGCCCCGGCACCGGCCCCTGAGCCACCCCGCCTCCTGGACCCCGCTGTCGGACTCCGGCAGCGGGGTCCGTCATGACCGCGCCACAACTGTCACAGGAAGGCAACAGGCACCGCCGGCCGCGATCTTTCCGCCGCTCCCGTTCATCGAACCCCGTCGACCGCACAGCAAGAAGGCCCCGCACGGGGTCGTGACGAGGAAATCGGGGACAACGATGAACGGCTTCTCACGCAGGCGTGTGCTGACGGCCGGAGCGGCGGCGGGCGCCCTCGGCGCGCTGTCCGCCTGCTCCTCCGGCGGCGGACTGCGGGTCGGCGGGCCCGCCGCCGCGGGCGGCACGGGCACCGCGCAGGCCCGGCCGGTCCGGCTGATCGGCGACGGCTCCACCGCCGACACCGGCGCGCAGCCGCACCAGCCGGTGCCGGACCGGCTGAAGCCGGGGCAGCGGCCCCCGCAGTTCGTGGTGTTCTCCTGGGACGGCGCGGGCGAGGTGAGCAACCAGCTGTTCTCCCGGTTCCGCAAGGTGGCCGCGGACCACGGCGCGAAGATGACCTTCTTCCTCAGCGGCATCTACACGCTCCCGGAGGCCAAGAAGAACCTGTACCGCCCGCCGCAGCACCCGGTCGGCGCCTCCGCGATCGGTTATCTCGCCGACCGGCACATCCACGCCACGCTCCAGCAGGTGCGGGCGGCCTGGCTGGAGGGCCACGAGATCGGCACCCACTTCAACGGGCACTTCTGCGGCGCGACCGGGGTGCGCAACTGGTCCCCGGCCGAGTGGCGCAGCGAGATCGAACAGGCCGTGGACTTCGTGACGAAGTGGAAGACGAACACCGGCTTCACCGACCTCGAACCGCTGCCCTTCGACTACCGCAAGGAACTGATCGGCGGACGCACCCCCTGTCTGGAGGGCCAGTCCAACCTGCTGCCCACGGCCGCCGCGCTCGGCTGGAAGTACGACGCCAGCTCCCCCGGCGGCCTGCAGATCTGGCCGGGCAAGGTCCAGGGCGGCCGGATCTGGGACTTCCCGCTGCAGTCCATACCGTTCTCCGGGCACTCCTTCCAAGTCCTGTCGATGGACTACAACATGATGTTCAACCAGTCCGCCGGGAACCCCCTGGGCAACCGCTCCCAGTACGACGCCTGGCGCGCCCAGGCCCGCGACACCTATCTGGCCGGATTCCGGCGCGCGTACGAGACCAATCGCGCCCCCTTCTTCATCGGCAACCACTTCGAACGCTGGAACGGCGGCATCTACATGGACGCCGTCGAGGAGGCGATCGGACAGATGGCCGCCCACGACGACGTGCGCTTCGTGTCCTTCAAGCAGCTGGTGGCCTGGCTGGAGGCACAGGACCCGGCGGCCCTGCGCAAGCTGCGCACCCTGGCCCCGGGCCAGGCGCCGACGGGCGGCTGGGCGGAGTTCCTGGGCACCCCGGGCACTCCGTCGTCGTGACGGACGGGGGGCACCCCGGGCACTCCGTCGTCGTGACGGACGGGGGGCAACCCGCCTGGCGTGAAAGGCCAGTGGCCACTGCCGGAGAGCGAGGGCACCGGCCCGTGCGGCACGGAGTTCGTACCGCACGGGCCCCACTGAACGCCCGACGGCCGCTCAGTGGCCGCTGATCGCGCGCGGGGTGTAGGGCTGCTCCAGTTCCTCGATCTCCTTGTCGCTCAGCTCCAGTTCGACCGCGGCCACCGCGTCCTCGATGTGCTGCGGCCTGGCCGCGCCGACGATGGGTGCGGTCACGGTGTCCTGGTGCAGCAGCCAGGCGAGGGCGACCTGAGCGCGCGGGACGCCGCGGTCGCCGGCGATGCGGGTCACGGCCTCGACGATGGAACGGTCGCTGTCCAGGTACAGGTGGCTGCCGAAGTTGTCGCCCGCGCTGCGCTCGGTGACCGTGCCCCAGTCGCGGGTCAGGCGCCCGCGGGCGAGGGGGCTCCACGGCAGCACGCCGACGCCTTGGTCGGCGCAGAGCGGCAGCATCTCCCGCTCCTCCTCGCGGTAGAGGAGGTTGTAGTGGTTCTGCATGGTCACGAACTTGGTCCAGCCGTGCAGCTCCGCCGTGTACTGCGCCTTGGAGAACTCCCAGGCGTACATCGAACTCGCCCCGATGTAGCGCACCTTGCCCGCCTTGACCAGGTCGTGCAGCGCCTCCATCGTCTCCTCGACGGGAGTGGCGTGGTCGTAGCGGTGGATCTGGTAGAGGTCGACGTAGTCGGTGCCGAGGCGGCGCAGGCTGTGGTCGATCTCGGTCATGATCGCCTTGCGGGACAGCCCGGCGCCGTTGGCGCCCGGCCGCACCCGGCTGTACACCTTGGTCGCCAACACGATCTCGTCGCGGTCGGCGTACTCGCGCAGGACCTTGCCGACGATCTCCTCGCTGGTGCCGTCGGAGTAACTGTTGGCGGTGTCGAAGAAGTTGATGCCCGCCTCCAGCGCCTGCCGGATGAGCGGGCGGGACGCCTCCTCGTCCAGCGTCCACTCGTGCACGCCCCGGTCGGGCAGGCCGTAGGTCATGCAGCCCAGACAGATCCGCGACACGTCCAGGCCTGTCGAACCGAGCTTCACGTACTGCATCGTTGCTGCTCCCGCCTTCAGGACGATGGTCGTCACCGAGCCTACGACGTGAGCCGCGGCCGATTTGACCGCGACCGTGCGGCGGCGATTTGATCCTGCCCGTGCCGCGCCGCCCGGCGCGCGCAGGAGGGAGCGGACGTGCCCCCCAAGGGAGTTACCCGTGCACGAGGCCCCGCAGCGGCCGTCGGCGCAGCCGTGCTCGCCGTGGTCCTCGCCGTGTCGACGCTCGCCGGCTGCGATGCGGAGAAGCAGCGGGAGCAGCCGGCTTCGCCGAAGTCCGGCGCGGTGCGGCTGCCCCCGCGCCACGCCGGGTTCGACTACCAGATCGGCGGGGCCTATCCCCCGCCCGCCGGCGTCCGCATCGTCAGCCGCGACCGGTCCGACTCCCCCGCGCCCGGCCTGTACAACATCTGCTACGTCAACGCCTTCCAGGCACAGCCGGCCGAGCGCGACGCGTGGCCCGCCGACCTGCTGCTGCGCGACGCGCACGGCAAGGTCGTGATCGACGAGGACTGGGACGAGCCGCTCCTCGACATCGGCACAGCGGCCAAGCGGGAGCGGGTGGCCGAGCGGGTGGACGGGTGGATCGACGGCTGCGCGGCCAAGGGCTTCGACGCCGTCGAGCCCGACAACTACGACAGCTACACCCGCTCCCGGCACCTGCTGACCGCGGCCGACGCCACCGCGTTCATCACCTTGTTGTCCCGGCACGCGCACGCCCGGCATCTGGCCATCGCGCAGAAGAACGCCACGGAACTGGCCGGGCAGCGCGCGCGGACGGGTCTGGACTTCGCCGTGGCGGAGGAGTGCGGGCAGTACGACGAGTGCGAGGTGTACGCGAACGCCTTCGACGACCGGGTCGTGGACATCGAGTACACCGACAGCGGACTGCGCAAGGCCGTCGCCGGCTGGGGCGAGCGGCTGAGCATCGTCCGCCGGGACGTCGAGGTGTCCACACCGGGCAGCTCGGGCTACGTCCGCAAGGCGCCCTGACGCCCACGCCTCATGCGCCCTCCTCCGCCACGGTGATGGCGCTCACCGGGCAGCCGCGCTCGGCCTCCTTGACCATCGGGTCGCCCGCGCCGTCCTCGCGGCCCGGGAGCAGCATGCTGTAGCCGTCGTCGTCCTGGGTGAAGACGCCCGGGGCGGTCAGCGCGCACAGGCCCGCTCCGATACAGACGTCCTTGTCGATGTCGATACGCATGACCAGAGCCTCTTACCAGCTCACGGGGAGTTCCAGCATCCCCTGGGTCGTGTCGCCGGGCTTGACCGGGATCTTCTCGGTGGTGTCGGGGTCGTCGTAGCGCGAGTCAATGACCCCCCGGCCGCGGGGATCCGTGGTACGGATGACCCGGAGCGCCACCGGCGTTGAAGCCGGGTGCGAGACAGCCGTGGGACCGACGAAGGGGACGGAAGCCATGCCTCTTGAGGGCGAATACGAGCCCAGCCCGACGCAGTGGGTGCGCGAGCAGGTCGAGCTGTACGAGAGTTCCGGGGGGACGAAGGGGACGACCCTGCTCGACACCGGGCTGCCGGTGATCCTGCTGACGACCCGGGGAGCCCAGAGCGGGAAGATCCGCAAGACGCCGCTGATGCGGGTGGAGCACGATGGCAGGTACGCGGCCGTCGCCTCGCTCGGCGGCGCGCCCAAGCACCCCGTCTGGTACTTCAACGTCAAGTCGCAGCCGCATGTCGAGCTGCAGGACGGGCCGGTCAAGCAGGACATGCGGGCTCGCGAGGTCAGCGGCGCGGAGAAGGCCGAGTGGTGGGAGCGGGCCGTGGCCGCGTACCCGCCGTACGCCGAGTACCAGGAGAAGACCTCGCGGGAGATCCCGGTCTTCGTGCTGGAGCCGTTCGACGGCGCCTGAGCGGGCCTCCGCGGGGGTTGGTTCCGGCCGGGGAGCGACCTTTTTTAGAAAAATCTGCGCCCGGGACGCATGAACCGGCTTCGGGGCGGGCACCCGTGCGTCAGGCCCCGCCGCGTTCCCCCGTCGCGGCGGGGCCTTCCCGTGCCCGCCGCGACGGACGCAGCGCGACCGGTGCCCCGCTCAGGCGCAGCCGGCGTGGCTCCCCAGCCGGGGCCAGGCTTCCACGCCGTGCGAAGTGCGCACGTACGCGGTCGACTTGTCGTCGGTCAGCCACAACCGCCAGTCGCGGTAGTGGAATCCGGTGTCGTGCGCACCGGTCGGCATGCGGACGTCCTTGCGGTACGGCACCGCGAGGACGCCGTCGCGGCGGAGTACGCCCTCGGGGTCGCGGGCGTACGTCCGGCCGTCCAGGTTGAGGTAGTGGGCCGACTGCCAGTCGCAGTGTTCCGCGCCCGGCGAACTGGTGAGCCTGCGCACCGGTACCCGCCGGCCGGCGCCGTCCGTCCAGACCTCCCAGCCCTGGGCGGCGGCGAACGACGCGGGGAGTTCGGCGGGGTCGCAGGAGGCGTTCGTCTCCGGGCCCCAACCGGGCCGGTCCTTCTGGTTCCTGGCCACGACGACGGCCACCTTGGTACGGCCGCCGACGTCGAAGGAGTACAGCACCCGGTCGGTCTCCCGGCGCTCCACGCGGTAGCCGTGGTCCGGGAGGTCGGGCTGGACCGAGTCGAAGTAGAGCTTCAGGCCCTCCTCGGGGGTGTCGCCTCCCTCGGACTCGGGCCAGGCGTCGGGTCCGGAGCCGTCGAAGACCTCCCCGTCGCACTCCAGCGCCCGGCTCGCGGCTCCCGAGGCGAGCAGCAGGGAGCGGGGGCTGTCACCGGCCGCGCTCTTGGTGGGGACGTACAGCGGCCCTTTGTACGGGGTGGCGGGAGGGGTGCCCTCGACCACCGTCCGCACCCCTGTGCCGCCGTCGCAGCCCACCGCCGTCACGGCCGCCAGTACCGCCACCGCCGCCAGTCCTCTGCGCATGCCCGCCCCCCGTTGCTCGCCTGATCCTTGGCGCTGTTGTCGGTCCTTCGACGCGGGAGCGGGCCGGAACGTTCGGATGCCGGTGGTCCGGGCAACTGCGCCCCGCGATCGCCGGGACGTTCCCGCTGGCAGAAGCCGCCAAGGCACACGAACTGGGTGACACCGGCCGGACCACGGGGAAGCTGGTGCTCGTGTCCGACTGAAGTTCGATGGCGAACGTCTGAAAACTCGAAGACATATGTCAATCGAACATGCTCAAATTCCTTCCATCGAGGGTAACTTGACGGTCGGGGGCACTGATTTCCGGGCGCGGGCGGGAGGTGAGGCGGTCGTGCGACACGAGTCCGCTCCGTTCATCCGGCATCTGCGCGTGCACACGTACCGCGGGCACACGGTCCTGGAGTTCCGCGGCGAGATCGACATCGCCGCGGCGGCGGAGATCATGCCGTACCTCGACCGGGTCACCGAGCACGCCGACGCCCGTATCGTCATCGACCTGCGGCCGGTCGAGTTCTTCGACTGCTCCGGGCTGCGGCTGCTCTACCGCGCCCGCGCCCGGGTGCTGGAACGCGGCGGGCAACTGCACCTGGTCTGCACCCACCCGCTGACCCTCCGCGTCTTCAAGGTCACCGGCCTGTCCCGGCTGCTGCCCGCGCACCCGACACCGGACGCGGCCCTGGAACAGTCCGGGGCCACGTCCGGCTCCTGGTGAACAGCCGTTGAATTACGGCCGTTTGACGTCTTACTTGATGATCCTGACGACCTGGCCGGCGCCCACCGTCCGCCCGCCCTCCCGGATGGCGAACTTCAGGCCCTCCTCCATGGCGATCGGCTGGATCAGCGTGACGTGCAGGGTGGTGTTGTCGCCGGGCATCACCATCTCCGTGCCCCGGGGCAGGGTCACCACGCCGGTCACGTCCGTGGTGCGGAAGTAGAACTGGGGGCGGTAGTTCTCGAAGAACGGGGTGTGCCGGCCGCCCTCGTCCTTGGCGAGGATGTACGCCCGCGCCTCGAACTCCGTGTGCGGGGTGACCGATCCGGCCTTGATGACGACCTGGCCGCGCTCGACGTCGTCCCGCCTGACCCCGCGCAGCAGCAGCCCGACGTTCTCCCCCGCCCGGCCCTCGTCGAGCAGCTTGCGGAACATCTCGATGCCGGTGACGGTGGTCCTCGTCTTCTTCTCGTGGATGCCGATGATCTCGACCTCGCTGTTGACCCGCAGCGTGCCGCGCTCGATCCGGCCGGTGACGACGGTGCCGCGACCGGTGATGGTGAAGACGTCCTCGACGGGCATCAGGAACGGCCGGTCCACGTCCCGCTCCGGCTCGGGCACGAACCGGTCGACGGCGTCGAGGAGTTCGAGCACCGAGGCGGCCCACTCCGGGTCCCCTTCGAGGGCCCGCAGCGCGGACACCCTGACCACGGGGACGTCGTCGCCGGGGAACTCGTACTCGGTGAGCAGCTCGCGCACCTCCAGCTCGACCAGTTCCAGGATCTCCTCGTCGTCCACCATGTCCGTCTTGTTGAGGGCGACGACGATGTAGGGCACGCCCACCTGACGGGCCAGCAGCACATGTTCCTTGGTCTGCGGCATCGGCCCGTCGGTGGCGGCGACGACCAGGATGGCGCCGTCCATCTGCGCGGCGCCTGTGATCATGTTCTTGATGTAGTCGGCGTGGCCGGGGCAGTCCACGTGCGCGTAGTGCCGGTGCTCGGTCTGGTACTCGACATGGGCGATCGAGATGGTGATGCCGCGCTGCCGCTCCTCCGGGGCCTTGTCGATCTGGTCGAAGGGCGTGAACGGGTTCAGCTGCGGGAACTTGTCGTGCAGCACCTTGGTGATCGCGGCGGTCAGGGTGGTCTTGCCGTGGTCGATATGACCGATGGTGCCGATGTTCACGTGCGGTTTGGTCCGCTCGAACTTCGCCTTCGCCACTGCCGGCCCTCCTGCTCGGACGGGTGGCGCCGGTTGCGCGCCACTCCTTCCGGTCTAGGCGTTGCGTGGCTCGTCGAACAGGGCGCTTACGGACTCTCCGTTGTGAATACGGCGTACGGCCTCGGCGAGGGCGGGGGCGATGGACAGGACGCGGAGCTTGTCGCTGTGCTCGTCGGCGGGCACGGGCACGGTGTTGGTACAGACGATCTCCAGTACGTCGGGCTGCTCGCTCAGCCGCTTCAGGGCTCCCGCGGCGAACAGCCCGTGCGTGCACGCAAGTCGGATCGAGCGCGGGTTCGACTCCCGCAACCTGTCCAGGAGTTCGAGCACGGTGCTGCCCTTCGCGATCTCGTCGTCCAGCACGATGACGTCCCGGCCGGTGACCTCGCCGATGACGGAGCTGATGCTGACCCGGTCGTCCGCGAACCGCTGTTTGGCACCGGCCGCCACCTGCGCGCCGATGAGCCGGGCGAAGGCGGCGGCCTCCTTGGCGTTGCCGAGGTCCGGGGAGACGACGGTGGTGCGCGAGAGGTCGTACTGCCGGAAGTGCGCGGCGAGTTCGCGCAGGGCGTGCAGATGGTCCACGGGGACCGAGAAGAAGCCGTGCACCTGCGGGGCGTGCAGGGTCATGGCGAGGACCCGGCGCGCGCCCGCCGCCACCAGCAGGTCGGCGACCAGCCGCCCGCCGAGGGAGATGCGCGGGGCGTCCTTCTTGTCGGAACGGGCGTAGGAGTAGTGCGGCATGACGACGGTGATCCGGGCGGCCGAGGCGCCCCGGGCCGCGTCGCACATCAGCAGCAGCTCCACCAGGTGCTCCTGCACCGGCCGGACCAGCGGCTGAACCAGGAACACGTCCCGTTCCCGGCAGTTGGCCTGAAGCTGCACCTCCAGGCAGTCGTTGGCGAACCGGCTCACCCGGATCGGACTGAGCGGCACACCGAGGTGGGCGCAGACCTCCTGGGCCAGTTCGGGATGGGCACTGCCACTGAAGACGGCGATGTCTCGCACGATCCGCTCCTCGCATGATCAGCACGGCCTGCGTCGATCATGCTACGGACCGCCCCCTGCCGTCACCGGAGCGCACGGGATCCGGCCGCGCGCCGGCGGCGCCGATCGGGGGTGGACGGCCGGCCGTGCCGCGCCCGGCTCAGTGCAGTGTCCAGTGGTACTGGTCGCCGCCCACCCAACGGACCACGTCGGTGTCGTTCATGTCGTGGATGACGATGCCGTACGCCGCGGCGGTCTCCAGCACGTCGGTGAGATGCCTGGCCTCACCGACCACCTGACCGTCGATCTCCATGATCCGGAAGGGCGGGCTGCCCGGCTTGCCCGGACAGACCCCGAGCACCAGGATCCGCGGCTTGGAGATGTACGGGGCTCCTTGTTCGGTCATGCAATAGAGCGTAGGCCGGAACCCGCCGCGACGGGTCGTCCAACGCAGCCGCCCCTACTCTGGACGTGCGTGCCGAGCTGGAGGTGGCCATGGATCCCGTCGCGGCCCTGGACCGGATCGCCTTCCTGCTGGAGCGCTCGCTCGCGCCCACGTACCGGGTGCAGGCCTTCCGTACCGCGGCGCGGGTGCTGGCCGCCCTGCCCGAGGGCGAGACGGCCGAGCGGGCGGCGGCCGGGACGCTGGAGTCACTGAGGGGGGTCGGCCCGAAGACCGCGCAGGTGGTGCGGGAGGCCCTGGCAGGGGAGGTGCCCGGCTATCTGCGCGACCTGGAGGAGGAGACGGACGGACCGTTCCGCGCCGACGGCGGCGAGGAGCTGCGGGCCCTGCTGCGCGGGGACTGCCACACCCACTCCGACTGGTCCGACGGCGGCAGCCCGGTCGAGGAGATGGGGCGAGCGGCGGCCCGCCTCGGGCACGAGTGGACGGCCCTGACCGACCACTCCCCGCGCCTGACCGTGGCCCGCGGCCTGTCGCCCGAGCGGCTGCGCGAGCAGCTGGACGTGGTGGCGGAGCTGAACACGCGCTGGGCACCGTTCCGGCTGCTGACCGGCATCGAGTGCGACATCCTGGACGACGGCTCGCTGGACCAGGAGCCCGAGCTGCTGGAACGCCTCGACGTGGTCGTCGTCTCCGTGCACTCCAAACTGCGGATGGACGCCCGCGCGATGACCCGGCGGATGGTGGCCGCCGTACGCGACCCGCACGCCGACATCCTCGGGCACTGCACCGGACGCCGGATCATGGGCGAGGAGCGGCCGGAGTCGCGGTTCGACGCGGCCGAGGTGTTCGCCGCCTGCGCCGAGTCCGGTACGGCCGTGGAGATCAACAGCCGTCCGGAACGGCTCGACCCGCCCCGGCGGCTGCTGCGCGAGGCCGTGGCGGCGGGGGTGCTGTTCGCCATCGACACCGACGCGCACGCGCCCGGCCAGCTGGACTGGCAGATCCTCGGCTGCGCCCGCGCCGAGGAGTGCGGGGTGCCCGCGGAGCGGGTGGTCACCACGTGGCCGGCCGAGGAACTGCTCGCCTGGACCCGCGAGGGCCGTACGCCGGCCCGCGTGACGGGCGGCTGAGACGCTGCCGGGGACCGGGCCGGGCCGATCAGGAGCCCGTCGGAGGCCGATCGGAAGCCGGTCAGAATTCGAGAAGCGCCGGCCCCCGCCCGCCACGTAGCGTGTCTGCCGGAGTCCGCGCAGGCGGCCCCGGCCGACAGATGGAGAGACGATGAGCATGGCCCCGAGCGCGGACCCGCAGTCCCCCGCGCCGCACGCCGCCGACAGCCACGACCTGATCCGCGTGCACGGCGCCCGCGAGAACAATCTCAAGGACGTCACCATCGGGATACCGAAGCGCCGGCTGACGGTGTTCACCGGTGTCTCCGGCTCGGGCAAGAGCTCCCTGGTGTTCGACACGATCGCCGCGGAGTCGCAGCGGCTGATCAACGAGACCTACAGCACGTTCGTGCAGGGCTTCATGCCGACCCTGGCGCGGCCCGACGTCGACGTCCTGGAAGGGCTGACCACCGCGATCATCGTCGACCAGCAGCGCATGGGCGCCGACCCGCGCTCCACCGTCGGCACCGCCACCGACGCCAACGCGATGCTGCGCATCCTCTTCAGCCGGCTCGGGCAGCCGCACATCGGCCCGCCCAGCGCGTACGCCTTCAACGTGCCCTCGGTCCGGGCGAGCGGCGCGATCACCGTCGAGCGCGGTGCCCGCAAGGCCGAGAAGGCGACCTTCACCCGCACCGGCGGCATGTGCCCGCGCTGCGAGGGCCGCGGCTCGGTCTCCGACATCGACCTCACCCAGCTCTACGACGACTCCAAGTCGCTCAACGAGGGCGCGCTCACCATCCCCGGCTACAGCATGGACGGCTGGTACGGCCGCATCTTCAAGGGCTGCGGCTTCTTCGACCCGGACAAGCCGATCCGCAAGTACACGAAGAGGGAGCTGCACGACCTCCTCCACAAGGAGCCGACCAAGATCAAGGTCGAAGGCATCAACCTCACCTACGAGGGGCTGATCCCGAAGATCCAGAAGTCGATGCTGGCCAAGGACATCGACGCCCTGCAGCCGCACGTCCGCGCCTTCGTGGAGCGGGCGACGACGTTCACCACCTGCCCCGAGTGCGAGGGCACCCGGCTAGCCGAGGGCGCCCGGGCCTCGAAGGTCGCGGGGATCAGCATCGCCGACGCCTGCGCGATGCAGATCAGCGACCTGGCCGCCTGGGTCCGCGGCCTGGACGAGCCGTCCGTGGCGCCGCTGCTGGAGAAGCTGGGGCACAGCCTCGACTCGTTCGTGGAGATCGGCCTCGGCTATCTCTCGCTGGACCGGCCGGCGGGCACGCTGTCGGGCGGCGAGGCGCAGCGCGTCAAGATGATCCGCCACCTCGGTTCCTCGCTCACCGACACCACCTACGTCTTCGACGAGCCGACCGCGGGCCTGCACCCCCATGACATCCAGCGCATGAACGGCCTGCTGCTGCGGCTGCGGGACAAGGGCAACACGGTGCTCGTCGTGGAGCACAAGCCGGAGGTGATCGCGATCGCCGACCACGTCGTGGACCTCGGTCCCGGCGCCGGTACGGCGGGCGGCACCGTCTGCTTCGAGGGCACCGTCGAGGGGCTGCGGGCGGGCGGCACACTCACCGGCCGCCACTTCGACGACCGGGCCTCGCTGAAGAAGACGGTGCGCAAGCCGGCCGGCACGCTGGAGATCCGCGGCGCGAGGACGAACAACCTCCGGGGCGTCGACGTCGACATTCCACTCGGGGTGCTGGCCGTGGTCACCGGCGTAGCGGGCTCCGGCAAGAGCTCGCTCGTGCACGGCTCGATCCCGGTCGCCGAGGGTGTGGTCTCGGTCGACCAGGGCGCGATCCGCGGCTCGCGACGCAGCAATCCGGCGACGTACACCGGGCTGCTGGACCCGATCCGCAAGGCGTTCGCCAAGGCCAACGGCGTCAAGCCGGCCCTGTTCAGCGCCAACTCCGAGGGCGCCTGCCCCACCTGCAACGGCGCCGGCGTCATCTACACCGACCTGGCGATGATGGCCGGCGTCGCCACGACCTGCGAGGACTGCGAGGGCAAGCGGTTCGAGGCCTCGGTGCTGGAGTACCGGCTCGGCGGCCGGGACATCAGCGAGGTACTGGCGATGCCGGTGACCGAGGCCGAGGAGTTCTTCGGCGCCGGTGAGGCGCGCACGCCGGCCGCGCACCGCATCCTCGGGCGGCTCGCCGACGTCGGGCTCGGCTACCTCAGCCTCGGCCAGCCGCTCACCACGCTGTCCGGCGGAGAACGGCAGCGGCTCAAGCTGGCCACGCACATGGCCGAGAAGGGCGGCGTCTACGTCCTGGACGAGCCGACCACGGGCCTGCACCTCGCCGATGTCGAACAGCTGCTCGGCCTGCTGGACCGGCTCGTGGACTCCGGGAAGTCGGTGATCGTCATCGAGCACCACCAGGCGGTCATGGCGCACGCGGACTGGATCATCGACCTCGGCCCCGGCGCCGGCCACGACGGCGGCCGGATCGTCTTCGAGGGCACCCCCGCCGACCTCGTCGCCGCCCGCTCCACCGTCACGGGCGAGCACCTGGCGGCGTACGTCGGCGCCTGACAGGGGCAGGCGGGAATTTGACGACAGGACCTAGACCTCGGCGCCCGCTCCGGCGGGCGCCTCGGCGTGAGCCCGCCCGGCCTCGATGAACTCCCGCAGATCGGCGGTGAGCAGCTCCGCGTGGGTCGCGAACAGGCCGTGGCCGCCGTTCTCGTACACCTTCAGGGCGCTGTGCGGCGCGAGCCGCGCACAGCGGGCGCCGGTGAGCTCCAGGGGCGCCGAGGTGTCGTGGGTGCCGTGCACCACGAGCACCGGAAGGTCCAGGGCCGGCAGTTCCGCGGCCAGGTCCAGGGCGGCGACCACGTCCCGTACGCCGTTCGCGGCGCGGGGCGTGGAGGCCAGGCAGCGGTCGATCATGTAACGGACGTAGGCCGGGGACACGTCGTTGCCGGGCCGGTGCACGGCGAAGAAGTCGTCCGCCAGGGCCGTGAAGTACGCCGCCCGGTCGCGCCGGAACAGTTGGTTGTCGGCCTCGACGAGCGCCGGGTCCAGTCCGTCCGGGGTGCCCGGCGAGCGGACGACACCGGGGGCGACACCGGCGACCAGGGCGAGCCGGGCCACGCGGCCGGTGCCGTGCCGGGTCAGGCAGCGCACGGCCTCGCCGGTGCCCACGGAGTGGGCGATCAGGGTGACGTCACCGAGGTCGAGGTGGTCCAGCAGGCCGTGGACGTCGTCGGCGAGGGTGTCGAGGTCGTAGCCGTTCCAGGTGTCCTCGGAACGGCCGTGGCCCCGCCGGTCCAGGCCGACGCAGCGGTATCCGGCCTCGGCGAGCGGGAGCATCTGGTACTCCCACATCTCGTGCCCCATGTAGGCGCTGGCGACGAAGACGGCGACGGGCCCGGAGGCGGGACCGTGGTCGACGTAGTGCAGACGGGTGCCGTCGACGGGGCTCGCGAAGTACGGCATGAGGGCCTCCTCGGGGTCTTCGGCCGGTCTCCGGCCGATCCGGCGGTACGGGCTTCGTGCCCGACGACCTCGATGGTTCCCTGATCCCGTACGCGGGTCGATTACCTGTCAGGTCATGCCCGCGGCGCGCGCTCCTCCAGGGCCGCCCGCCAGGGCGGCAGCCGGTCCTCGGTGGCCGGTTCGGCGCGGCGGCCCCCGCGGGCGAAGAAGTCGGCAAGGGGCAGGATCGCGGCGCCGACGGTGACCGCGTCGGGGCCGAGCCGGCCGAGGTCGATGGTGACCTTGTCGGCGGGGTGGCGCAGGGCGTACGTCGTCGCGTGGCGGCGTACGGCTGGCAGGAACCGGGTGCCCAGCTGAAGGCCGGCCCAGCCGCCGATCAGGATCCGCTCGGGCTGGAAGAGGTTGATCAGGTCGGACAGCCCCGCGCCCAGGTACTCGGCGGTCTCCTCCAGCACGGCCAGCGCGACCGGGTCGGGGTCGCCGCCGTCGGCCGGGTAGGCGGCGGCGAGCATGGCGGTGAGCGCGGTCTCCTCGTCGGTGTTCTCGGGCGGCCGTCCGCCCGCCTCGCGCCAGCGGGCGAGCAGCGACTCGGCGCCCGCGTAGGCCTCCAGGCAGCCCGGGGCGCCACAGCGGCAGCGGCGCCCGCGGACCCGTACCGTCAGATGGCCCCACTCGACGGCCCGCCCGTGCTCCACCTCCGGGGTGACCAGACAGGCGCCGACGCCGGAGCCGAAGAGCACGACCACCGCGTTGCGGGCGCCGCGTCCCGCGCCGAACCACATCTCGGCCTGGCCCAGGGTCTTGGCGCCGTTGTCGATGAAGTACGGCACGGTGTCTGGGAGTTGGGAGGTGGAGCGGAGCAGCTGCTCCAGCGGTACGGCGTCCCAGCCGATGGTCTGCCCGTGCACCACCGCGCCCCGGTCCGCCGAGTGTTCGACGATGCCGGGGACGCCGACACCGACGCCGAGCAGCCGCTCGGACGAGGCCTCCTCGGCCGCGAGGACCTCGGCGATGCCGTCGCGGATGTGACCGGCGATGACCTCGGCGTCGTAACCCAGAGGTGTCAACGGGCGCTCGATGCGGGCGAGTTCGGTGAGAGCCAGGTCGAACAGCTCGACGCGGACCCGGGTTTCGCCGACGTCGACGCCGATCATCTGTCCGCTGCGCGGGGCGACGCGCAGCAGGGTGCGGGGACGGCCTCCGTCGGAGTCGACGCTGCCGGCCTCCTCCACCAGGCCGTCGGCCACGAGGTCCGCGACCACGTTGCTGACCGAGCCGGAGCTCAGTCCGGTCGCCGGGCCCAGTTCGTAGCGGCTCAACGGGCCGTCGAAGTACAGCCGTTGCAGTACGGCCGTGCGGTTGCCCCGTCTGAGGTCGCGTACCGTGCGCCCGTTCCGCCCCGCCATGTGGCTCCCTTCGAACCTGTCCGGCCCACTTTACACCAACCCTTATTTCAAACTGTGAGCTAAGCGGACCGCCACATGCCGGAAAACCATTCGCCCGCCCCACCCTTGGCTATCTACGCTAGCCGGGAACCTAGACCCCCTAGGTTCCCCGATCGCATCCGAAGGACTGCCCCATGAGACCGCTCGCCGAGCAGGACCTCCGCAATTCTTTCGTCAACTGCTCCAAGGGCGAGGCCAAGCGGCTGACGGTCCCGCGCGACCTCGGCGAACGCCCGTGGGACGACCTCGACTTTCTCGGCTGGCGTGATCCGGGGGCGCCCGACCGCAGCTATCTGGTCGCCGAGCGGGCGGGCGAGCCGGTCGGGGTCGCGCTGCGCTTCCCCGCCTCGCGGCGCGGCTTCCTGCACCGCAGCATGTGCTCGGTGTGCCTGACGGTCCACCCCGGCGGCGGGGTGTCGCTGATGACTGCGCGCAAGGCGGGCCCGGCGGGCCGCGAGGGCAACTCGGTCGGCCTGTACATGTGCACGGACCTGGCGTGTTCGCTGTACGTGCGCGGGAAGAAGGTGCCCGAGTCCGGGACGCGGCTCGAGGAGAGCCTGACGCTGGAGGAACAGATCGCCCGTCTGACGGGCAATCTGTCCGCCTTCCTCGACAAGTTGTACGCCTGAGAGTGCCGATGCTGCCCGGTCCACGAGCCGCAGATAGCCGGTGTTGGCCTGCGGGGGTTGCCCCCGGGCGGGGGCGGCCACGTTCGACGTGCCCGAGGAACGGGAACACGCGAAGGGATGCTCGAGGTACGGAAGTGGACCGCGGAACTCAGGCGCCTGGTGGGGCGCCGCCGGGAGCCGGTGGTCGTCCAGACGCTGCGGTCCGCCGCGGCGGCGACGATCGCCTACGTCATCGCGCTCCGGCTGAGCCCCGAGCCGGCCCCGCTGACCGCCCCCCTGACCGCCTTGCTGGTCGTCCAGGTCACCTTCTACGCCACGCTCACCAACGGCATCCGCCGGGTGAACTCGGTGGTGGCCGGTGTCCTGGTCGCCATCGCCTTCAGCCTGCTGGTGGGGCTGACCTGGTGGAGCCTGGCGCTGCTGATCGTGGCCTCGCTGGCCGTGGGGCACCTGGTGCGCGTCGACGAGTACGTGGCCGAGGTGGCGATCAGCGCCATGCTGGTGCTCGGGGTGACGACGGTCGGGTTCACGGCCTGGGCGCGGATCGTGGAGACGCTGATCGGCGCGGTCGTCGGGATGGCCTGCAACCTGCTGCTGCCGCCCCCGGTGTGGGTCGACGAGGCCGGCCGGTCGATCGAGGACCTGGCACGCCGGGTGCGCCGGCTGATGCTGCGCATGGGTGAGGAGGCCGCGGGCGGCATCCCCTGGCAGCGGGCGGCCGAGCGGCTGCACGAGGCACGCCGGCTGGACCACGACATCGTCCGGGTGGACGCGTCCCTGCGGCAGGCCGAGGACAGTCTGCGGCTCAATCCGCGCGTCAAGGAGGGACTGCTGCACCGGGTGGTGCTGCGCACCGGCCTGGACACGCTGGAGATCTGCACGGTGGTGCTGCGGGTGCTGGCCCGCTCGTTCACGGACCTGGCGAAGGCCCGTGGCTCGGTGGAGCTGTTCCCGCCCCGGATCGGGGCGACGGTGGAGCAGCTGCTGTCGGAGCTCGGCGACGCCGTGGTCAGCTTCGCGGTGCTTGTGACCACGCACCTGAGCGAGAACGCCGAGTCGGCGGAGGCGCGGCTGACGGCCGAGCTGCACACGGCGGCCGGCACCCGGGACCGGCTCGCCCAGCTGCTGGAGGAGGAGGTCCGCCAGGGCGGGGAGAACTGGCAGCTGATGGGCGCCGTGCTGACCGAGGTGAACCGGATCATCGACGAACTCAACACCGAGCACCGCACCCGCCGCCTGTTGGAGGAGCTGGACCGCGTGTCCCGGGCACAGCGGGCGAAGCTGCCGGGGATGTCCCGGTTGCGGGAGCGGCTCGGGGTGCAGGACCGTCTGTGGCGGAACCGTGCCGGGCTCGGCGGACGTTCCTGGTGAAGAGGTGGGGTGCGTAGTGGACGAGGAGGAGCGAGCGGTGAGGCGAGGCTGGAGCAGGCGCCGCTTCGTGGGGGCCGTGGCGGGCGCGGCGGCCGTGGTGGCGGTCCCGTCGCCCGCGGCACCACCGGCGCAAGGCGCACCCGCACCCGCACCCGCACCCGCACCCGAGGAGCGGACGGCCACCGAAACGCCCCGGAATCCGCCCACACCCCGCCCGCTGTACCTGGGCACCTACACCTCGGTCGAGGGCGGCGGCACCGGCATCGGACTGGCCTCGTACGACCCGGTGACGGGCCGGATCACCGGCTCGGGAACGCTCGCGGGCGTCCCCGACCCCTCGTACCTCGCCCTCCACCCGGACGGCCGCACGCTCTACGCGGTGAACGAGCGCAAGGACGGGGCGGTGACCGCCGTGCGCCTCGCGGACCGGCAGATCCTCGCCACCCGGAGCACGGGCGGCGCCGGGACCTGCCATCTGTCGGTGCATCCGAGTGGGCGCTGGCTGCTGAGCGCCGACTACCAGTCGGGCAGCGTCACCGTGCACCCGATCGACGCCTCGGGCGCTCTCGGGGAGCGTACCGACCGGGTCATCCACCCGGCTCCGGCGCCCGGTCCGGGTCGACAGGGCCCGCATGCCCATCAGGTCATCACCAGCCCGGACGGCGGTCACGTGCTCGCCGTCGACCTCGGGAACGACACCGTCTACACGTACAGCCTCGACCCCGAGAAGGGCACGCTCACGGACGTGGCCCAGGCGCACACCCGGCCGGGCGCGGGCCCGCGCCATCTGGCCTTCCATCCGGGCGGCCGGTACGCGTACCTCGCCGACGAGCAGGACGACACGGTCGCGGTCTGCGGCTACGACCCGGACTCCGGCCGGCTGACCATCGGGGAGCCGCAGCCGACGGGGTCGGGCGGCGTGAAGAACTACCCGTCACAGCCTCTGGTGACGGCGAACGGCGGCTACGCCTTCCTGGCCAACCGCGGCGCCAACACCCTCGCCCGGTACGCCGTCGAGGCGGACGGAGCGAGGCTGCGGCTGCTCGGCACGGTGCCGGTGTCCGGAAACTGGCCGCGGCAGCTCGCCTTCTCGCCGGACGGGCGGCTGCTGTTCGCCGCGAACCAGCGGTCGAGCACCGTCAGCGTCTTCCACGTGGACACGGAGAACGGTGAACTGAGCCTGGCGGGCGAGCCGTTCGCCTCACCCGTCGCCGTCTGCGCGCTGCCACTGTAGCGCCCGGGCGCAGGCGGCGGTGCTCGCCTGCGACAGCAGGGCGTGCATGCGCTCGGTGAGCTGCGCGACGTCGTCGGCGGGCGCGTGGAAGGGCAGCCGTACGTCGCCGTGGGCGCGGGTGCGTTCGATGCGCAGGGTCAGTCCGTGCCGGTCGACGGCGAGGGGCTGGACGCGGGTCGCGGCGTGCAGGCTCTCCGGGCTGACGAGCCGGGTGAGCCGTTCGACGGCGTCCGGGTGGGCATCGGCGAGATGGGTCAGCAGCCGGGCCTCGGCGTCCGTCAGCGGGTCGGGCCGGGCGGTGGCGAACTCGTCGAGGTCGACGAGGACAGGGCCGGAGGGCTGCCGCAGCACCACCCGGGTGGGCCTGAAGTACAGGTGGCCGTCGGCGGGGGCGAACCAGCCGGCGAGCCAGAGCCGGGCCCGGATCCGGGCCCGCACCGGGACGGGAGCCACGTCGGCGAACTCCAGCACGGCCGACGGCGTCCCGCGCGGGGCGCACAGGGCTGCCGTGAGCAGCGTGCTGTCGGCACCGTCGTCGGGCACCGCCAGCCGCACCTCGCCCTCCTCGGTGACGGAGTGAACGGCGACGTACTCCTCGCGGGCGCCGTCCGCGGTCACCGTGCAGGACCAGGCGGCGGCCAGCACCGAACGCGCCCGTTCCGCCGCGCCGGGCCCGGCCACCCAGCCTTGCGTGTCACCCATCCCGTCACCCACGCCGTCACCCATCCCCGGACCTCCTTAGGTAAGCCTTGCCTAACCTATCGGAGTTCGGGGCGGGCGCCAACCATGACCCACCCGACCGGGGGAGTCATCCGATGACACCCAGCAGCGCCCGTGCGCACAGGTCCCGGACCTGCTCCCGGGTCAGCGAGCCGTCGCGCAGCCACTCCAGACAGACGGCCGTGGTGAACGCGAGCCAGCCGCGCACGGCCAGGCCGACCTCGCGGCTGCGCTCGAAGACGGGCCCGAACTCCGGGTCGGCGGCGAGCGCGGCGAGGATCTGCCGTTCCTGCGCGGCCAGCGCATGCTGGTAGACGCGCCGCACGGCCTGGTCCCCGGCCGCGTCGGCACGGTGGAAGGCACGGAAGCCGTGGGCGTGGGCCTGGACATAGCCGAGGTAGGTGTCGAGACCGGCGGTGAGCTGCTCGCGCACCGGCACTCCGGGCACCGCCGCCGTCATGCGCAGCATCCGCTCGCTCTCGCGCTCCACCACCGCCGCGAAGAAGTCCCGCTTGGTCGGGAAGTAGTGGTAGAGCAGCCCCCGCGAGACTCCGGCGATCTCGGCGACCTGCTCGATCCACACGTCGTCGTACGGGCTCTCCGAGAACAGGCTGGCCCCGACGGACAGCAGCTGTTCGCGGCGCTCCTCGGTACTGAGTCTGCGCCGGGCACGCTCCCCCTGGTTCGCGGGCATGCCGCCACTTTACTTGACGCCGGTTCAACAAGCGGACCACACTGGAAGCCTTATTGAACCCACGTACAACACGCATGCGCACAGGGACAACGCCCCGCTGGATCAAGGGAGATCACGCCATGGCGGAGACGAGGGAGACCGGGCTGCCGAAGGGGTTCCGGGGTGCCGAGCAGGGCTGGCCCGAGCTGGACCGCATCCCGCATCCGCCGCGCCGGCTGCCGCTGCTCGGCGATGTCCTCGGCGTCGACCGGCGCCGGCCCGTGCAGGACTCCATGCGCTTCGGCCGCGAACTGGGGCCGATCTTCCGGCGCCGCGCCTTCGGGAACGAGTTCGTGTTCGTGTGGGGCTCCCGCCTGGTCTCCGATTTCGCCGACGAGTCCCGGTTCGCCAAGCATGTGGGCCTCGGGGTCGCCAACCTCCGTCCGCTCGCCGGGGACGGCCTGTTCACGGCGTACAACCACGAGCCGAACTGGCAGCTTGCGCACGACGTCCTGGCGCCCGGTTTCAGCCGGGAGGCCATGGAGGGCTACCACGGGATGATGCTGGACGTCGCCGAGCGGCTGACCGGCCACTGGGACCGGGAGCTGGCGGCCGGCCGCACGGTGGACGTGCCCGGCGACATGACCAAGCTGACCCTGGAGACGATCGCGCGCACCGGGTTCGGGCACGACTTCGGGTCCTTCGAGCGCGACCGGCCGCACCCCTTCGTGACGGCGATGGTGGGCACGCTCACCTACGCCCAGCGCCTGAACAGCGTGCCCCGGCCGCTGGCGCCGCTGCTGCTGCGCGACCGCTCCCGGCGCAACGATGCCGACATCGCCTTCCTGAACGACACGGTCGACGGGGTCGTGGCGGCCCGGCGCCTCTCCGGCAGCGGGGACGGGGACCTGCTGGACCGCATGCTGGAGACGGCCCACCCCGAGACCGGGGAGCGGCTGTCGGCCGAGAACGTCCGCAAGCAGGTGATCACGTTCCTGGTGGCGGGCCACGAGACCACCTCGGGCGCGCTCTCCTTCGCGCTGTACTACCTCGCCCGGCACCCGGAGATCGCCGCGAAGGCCCGCGCCGAGGTGGACCGCGTCTGGGGCGACACCCCGCAGCCCGGCTACGACCAGGTCGCCAAGCTGCGCTACGTCCGCCGGGTGCTGGACGAGTCGCTGCGGCTGTGGCCGACCGCGCCCGCCTACGCCCGGGAGGCCCTGCAGGACACGGTGCTCGCCGGGGACCATCCGATGCGGCGCGGCGCGTGGGCGCTGGTGCTGCTGCCGCTGCTGCACCGCGACCCCGAGGTGTGGGGCGAGGACGCCGAGCGGTTCGACCCGGACCGGTTCGACGCCAAGGCCGTACGGTCCCGTCCCGCGCACACCTTCAAGCCGTTCGGGACCGGCGCGCGGGCCTGCATCGGCCGCCAGTTCGCGCTGCACGAGGCGACCCTGGTCCTCGGCCTGCTGCTGCGCCGCTACGAGCTGCGGGCCGACCCGGACTACCGGCTCCGGGTCACCGAACGCCTGACGGTGATGCCGGAGGGGCTGCGGCTCGGCCTGGAGCGGCGCCCCGCCGCCGTACGTGCTTCCGCCGAGCCGGTCACGGTCCCGGACGACGGCTCGGCGTCGGCAGCCGGCAGTCCCGTGCACCGCACGGGCGGCTGACGGTCGGACTGCCGACTGAACACCTCGGCTGTCGGCTGAACACCTCGAAGGCCACGGCGGGTCTTGGCGTCGGTCATGGGGCGCAGACGGTGCCGCCGCGCCGGTTCGTCACAGGTGGTGGTTCACGCCTCGCCGCGGGCGAGCGCCAGCAGCCGGTCCAGCACCCGGGGCGCGCCCGCGCGCAGCCCGTCGTGCTCGAACTCGTCCGTGACCCAGGTGCGCAGGCCGCGGATGGCACTCGCGGTCTCCAGGGAGTGGGCGGTGTCGACGTACATGTCGTCGTGGTAGACGGCCGCGGCGACCGGCACCTCGTTGGCGGCAAGCCGCTCGGCGTCGTACAGGGGCGCCCAGTCGGTGCGGGCGGCGAGCAGTTCGGCCGTCTCGCGCAGCGGGCGCAGGGCCGGGTCGGTGTCGAACATCCAGGGGTGGACCGTCTCGCCGGTGAACAGCACAGGGGCGTCGCCCGCCAGCGCCTTGGCGGCGTCGAACTGCGGGAACTCGGCGCGGACGCGCTCGGCGGCCCAGGCGGTGGGCCGGGCGTCCTGGCCGTAGATCGCCTCGTGGACGAGGGCGTACAGCGGGTGGCCCGCGTACGACAGCAGGGGCTGCACCTGCTCCTGGAAGGCGTCGGACAGCTGCGCGCCGCCCGGCGTGCGGACGAAGGCGTCCTCCAGCAGGTAGTGCAGCCGGTGGCTGCCGTCGCTCGCGCCGAGGATCAGGCCGAGGGCCTGGAAGGCCTCGACAGTGAGGTGGTGGCCGTTCGGCAGGACGACGTCGTGGGTGAGGAGGTGTTCGACGATACGGCGGGCCCGCTCGACGTCCTGCGGGTAACGGGCGTAGTGCGCGGTGACCTTGCGTTCGATGCGCGGGTAGGCGGCCCGGTAGACGTCGACGGCGTGGGCGTCCAGGGAGGGCAGCCCACCGGTGACGATCGCGGTGTCGAGGCCCTCGGGGGCGTGGGAGAGGTACGACACCGTGCAGAAGCCGCCGAAGCTCTGGCCGAGTACGGTCCAGGGGGCGCCGCCGGTGACCTCGGGGCGAATGGCCTCGCAGTCGCGGACGATCGAGTCGGCGCGGAACCGGGCGAGGTAGTCGGCCTGTTCGGCGGGGCCGCCGCGCAGCGGGAGCGTCTGCCGGGTGGCGGGCGTGGAACGGCCGGTGCCGCGCTGGTCGAGCAGCAGGACGCGGTAGTCCTTCAGGGCGCGGTCGAGCCAGGCCTGCCGCCCGACGAAACGATTCGCCCCGAAGCCCGGTCCGCCCTGGAGGTACAGCAGCCAGGGCAGGTTCTGCCCGGCCTTGTCGCTCGCGACCACCTCGCGTGCGTACAGCTCGATGGTCTCGCCGCCCGGGTCGGCGTGGTCGAGGGGCACGGTGAAGTGGCGGTCGGTGAGGACGACGCCGGGCTGGCGGTAGCTGAGGCTCAACGGGGCTCCCGGGACGGATGGGACGGACGAGTCCCAGTTCAGCACACGGCCGGCCGCCGGCCGAGCCCTGGGATCATGGAATGTCGCTCCCACTACGCTGAACGCCTGTGGGAGGTGCCCTCAGCACCCGTCCGATGGCCGACCCCGAGGAGCCGCGATGCGTGTCGCTCTGTTCCTGACCTGTGTCAACGACACCCTCTATCCGGACACCGGCCGTGCCGTGGTGAAACTGCTGACCAGGCTGGGCGTCGAGGTCGACTTCCCGATGGCTCAGACGTGCTGCGGGCAGGCGCACTACAACACCGGCTACCGGCACGAGACGGAACCGATGGCCCGGCACTTCTCCGATGTCTTCGGCGAGTACGAGGCGATCGTGACCCCGTCCGGTTCGTGCGCGGCGATGGTGCGGGAGCTGTATCCGCGCCTCGGCGAGCGGGCACGCGCCGAGGGACGCGGGGACTCGCTCGCCCGGACCCTGGCCCCGGTGGTGCCGAAGACGTACGAGCTGACCGAGTTCCTGGTCGACGTGCTCGGCGTGACGGACGTGGGCGCGTACTACCCGCACACCGTCACCTACCACCCGACCTGCCACGGCCTGCGCGGCCTGGGCCTCGGCGACCGGCCGCGCCGGCTTCTTCAGGCCGTCAAGGGGCTTGAGCTGGTCGAGCTGCCGGGGGCCGAGGAGTGCTGCGGGTTCGGCGGCACGTTCGCACTGAAGAACTCCGAGGTCTCGGCGGCGATGGGCGTGGACAAGGTGCGCAACGCCGAGGCGACCGGCACCGAGGTGCTGTGCGCGGCCGACAACTCCTGCCTGATGCACATCGGCGGCACCATGAGCCGGCTGCGAACGGGCATGCGGCCGGTGCACCTCGCGGAGATCCTGGCGAGCACGGAGGAGGAACCGGCCCGATGACCGGGACGTTCGTAGGCATGCCGGCCTTCCCTCAGGCGGCGCACGACGCCGTCAACAACCCCACCCTGCGCGGCAATCTGCGCCACGCCACGCACACCATCCGCGCCAAGCGGGCCAAGGCGGTGGGTGAGCTGGCCGACTGGGACGGGCTGCGGGAGGCCGGCCGACGCATCAAGGACCACACCCTGCGCCATCTCGACCGGTATCTGGAGCAGTTGGAAGAGGCGGTCACCGCGGCAGGGGGGACCGTCCACTGGGCGGCGGACGCCGACGAGGCCAACCGGATCGTCGCCCAACTTGTCAAGGAGACCGGCGAGTCGGAGGTCGTCAAGGTCAAGTCGATGGCCACGCAGGAGATCGGGCTCAACGAGGCCCTGCTCGCCGAGGGAATCCGGGCCTATGAGACCGATCTCGCCGAGCTGATCGTGCAGTTGGGCAGGGACCGGCCCTCGCACATCCTGGTCCCGGCCATCCACCGCAACCGGGGCGAGATCCGTGACATCTTCCGCACCGAGATGGGCGCGTGGGGCCGCCCGGCCCCCGAGGGCCTGACCGACAGCCCCGCCGAACTCGCCGACGCGGCCCGGCTGCATCTGCGGGAGAAGTTCCTGCGGGCCGAAGTCGGCATCTCCGGCGCCAACTTCATGGTCGCCGAGACCGGCACCCTGGTCGTCGTGGAGTCCGAGGGCAACGGCCGGATGTGCCTGACCCTGCCCAGGACGCTGATCTCGGTCGTCGGCATCGAGAAGGTCGTACCGACCTGGCGGGACCTGGAGGTCTTCCTCCAGACTCTGCCCCGCTCCTCGACCGCCGAGCGCATGAACCCGTACACCAGCATGTGGACCGGCACCACGGACGAGGACGGCCCGCAGACCTTTCATCTCGTGCTGCTGGACAACGGCCGCACCGACACCCTCGCCGACCAGGTCGGCCGGCAGGCGCTGCGCTGCATCCGCTGCTCGGCCTGCCTGAACGTGTGCCCGGTGTACGAGCGGGCGGGCGGGCACGCGTACGGCTCGGTCTACCCGGGCCCGATCGGCGCCATCCTCAGCCCCCAACTCCGGGGCACCGCGAGCGAGATCGACGCCTCCCTGCCGTTCGCCTCCTCCCTGTGCGGGGCCTGCTACGAGGTGTGTCCGGTCGCCATCGACATCCCCGAGGTGCTGGTGCATCTGCGGGAACGGGTGGTGGAGGGCGGACCGGCCGTCCGGCACGGCAACAAGGTCGTCCTGAAGCCGGCCAAGGGGCACGCGGCCGAGCGGGCGGCCATGCGGGCGGCGCGCTGGGCGTTCGCGCATCCGGGTGCGCTGCGCGCGGGCCAGCGGCTGGCCTCCCGCACCCGCCGGCTGCACCCGCGCACCCTGCCGGGTCCCGGCCGGGCGTGGAGCGGCGCCCGGGACCTGCCGGCGGTGCCGGCGGAGCCGTTCCGCGACTGGTGGCAGCGCACGCGCGGCGGAAAGGGCGAGGCGAAGTGAGCAGCAGGGAGCGGATCCTGGGGCGGGTGCGGCGCGCCCTCGCGGACGTACAGCCGGACGAGCGGCCGTACGAGGAAGCGGTGCCACGGGACTATCTGCGCGAGCACGGGGAGCGCACGGCCGAGGAGACGGTGGAGCTGCTGGCCGAGAACCTGGCAGACTACCGGGCGCTCGTACACCGCTGCACGGAGGATGAACTGCCGTCCCTGATCGGCCGGTTGCTCGCCGACCGGCAGTCGGGCCCGGTGCTGGTCCCGCCGGGGCTCGCGGAGGACTGGCTCGCGCGGGCGGACGTCGCACGGGTCGCCGACCGGGCCGAGAGCACGGCCGGTGAGCTGGACCGGGTGGACAGCGTGGTCACGGGCTGCGCGGTGGCGATCGCCGAGACCGGCACGATCGTGCTGGATGGCGGCCCGGACCAGGGGCGGCGCCGGATCAGTCTGGTGCCCGACCACCACATCTGCGTGGTGCGGGTGCCCGGCCAGGTCGTCTCCTCGGTCCCGCAGGCCCTCGAACGCCTCTCCCCCACCCGCCCGCTGACCTGGATCTCCGGCCCGTCGGCCACCAGCGACATCGAGCTGGACCGCGTGGAGGGCGTGCACGGCCCGCGCACCCTGGAGGTGGTGCTGGTCAGCGGCTCGGGCGACTGAGCGCGCGGGTGCCGCGCCCAGTGGCTAGCGTGGGGGAATGATCCGGTTCGAGCAGGTCACCAAGCGGTATCCGGACGGCACGACGGCCGTGGACGGCCTCTCCTTCGAGGTCGCGGAGGGCGAACTCGTCACGCTCGTCGGCCCCTCCGGCTGCGGCAAGACGACGACCATGATGATGGTGAACCGGCTCATCGAGCCGACCTCCGGCCGGATCTTCGTGGCGGGCGAGGACATCGCGCGGGTCGACCCGGTGCGGCTGCGCCGCCGTATCGGCTACGTCATCCAGCAGGTCGGCCTCTTCCCGCACCGCACCGTCCTGGACAACACCGCCACGGTCCCGGCGCTGCTCGGCTGGAAGCGGGCGAAGGCGCGGGCCCGCGCCGCCGAACTGCTCGATCTGGTGGGCCTGGACCCGAACACGTACGGGCCGCGCTATCCGGAGCAGCTCTCGGGCGGCCAGCGGCAGCGGGTGGGCGTGGCGCGGGCGCTGGCGGCGGATCCGCCGGTGCTGCTGATGGACGAACCGTTCGGGGCGGTCGACCCCGTGGTGCGCGAGCAGTTGCAGGACGAGTTCCTGCGCATGCAGGCTGCCGTGCGCAAGACGGTGCTGCTGGTCACGCACGACATCGAGGAGGCGGTCCGGCTCGGCGACCGTATCGCCGTGTACGGGCAGGGCCGCATCGAGCAGTTCGACACGCCGGGGGCCGTGCTGGGGGCGCCCGCCACGCCGTACGTCGCGGAGTTCGTGGGCGCCGACCGGGGCCTGAAGCGGCTGTCGGTCACCGCGATCGAGCCGGACGATCTGGAGCAGCCGGCCGTGGCCCGCGTGGACGAGCCCGCCGAGCGGGCCCTGGAGCGGCTGCGGGCCGAGGGCTCCCGCTGGGCGGTCGTACTGGACGGCGCGGGCGATCTGCACGGCTGGTCCGGCATCGAGGAGCTGGCGGCGGGCGGCACGGTCGGCGACCTCGCCCATCGGATGACCGCATGGGTGCCGGTCGGGGCCCCGCTGAAGCAGGCGTTCGGGGTGATGCTCCAGTACGACGCCGGATGGGTCGCGGTGCTGGACGGCGCGCGCTTCCTGGGCGTCCTCACCCCGGCGAAGCTGCACGAGGCGCTGCGGCGCTCGGTGGACGCGGATGCCCGGGGGGTCTCGCGGGGGCAGGTGTCGTTCGACTCGGTGGCGGACGCCTGAACGGCCTCGCTCGCGGACGTCTGAATCTCCTCGCTCACGGACACCGGAGGTACGTCACTTCAGCAGGCCCTTGTCCTTCAGATAGGTCCGGGCCACATCGGCGGGCAGCCGCCGCCAGCTGTCCACCTGCTGGTTCAGCTGCGCCAAGTCCCTCGTCGTCAGGACCTCGTTGAGCTTGCCGAGCGCCTTCGTCACGCCCAGGCTGCCCGCGCGGGAGCGGTTGACGACCGGGACGACGTAGTCCGCGTTCTGCAGGTGCTTGTCGTCGGCGAGCAGGACCAGGCCGAAGGCGTCGAGGGTGGCGTCCGTGGTGGTGGTCAGCACCATCTGGTCCCGGCCTTCCTGCACGGCCCGCTTGGCCGGGGTGGTGCCGACGCCCTTGGGGTCGACGCCGGTGATGTCGATGCCGTACACCTTCTTCAATCCCGGTTCGCAGTACGGCCGTTGCACACACTCGTCGCCTGCTGCGAGCCGTACTCTCAGCCGCGAGGCGCCGAGGTCGCTGAGGGTGCTGAGCCGGTGCCGGCGGGCGTAGTCGGCGCTCACCGCGAAGGCGTTCTGGTCCACGGCGCGGCCCGGCGGGAGGACGGTGAGTCCGCGCGGGGCGGCCAGTGCGCGCAGGGCCTTCATCGTGGCGGCCAGGTCTGGCGAGCCCACCGGCTCCGCGCCGGGGCCGTGGGTCTTGGCGTTGAGCCAGTCGGCGAGGGTGGCCGCGTACTCGGGTACGACGTCGATCTGGCCGGATTCCAGGGCAGGTTCGTACAGCTCCCGGTTGGCGACCGTGAGGATGGACGTCTTGTAGCCGGCCTGGTTCAGCAGCTGGGCGTACATCTGGGCGAGCAGATCGCTCTCGGTGAAGCCGGCCGAGCCGATGGTCAGGTGGTGGCTGTCCCCGGGCGGGGCGGTGACCTGGCCGCGGTTCTCCAGGGAGGGGCCGGTGGAGCAGGCGGTGAGGGTGAGCAGGGCGGCCACGGCATGTGCGGTACGCCCCCTCACCGGCCCCTCCTCGCCCAGGCGGGCGCCAGCCGTTCGACGGCCTCGAAGACGCCCTCCACCACGAGCGCGAGCACGGCGACGAGGAACGCACCCGCGACCACCTGGGGCGTGCTGGCCAGGTTGAAGCCCGCCGTGATGATCCGGCCCAGGCCGCCGCCGCCGGCGAGCGCGGCGATGGTGGCGGTGGCGACGAGCTGGACGGCGGCGATCCGAACCCCGTTCAGCACCATGGGGAGCGAGAGGGGCAGTTCCACCTGGAACAGCAGCTGCCGCCCGGTCATCCCCATGCCCCGGGCCGCCCGTACGACGCTGCGGTCGACCTCGCGCATGCCGACGTAGGCGTTGGTGAGCAGCGGCGGCACGGCGAACAGCACCAGGGCGACGACCGTGGGCCCCTCGCCCCACTTCCCGACCGGGGTGAGCAGCAACAGAACCAGCACGGCGAAGGTGGGGACGGCACGGCCGGCGTTGGCGATGTTCACGGCGAGCGCGCCGCCTTTGCCGAGGTGGCCGAGGACGAGGGCGACGGGCAGGGCGATCAGACAGCTGACGAGCAGGCAGACCACGGTGAGCACCAGGTGCTGGAGCAGCCGGTGCCGGACGCCGTCGTCGCCGGACCAGTGTGCCGGGTCGCTGAGCCAGTCCCAGGCGGCGGTGACGGTGCTCATGCGCGGGCCGCCCGCGCCCAGGGCGTGATCAGCCACTGCACGCTGAGCAGGAGCAGGTCGGCGGCGACCGCGATCAGCACGCACAGCACGGACGCGGTGAGCACCTGGGCCTTGAAGTAGGTGTTCATGCCCGCGTAGATGAGATTGCCGAGGCCGCCGAAGCCGACGATCGCGCCGACCGTGACCAGGGAGACGGCGGAGACGGTCGCGATGCGCAGCCCGGCCATCGCGGCGGGCAGGGCGAGGGGCAGTTCGACGGTGAGCAGAAGGCGCACGGGGCCGTAGCCGAGGCCGCGCGCGGCCTGCCGTGTCTCCTCGGGGACCGCGCGCAGCCCGGCGAGGATGTTCCGGACGAGCACGGTGAGCGAGTACAGCACGAGACCCGCGACGACCAGGGTCGCCGAGAGGCCGTACAGGGGCAGGAGCAGCGAGAACATCGCCAGCGACGGGATGGTGTACAGGATCGTCGTCACGGCGAGGACCGGCCCTGCCGCCAGGGCCCAGCGGCGGGCCAGCACCGCCAGCGGCAGGGCGATGGCCAGGCCGATGAGCACCGACAGCGCGGTCAGCTGGAGGTGCTGGACGACCGAGTCGAGGACGATCTGGCGGCGGGTGCTCAGATAGGCGCCGCAGATCCACTCGTTGCGCGCGAGGCAGTCGTGCGGGGGCGCGGTCACCTCTCCATTGCACGGGCGGGCGTGCGGGTCGGCGCGCCGGGGTGGCCCGTTCGTGCGGCACCGGGCGCAACCGTCGGGCATCGGACGTGGCCGATTCCACGTGACACAGACCCTGAACAAGCGCTTAGATAGTGAGCACACAGATAGTGACTGACCCGCACGCTCCCGACCCGCCGGAGGCTCCCGTTGTTCACGTCCGTCGACGACGTCTCCGCCCGCCTCGCCGAGACCGGATACCTCGCCTCGCCCGCCGTCGCCACGACCGTCTTCCTCGCGGACCGGCTGGGCAAGCCGCTGCTCGTGGAGGGCCCCGCGGGCGTGGGCAAGACCGAGCTGGCCAAGGCCGTCGCCCAGGTGGCGGACGCCCGGCTGGTACGGCTCCAGTGCTACGAGGGCGTGGACGAGTCCCGGGCGCTGTACGAGTGGAACCACGCCAAGCAGCTGCTGCGCATCAGCGCGGGCCGTGACGAGACCTGGGACGAGACCCGCACCGACATCTTCAGCGAGGAGTTCCTGCTCCCGCGCCCGCTGCTCACCGCCATCCGCGGCGACGAGCCGACGGTGCTGCTGATCGACGAGACCGACAAGGCCGACGTCGAGATGGAGGGGCTGCTGCTGGAGGTACTCAGCGACTTCCAGGTCACCGTCCCGGAGCTGGGTACGGTCACGGCGACGCGCCGCCCGTTCGTCGTCCTCACCTCCAACGCCGGCCGGGAGCTGTCCGAGGCGCTGCGCCGCCGCTGTCTGTTCCTGCACATCGGGTTCCCGGAGGAGGAGCTGGAGCGGCGGATCGTACGGCTGAAGGTGCCGGGGCTCGGCGAGGCGCTGGCCGCGTCGGTGGTGCGGGTGGTCGGGGCGCTGCGCGCGATGGACCTGCGGAAGGCTCCGTCCGTCGCCGAGACCGTCGACTGGGCGCGCACCCTGCTCGCCCTGGGCGCAGACGCGCTGGACGAGACCGTCGTACGGGACAGTCTCGGGGTGATCCTCAAGCACCAGGACGACATCCAGAAGGCCGCCGCCAAGCTCGACCTGGACGCGCTGGACGCGCGGTGAGCGACGTCGCCGAGCGGATCACCGGGCTGGTCGGTGCCCTGCGCGCGCACGGCGTGCGGATCGGCACCGGGGAGACCGTCGACGCAGCCCTCGCTGTCGAGGCGCTGGGACTCTCGGACCGGGAGCTGCTGCGCGAGGGGCTGGCCGCCACGCTGCTGCACGGACCGGGCCAACGCGCGGTGTTCGACCCGGTCTTCGACCTGTACTTCCCGCGCGGCGTCGGCCGTCCGGACCGGGAGGCGGCGGACCGGGAGGAGCTGCGCGACCGGCTCGCGGACGCGCTGGCCGCCGACGACCGCTCACTGCTGGCCCAGTTGGCGGCGGAGGCGGTGGACGGCCTTGGCGGGTACGGGAGTTCACCGGAGTCGGACGGCTGGTCGTCGTACCAGACCCTGGACCGGCTGCGCCCGCAGACCCTGCTGGCCCGGGTACGGGCCGACGTACGCGGGCGGGACGGGGGCACGGGGTTCGCGGACCGGCTGCTGGACGACGAGATCCGGCGCCGGATCGAGGAGTTCCGGCGGATGGTCGCGGCGGAGGCCCGGCGCCGGGTCGCCGAGCGGCGCGGGCGGGACGAGATCGCCCGGCGCGCGGTCCGGCCGACCGCCGACCGGGTGGACTTCCTCTACGCCGGCCGGGACCAACTGGCCGAGCTGCGCAGGGCGGTTCAGCCGCTGGCGCGCAAACTGGCGACTCGGCTGGCCGCGCGCCGCCGCCGCGCCGCGCGCGGCAGCATCGACCTGCGCCGCACGCTGCGCTCCTCGCTGTCCACGGGCGGGGTCCCGATGCGGCCGGTGCTGCGCCGGCGCCGCCCGGCCCGCCCCGAACTGGTCCTGCTCTGCGATGTCTCGGGCTCGGTGTCGGGCTTCTCGGACTTCACGATGCTGCTGGTGCAGGCGCTGCACGACCAGTTCAGCAAGCTCCGCGTGTTCGCCTTCGTCAACCGACTGGACGAGGTGACCGGCCTCCTCGACCACGGCAGGGCCGACCCTGACGGGCTCAGCGCCCGCATCCGCGCGGAGGCCACGCTGACCGGCTGGCACGGCAGCAGCGACTACGGCGTGGCCCTGGGCGAGTTCACGGAGCGCTACGGCGATGCGGTCGGCCCGCGTACGACGGTGTTCGTCCTCGGGGACGCGCGCACCAACATGAGCGACCCGAACCTCCCCGCCGTCCGCGAACTCGCCCGGCGGGCCCGCCGCGTCTACTGGCTCAACCCCGAGTCACGCACCCAGTGGGGCACGGGCGACTCGGCGGCGCCCGCCTACGCCGACCTGGTGGAGATGCACGAGTGCCGCACGGCCCGGCAGCTGGGCACGCTGGTGGGACGGCTGCTGCCGGTGACGTGAGCGAGGCGTTCGTCCTCGTACCCTACGAGTCGTGACCGGGCGGGCAGACGAAGACGTCGCCGGGGCCGACCTCGGACTCGCCGCCGTCGTCCAAACGGATGTGTATCCCCCCTGGACCACGCATCCCTTGTGGTGGATCATGCTGGTCTCGGTGGCACCGCCATTCGGCGGCACGGCCGACGATGTCCCCCGCCTCCTCGGCGAGCCGTACGCTGACCTCGGCGCGTGGCCGAGCGTCTGCTCGGCAGCCGGGACGGCCGACCGCTAAGTTGGCCGCCATGAGCAACCTTGACCGCGCGCCCGTGCCCAGTGTGTGCGGCGGACGCGGATTCGTCGTCGCCGAGCCCGTCCGCGAGCTGCTGAGCCCCCGTCATGTGAAGCTCGGCGAGTCGACCGAGGTGCGTCGGCTGCTGCCGAACCTGGGCCGCCGCATGATCGGTGCCTGGGCCTTCGTCGACCACTACGGCCCGGACGACATCGCCGACGAGCCCGGCATGCAGGTCCCGCCGCATCCCCACATGGGGCTGCAGACGGTCAGCTGGCTGCACGAGGGCGAGGTGCTGCACCGCGACTCCACGGGCAGCCTGCAGACGATCCGGCCCAGACAGCTCGGGCTGATGACCTCGGGCCGCGCGATCAGCCACTCGGAGGAGAGCCCCCGTCCGCACGCCCGGTTCCTGCACGGCGCACAGCTGTGGGTCGCGCTGCCGGACGGGCACCGCCACACCGACCCCCGGTTCGAGTACCACCCCGAGCTGCCCACGGTCACGGCACCCGGCCTGACCGCCACGGTGATCCTCGGCGCCCTCGACGGCTCCGCCTCACCCGGCACGACGTACACCCCGATCGTCGGCGCCGACCTCGCCCTCACCCGGGGAACCGACGTCCGCCTGCCTCTCGACGCGGACTTCGAGTACGGCGTGCTGGCGATGTCCGGCGAGGTCCACGTGGACGGGGTGCCGGTGCTGCCAGGCTCGATGCTGTACCTGGGCTGCGGACGCACCGAACTCCCGCTGCGCGCCGAGTCGGACGCCGGGATCATGCTGCTCGGCGGCGAGCCCTTCGCCGAGGAGCTGATCATGTGGTGGAACTTCGTCGCCCGCTCCCAGGAGGAGATCGTACAGGCTCGCGAGGACTGGATGAAGGGGGCACGTTTCGGTGAGGTGAAGGGCTACGCCGGGGGTCCGCTGCCCGCACCCGAGCTGCCGCCGGTGCCGTTGAAGCCACGCGGAAGGGTGCGCTGACCTGGGAAAACCCGATTCTCCCGTCCAGGGAGTTCGAGACAGTGTCTCCGCCTGTCCGGCCACGAGGACCCCTGGTGGCGCGGGCCCTTGGATGCTGCCGCACGGACTCCTCCGAGGCTGTCCGCGTTTCCAAGGTCTGGGCATCTGAGGGCAGCTTTGACCGGACGAATGCTGTGATTACGGAGGGTGAGTCAAGCGCTCAGGTGATGGCTGCATCGATCTTCTGTGCCAGGTGCCGGGCAAGCCCTCAGCCTAGGATGAGTGCATCCCACTGATCTCGGGTCGGGCCGTCGTGCTTTGGCGAGAAGTCTGGGTGGGCAGCCGCCAAGCGGTGTCGTGCCGGTCCACTTCGTCGGTGCCGTAGGCGTCGTCGGCTGGTCGCAGGAGATGGCGTACCTGGGCTCGGGCTCTCATGACGACCGGGTCGTCGAAGGCGCAGGCGGCCAGGGCGGCAGCCCGCCGATCTGCGGGTGGTGAGCTCTCGGCGAGGCGCTGCTCGTTGGCGCGGTCGGCTGTCACCCGGGCGTCGAACCACGGGCGGAGGGCCTGTGCTGTCCAGGTGTGGTAGCCGGTGGGGTCCGCGGCGATCTGGTCGACATGGGTGGCGAGGTGCTGGGCAGCGCGCAGGCCGAGGGCCGCGCCTCGAAGCCGGCCGATCGCAGTTTCGCCTCGATCGGCGTGGTCATTCGGGCCCAGACGGGTTTCTGTTCTTCTCCGTGGTGGGTGACCAGTTCGCGTCGGATCGTGCCGTCGTCGCGGTCCTGGAGTCCGGTCAGGGCGGACAGCAGCGAGGGATCGGCAATGAAGTGGTCAGCCAGGTCTTCGGCGACTGAGGACACGAGTCAGGCGTCGAGTATCAGCCACAGCAGCTCGTGCAAGGACTCGCGTTGCTGTGTGGTGAGCCGGGCCAGGGGTTCGGCGGCGAAGGGCATGCGGGTGCGGAGGTCGGCGGCGACGGTGCGGCCGGCCGTGGTGGCGGCGACGCGCTTACGCAGCGGTCGCCGGGGTCGGGGCTGCGCTCGACCAGGCCGCGGGACTCCAGCCGGTCGATGATCACGGTGACGTTGGAGGGCTCCGCGTGCAGGCGGTCGGCGATGCGGCGCATGGGGACCGGTTCCTCAGTGGCCAGCAGTGCCTTGGCGTGGAGCGGGCGCACGTCGTGGGCGGCCGCTGCGGCCTCGGACTCCTGGGTGTAGCGGCGGTTGATAGCCGCGAAGAGGCCGTACGGGCGCCCTTCATCGCTCGCGGTGAAGCACCGAGGCGAAACGCTTCCCCACTCCCCGTTCACCGCACTGCCGCGCCCGGCGTGCTCCGGGGCAAGGAACAGCCCTTCGAGGCAAGGAACCGCTCGTACGCCGGGTGTCCGCCCCACTCGTCCAGCTCCCACGGGCGGTTGCCGATCCCAAAGGGTCCTGATCTCCCCGAGACGCATCGGGGGTTGCAGACCTCCGTTCGCGTGCGGCCATCGGCGCCCTGTAGTCAGCGAAACGCACCATCTCGCCACTCACCCGAAGAGAGCAATCACGGACCGTTATCCCCTTGTCCCCATTGGCCCGCGCCCCATTCGGAGTTGCGCCCGCACGAGGGACATGAGGCCGTGAGAGTCGTGTCCTGCCGGATCCCACCATCAGGAGGAGACATGGGCACGAGGAACAACGGCCAACCGGCCGAAAATCTGAGCGTCGTTTTCACCGTCCGAGTGATCGAGGGCGGCGAGCAGGGATTCCTGGATCTGTACGACCAGCTCCGCAAATCCGTCGCCCGGACCCCCGGCCACATCGTCGAGAGGCTGGGAGCACCCGTGGACGACTCCCGGCAGTGGGTCATCACCAGCGAGTGGCAGACGGCTGAGCACTTCTTCGCCTGGCAGCAGAGCGCGGAGCACCGCGCACTGGTGGCTCCGCTGCGCCGGTGGGTCGACTCGACGCAGTCGCTGCGGTTTCGAGTCGTCAAGGAGACCAAAGGTGTGGTGACGTCATGACGCGTATCGCCAACGGCCCCGTCGCCGTACTCGGGCTCGGCACGATGGGCACCGGCCTGGCCACCCGCCTCCTCGATCGGGGAATGCAAGTCCGGGTCTGGAACCGTACCCCGGAGCGGGCCGAACCGCTTGCCCGGGCAGGCGTCTTCTTCGCTCCCCGCCCCGTCGACGCCGTCGAGGGCACGAGCGCCGCCATCTGCGTCGTCGCCGACGGCGAAGCTGTCGGCTCCGTGCTGCACGGAGCCGACGGCGTCCTGTCCAAGGGCGCCTACCCCGGCGTCCTGATCTGCGCCAGCACCGTCTCCCCCGAAGAGGTCCTCCAGATCGCCGGGGACATCCCCTCGGTCGTGGACGTCGGCATGCTCGGCAATTGCGACCATGCCCGTGACGGCGAGCTGCGGCTCTTCGTCGGCGGCGAGGAGCAGGCGTTCAACGCCTGCCGCCCGCTGTTGGAGATGCTGGGCAAGGAGGTCGTCCATCTGGGCGCACTCGGTTCCGGCATGCGGATGAAGCTGTGCCTCAACCTGCTGATGGGCATAGAGGTGCAGGCCCTGGCCGAGGTCACTGAACTCGCGGCCGCCTGCGGCCTCGACCGGCAAATGGTCCTCAAGACCATCGCAGGCAGCGGCTTCGCCTCTCCGGTCATGGCGTTCAAGTCGAGGCGCCTGGGTTCCGGCCGCTTCGAGGAGCCGGACTTCCGGCTGCGGCTGATGGCGAAAGACCTCATGCTCGCTACCAAGCAGGCAGCGGCAGTCGGCCTGAGTCTGCCGCTGGCGACCGCCGCGGCCGAGACCCACGTCCATGCCACCGAGCAGGGACTGGGCGACCAGGACTGTGCCGCGGTCACCCGCGCACTCACACGGAAACCGGGTAGCGACACGTGATCATCGACATCCACGGGCATCTCTCCCCGCCGGAGGCAGCCAAACGCTTCCCCATGCCACCGAGTCTGACCGACGTCGACGGCATGCTCGCCGCTCGCGCCGAGGCCGGCATCGACCTCACCATCATCGGCAGCCCCGTCGGCGCCGGAGCGATGGCGCGGGTACCGGGCGTGGACAACTACGCGCAACCACGAGACCGGCTGCGCAGTTTCCACGCCTGGATGTCGGGGCTGATCGCCAGGTTCCCGGACCGGTTGCGCGGCTATGTGTACGCCAACCCCTTCGGGGACGACGATCACCTCGAAGGGGTGCAGGAGACCTTGGAGGACCCGGCCTTCGTCGGCCTGATCACCACGTCCAGCGTCCACGGGGAGTTGCTCGGCTCCCCGCGCGCCGACTCCTTCTTCGCACTGGCCGCGGAGGCGAGGGTGCCGGTCCTGGTACACGCCCCGGCGGAACCGGTCGGCACGGAACGGGTCGACGAGATCGGCTTCGTCGAGCAGATCGGCCGGTTCGACGACGTCACTATGGGCATGGCCATGATCGCCTTCGCGGGGTGGCTGGACAAGTACCCGGATCTACGGCTGATCGGCGCGACCGGCGGCGGCGCGATGGCGCTGCTGCCGGAACGCCTGCAAACGGCCGCGCGCCCCCGGCACTGGGCCGGGGGCGCGCCGCCCGCCGGCCAGCCCGGGGCAGTCTCCGCCCCGCCTGCTTCCGACGGACCGGCGGTCGATCCGGCCGCGGCGCTGCGGCGCATGTACGTCGACACGAGCCCGTCCAGCTCGGCGCATCTGAGTCTGAACACGGAGGTGCTGGGACCTGAACGGATGCTGTTCGGCACGGACTCACCACCGTTGGCCGTGCCGCTGGAGGAGCAGATCCGCATGATCGAGAAGTTGCCGGTCGACAAGGCGTCGCAGCAGCTCATCCTCGGTGGCACCGCCGAGGCCCTCTTCGACCTCAGGAGTCGTCCGTGACCACCACGCAAGAGGCTGTCACCGCGGCCGAACGCTGCACCCCGGAGTTCCGGCGGGACCCTCACACGGTCTACGCCCATCTCCGCGACGCGGCCCCGGTCTGCCCCATGAGGCCGCCGCACGGCAACGAGACGTACCTGATCACCCGGTACGAGGACGCGCGGGCCGCCCTGTCGGATCCGCGGTTGAGCAAGGACATGTACGGGGCCATGGACGCCTACCGGAGGATCTTCGGTGACTCGTCAGTCGCGCTGGACGACAACATGCTCAACTCCGACGCGCCCAAGCACACTCGGCTGCGCAGGCTGGTCAACTCCGCGTTCACCCCACGGCGCGTGGAGGCTCTGCGGCCGAAGGTCGAGGACATAGTCCGGGGCCTGCTCGACGGGTGCCCGACTCGGGAGCCCTTCGACCTTCTGCCGGTCTTCGCGTTCCCGCTGCCGATGATCGTGATCTGCGATCTGCTCGGTGTACCACCCGAGGAGCGGTCGCGGATGCAGAACCTGTCCTCGACGGTGGCCCAGAGCGGTTTCAACGAGGAGGCCAAGCGGGCCCAGCACAAGGCGGAGGAGGATCTGCACGCGTACTTCTCGGATCTCATCGCCGCCAAGCGGAGCCGTCCGGGTGATGATCTCCTGAGCGCGCTCACCGCGGTCCGGGACGACGCCGGCGGCGGGCTGACCGAGAACGAGCTGGTCTCCACGGCGTTCCTGCTGATGTTCGCGGGTCACAAGACGACCGCGTACCTGCTCGGCAACGCCGTGCATCATCTCCTGTCCCATCCCGAGCAGCTGCGCGCGGTGCGGGAGAACCGGGAGCTGATGCGTGCCGCGGTCGAGGAACTGGTGCGCTACGACGGCTCCGTGGAGAGCGCGACGTTCCGCTATGCGACCGAGGACGTGGAGTACGGCGGGACGCGGATTCCCAAGGGTGCCCTGGTCCAGATCGCGATCAGTTCGGCCAACCGCGATCCGCTGAAGTTCGACGCCCCGGACGAGTTGAATGTGACACGTCCGGGCAATGCGCAGGACGCGCATCTGGGGTTCGGGCACGGCAGCCACTACTGCCTGGGAGCCCCGCTGGCCCGGCTCGAGATGCAGCTGGCGCTCACCGCCCTGTTCGACCGGTTCCCGAGGATGGCTCTGGCCGACCCCCGCGCCGAGACGCGGTGGCTGGAGGTTCCCTTCCCGGCCTTCCGCGGCCTCGCGGAGCTTCCGGTCGTACTCGATCCTGCCGGGTGACCGACGCACAGGGGGGAGGATTCCAACAGCTCAGCGGCGAGCCCGCGCACGTGAGTGCAAGGGCCCGCCGCGGCGAGATGGAAGCCTGCCCCCGTTCGGGGACTGAGATCCCTTGTTTCAGACCAGCTCCACTCCCCGTGCCGTCGGGCCGGAGGCCCAAGGTGGACAGGTCCCGCGAGTCCCAGGCACGCGGTCCGCCTGACGGCTTCGCCGCGCGCCCACCGCACCACTACGCCAACCCGGCACCGTGTCGAGGACGTGCACCTGTGAAGTCCGGCGGAAGAGTCGAGTCCCACGTACCGTCAAGCGACCGGCCCAACCACGAACCACGACGTCAGCCCTGACCATTGCCGGAACCCGGCCGTCTCCGATGCCGTCACCGGAGCAGTAGCACGCCCATACGCCTTTGCGCCCAGACCTCGGCACGTCGGAGCCGTCAGGTGCTCGCGGACTTGATCGCCGGGGCCCTGATCGCGGCCACGGTGAAGTTCGCCCTGACCGTTCACGACGCGATCATGCTGCTGGCCGAGCCGGGACGGAAGGCGCAGACCGCGGGCGACAACCTCGCCACCGGCCTCGACGACGCCGCTGACGCGGCTTCGAAAGTGCCGCTCGTCGGCGGCTCCCTGAAAAAGCCGCTCCAGTCCACCGCCGGCGCCGGCACCGGTCTCTCCGACGCCGGACAGTCACTGCAGCACATCGTGGACCAGGTGGTCACCCTGACCGCACTCGCCCTGATCGTCCTCCCTGTGGCCTTCGTACTGCTGCTGTGACTTCCTCCGCGCCTGCGCTGGATTCGGCGCAGCGCCACCACCCGACGCCTCCTCGACAACCCCGGAGGCGCCGACCTGCTCGCCCTGCGCGACCTCGCCACGGTCCCCACCCCGCCGGGCGGCCTCGCCGACGCCTGGCGCCGCAAGGACCAGCAAGCCATCTCCGACTTGTCCAAGGTCGCACTCAGACGGGCGGGCCTGCGCCCCTGACGGGCAGAGCCGGGAACGGTCCCAGCACACTCCAAGAGACTTCGGTCCGCCAGCTGACGGCGAAGGCGTTGGTACCGCCCGAGTCATCGAGTGCCCGACGACGGGATCAGTCTGTTCCGAGGGTGAGCGTCCAGCCCCTGCCCGGCCGCCCTGACGGAGTCTCAAGGGCCCGGGCGGGCCGATCGATGCTCCTGGTGAGCGAGGAGCTTGGTCAAGGAAACATCCGCCCCTGTGCAGATGCACAATCGGGTGAGCCGATCCGGCTTCACCGCTCCATCGACCCCGTCGTTACGGCTCGCGCACACGGTAACTCCCACTGGTGATCGGTGTGTTCATGGCGACGTATTACCCCACCGTGATCCATCACCCGGTGATCATCGAAGCCGGACCTAGAGCAGGATGCGGAGGTCGAGCACGGGCCCGGTGGCGTCGACCGGTGTCGCGTCCAGTTTCCTCAGGACATGGAGCATCGGCTTGTTGCTCGCCGCCGCCGCGGCGGCCAGCGTGTGGTGTCCCTCGCGGCGGGCTACGGTCGCCGCATGTTCGGCCAGCGCAGTGCCGAGCCCCCTGGCCTGCCACGCTTCCTCGACCAGGATCGCGAGTTCCCCCACCCCTTGCTGATCGGTGCGCATGACGTTGGTCATGGCGATGATGTGGTCCGTACGCTCGGCCGGAGTGGTCACCAGCGTGGTGCCGTGCTCTGGGCTGGAAAACTGACGCCATTCGGCAGGTGAGAGTCCGGACTTGCCTGCGTGGTATCGCAGGGCCCGGCTGCCCGGCGAGCAGCGGCGGTGCAGTTCCTGGACCGGCACCAGGTCGACGGGGGCCGCCTCACGGGTCCGTGTGGCGGTGCCGTCGGTCGCCGTGATCGAGTGTGCGGCGTCTCGACGGCTGGCGTCGGGCATCGACGTTCTCCTCCCATTGCGATCGTGACTGCTGTGCCGCGGCTCCCGGGACGCAAGCGCGGCCTTGGTACCGCAGCAGTCTTTTGCCGCCTCCAGGCCGTCTCAAGAGGACTTCGCGCCACGTCGATTGCACTGCGCATACGTTCAACCATGCAGCGAAGCGAAAACAATGAGGAATCGCGGTCCTCATCGACACCGATGCTGGGCATTGCTCACGCCATCGCTCAAGGATTTACGCGGAGGGCCGCCCGGCCCTCGCCACCAGGACAGACCGATGAACGTCCGCACTTCGCGTAAGTGACCCACTTCCAAGTGGGTGTGCACCACTCAACCCGCTGGTACAGAGAACGGGGGTGCCGGGAAGCGGCCGGCACCACGACCTGACATCTGGCCTCTCTCGGACTCGCCGCAACGGGTGCCGGTCGGATAGCCGGCGAGATCAACCAGGCCGGTCAGCTCGGCGACCTGTGCACCGTCGCGCAGGGTTCCGTCCTGGTTCAAGGTGGGGTGCCAAACCTGCTCGGGCAGCGAGCGGATCGCGCGGCGGACGTCGGCGGTGACCGCGGTACCGACGGAGAAGCCGATGTTGATGCCGCGAAGGCGCAGGTTGCGCAGGTGGTGGAGGAAGGCTTTCGCGGAGCCGGCGGAGTCTGTCCGGATCAGGATCGGGGTGCCGTAGCGGTGGGTGTCGGGGAGCTGGGCGGGTGCGTCGTCGAGCACGGTGATGTGATCGGCGGCGGTGTTCGCTCCGGCATTGCCCGGTCGCAGTCGTCCGGACAGGGTTTCGCCGGTGTTGGCCAGGAAGCACAGCAGCGGGTGGTAGCCGAACCCGCCCTTATAGGTGGCGGCGGCCTGTTCCTTCTCCGAGTGGCAGGCGACCAGCGTGGCGTCGAGGTCCAGCACCAGGCCCGCAAGTTCGAGTCCGCCGGTCCTCACGGCGGGTATGCCCTCACCACTGTCGGTGGCCTGCAGCCAGGCCACTTCGCGTGCCGAAGCACGGGCCGTCCGCGGCCGGGCCAGCACGCCGGCGTGGATGTCGGCGAGCAGCCGCCAGGCTGTGGGTGTGGAGGCCACCGGGCCGAACACCTCGCACTGGTCACGCAGGGCGGCCAGTTCGGTGAGGGCTTCGCCGCCGTCGGCGAGCATCACAGCCAGGTCAGCGGCGACCCGGCCCGGATCGTGTCCGGTCCCGCGCGGTCGCAACGGCCGCAGCACACCTGAGTACGCAGCTGTCAGCCCGGTCGCCTCAGCGAGATCCGCCAGCAATCGCGCTCCGGCATGTCCGACGACCCCCATCCCGTCGGCCGACACCACAACCCTGGGACGCAAACCGATAGCCTGCACGTAGAAAGTGCCTTCCGCTTGGTACGACCGAACCCCTCGACATGGTTCATCGTCCCAGCTCAGAAGGCACTTTCGCGTTCCCGGATCCCTGAAGTGGGGTTCGCGCCTTCTTTCGTGTGAGTCGGAGGCAAACTCTATTGCCCCACGACGGACCGCTGTTTGTTATGGGCGAGTGGGCAGAGGCCAGACAGACCCAGCCCGAATAAGCCTCACTGAACTGCCCGGCACTACGAAAGAAGTTCAGTCCATGCCGATCTCATACCACTGTACGTCAGTATATGACCACGAACCCATGCGGTCACTCTGAACGCCAATCTGGAGCCCGACCTTCTTGCCGGAATAGCGCGTTAGGTTATCAATATCAATACGTCCCTGGCCTGATCCACCGCCCCCTGTCACCCAATTCTTGCCCCCACTGTCCTCGCTGGTCAAGTACAGCCCGACGGCGTTACAACGGCCGCTGATGTTGATGTCGCCGTGAACGGTCCAGCCGGTGTCTCCTTTAGAGGCAACTGTGCCAGAAAAACTGACTGTGCACTTGTATCCCATGAAGTCTACGTACTCAGAAAAACCAACCGGAACTTCAGCCACGATGATCCTCCTTGAGGTCAAAAGAAACCCTTGATACGATCGGACCTCTTTCAACTTCAATAGCGCCTCAGGTCAGCAACCTGCCCTCGCCACACCAAAACCACTGACCTGCGAGACCCAGGTTGAAAAGGTTCGCTTAGGTCTATATATTGCAATTTCGGTGGGCATATTCACGCGTTTTCCTGAGAATCCCCCCGATGGGCGAGTGCTGAACCTCTTTGAGCCTGGCTCTGGAGGATGAAATGGTCTGGTCGGAGGGGATGTGACGACGCGAGGCTTCTGGCCGTTGCGCTGGTGTTCTTACGCCGTGCTTCGCCCAAGGAGCGGGCCTGGACGGTGTCACAAGGTCTGATGTCAACACCGTTGCGTTTGGATCTTGAGCGGCAGGTCAAGCCCTGGTGAATGACGCAACGGTGTTGTCATCCTGCTCGTCCAGCGATCAACAACCTCGCCCCGCCGACTGAGACTCCGACTGGGACGTCGCCTGGGACGTCGGCGCACTCCTGTGGCCCGACGGGCGGCGCCGGCCCGGAATGCGAGCGGCCGTATGTGGGGGTGCGCGGCCGGGCCTTGACGGTGAAAACCGGCGGCTGGGACTCTCTCCCGGCACCTCGCAGGACACTCCCCATCGGCCCACGCATTCCACCGAAGACCGAAGGAGAAGTTCCGCCATGGGTTCATCCGGTTTACCCGAAGACAACGGCAGCTCGCCCGCCGAGAACGGCGTCAGACCGTCGGACCGACGGTCCTTCCTCACCCGGGCGCTCGGCGTGACGGCAGGTCTCGCCGGAGCCGCAGTCACCGCCGGCGCGTTCGCCGCACCGGCCGCCGCCGACGCCTCCGGGGTCCAGTCCACGCAGGACGACTGGCGCTTCTGCAACAAGTGCTTCGCGCTGTACTACTGGGGCTACCCCACCGACGGCGTCTGCCCGGCGGGCGGCGCGCACTACGCCCAGGGGTACAACTTCATCCTCCCCTACGACGTCCCCGAGACGCCGACCGCGCAGAAGAACTGGCGCTTCTGCAACAAGTGCTTCTCGATGTTCTTCTGGGGCTACCCGTCTAACGGGGTCTGCGCTGCGGGCGGCGCACACTACGCTCAGGGCTTCAACTTCGTGCTCCCGCACGACATATCGGGGGACCAGGCGAACTGGCGCTTCTGCAGCAAGTGCTACTCGATGTACTACTGGGGCTACCCGACGGACGGCGTCTGTCCGGTCGGCGGTGCGCACTACGCCCAGGGCTACAACTTCGTCCTCCCGCACTACTAGGACTTCAACGCCGTTGAGTTTGGATCTTGAGCGGCAGGTCAAGCCCTGGTGAATGACGCAACGGGACGTCCTGATAGATCAACTTGTTGCTGAGGCAAGGCGATCATCGGGAGTCCCGTTGCGTGAGAAGTCTGCGGTCGGCGGTCTCGGTGAAGAGGCTTCCTCGGTCACTGACCGGCTCCGCTGCCCGTACCGACTGTGAGTCGGTGATCGCCGCGGTCGGGTCCACGTCCCGCGGGCGACCGCCATTTCCGTGCCGCATGACAGGGCCCCTTGTGCGTCCGGGATGGTTTCGTCACCCCTGGACTACCAAGAGGCCCTGTTTCTACGTGCAGTTACCGATGAACCAGCACGCCCGGCCGAGAGCCGTCAAGAGGAAACCTCAGCGGGCGCGATCGCGGCCTGCATCGCCACTCCGTCGACGTAGGAGTGCTTTTCCTTCACCGCCCCGTTCTCGACCAGGACGAAGTCCGCGAGGTCGACGTCGAGTGCGGCGCCGGAGGCGGACTTCCCGGTCATCTTGAACTGGGCCACCCAGAAGTCCTCCCCGACACGCAGCGAGACAAGTTCGAACGTCAGGTCAGGGACGAGCTCGAACGTGCCGGCCGCCGCCTGACGGATGGCTTCCCGCCCGCGCGCCGGGGGCTGACCCGAGTGCAGATGGAACACCGAGTCGACCGTGTGGAGTTCGGCGATCCGATCGGGGTCGCGAGCCTCCCAACAAGCGTGGTAGCGCTCGAAGAGGTCGCGGGTGGTAGCGGTCATTGCCTGCCCTCCAGTCCGTGGACAATCAGTCTTGTTGCATGCAACGTCCCGACCGGTCCCAGGTCAAGATCCTCCGCGACTTGTGGCGTGATCTGTGGGTTGCGCGTCGTTGACGCCTTTCGCGCAGGTCAGGCAGCCTGCTGCCATGCGTCGGGTGGTGTTCGTGGTGTACGAGGGGTTCCAGGCAGTCGATCTGGTGGGCCCGCATTCGGTGTTCCATTACGCACAGCAAGCGGTCGGCGGCTACGACTGCCAGGTGGTGGCGCCCCAGGCCGGCCCGGTCCGGTCCTCCAGCGGCCTGCCGATGTTCGCCGCGCACGGGATCGGCGACCTCACCCCCGAAGGGCTGGACACCCTCGTCGTGGTGGGCGGATCAGGCGTGAACGACGCGCGCCGCGACCCCGGACTGGTCGCGTGGATCGCCGCCGCGGCGGCCGGTGCGCGGCGGGTCGCGTCGGTGTGCAGCGGGGTGCTCCTCCTCGCCGCGACCGGATTCCTCGTCGGACGACGGGTTACCACGCACTGGGCTCGTGAACGGCAACTCGCCGATGAGCACCCCGAGCTGACGGTGGACTGCGACCCGATCTTCATCAGGGACGGTCGGGTGTGGACCTCGGCCGGGGTCAGCTCCGGAATGGACCTCGCGCTCGCCCTGGTGGAGGACGACCACGGCCCGGAGATCGCGCTGGCTGCCGCGCGCAAAATGGTCCTGTACCTGCGGCGGCCGGGTAACCAGTCCCAGTTCAGCGTTCCGCTGTGGTCGGCGCAGCCGACCAGCGACCCGATCCGCAAAGCCGTGCGGGCGGTCCAGGACAATCCCGGCGGCAGGCACACCGTCGCAGCACTGGCCGACTGCGCCGGTCTGAGCCCACGTCACCTGCAGCGTCGCTTCACTGCGGAGATCGGCGTGGGGCCGGCGGCCTACGTCGAACGCGTTCGAGTGGAGGCGGCCCGGCGGGCGCTCACCGAGGCCGACGAGCCAGTGGCCGCACTCGCCCGCCGCCTCGGCTTCGGCACCGCCGAGACCTTGCGCCGCACCTTCCACCGCCGCGTCGGGATCGCCCCCGCCGAATACCGCGACCGCTTCGGCTCGGCCGAAGCGCGAGACGTCGCCCCCGGCCGGGAGCCCGACGGCGAACGGGTCTGAGGGCGACCGGAGCCGGCCCGGGGCGCCGGGCCCGGAACAGTCTTGAATTCCCACACAGCCTTGGGAGGTTGACATGGAGGCACGACTCGTGACGGTGGTCACGGGTGGAAGTCGCGGGATCGGCGCAGCTGTCTGCGCCCGCCTTGCGAACGAGGGACACGACATCGTCCTCGGCTACCGCTCCGACAGCTCCGCGGCGAAGTCGGTCGCCGAACTGGTCCGACAGGCCGGCCGCAGGTGCGTCACCGTCCGTGCGGACACCGCCGACGAAGCGGACGTCGATGGGCTCTTCGACCGTGCCGCCGACCTCGGTCCCGTCACCGCGCTCGTGAACAATGCCGGAACCAGCGGGCCGAACGGCCGGCTGACCGACGCCGACGCCGCGGGTATCCGCAGGGCACTCGATGTCAACGTCCTCGGATACCTCCTCTGTGCCCGGCGCGCCATCCAGGAGATGACCGACCGCGGCGGCGGAGCGATCGTCAACATCTCCTCGGCCGCAGCCACGCTCGGCAGCCCGGGACAGTACGTCCACTACGCCGCCGCCAAGGCTGCCGTAGACGCGATGACGGTGGGGCTGTCGAAGGAGGTCGCCGCGCAGGGCATCCGCGTCAACTGCGTTGCCCCCGGCACCATCTGGACCGAATTCCATCAGGACCCCGAACGCCCCCGGAAGGTTGCCTCCGCCATCCCCCTGGGCCGTGCCGGACAGCCCGAAGAGATCGCCGCCGCCGTCTCCTGGCTGCTTTCCGCCGATGCGTCGTACGCGACCGGAGCGATCCTCCGGGTGGCCGGGGGACAGTAGCCCAGGCCTGCGGCGCGGTCGTGCCGGTGATCGCACTCGCGTGAGTCCGAAGTCGCCGGGCTCTTCACGGAACTCCCAGGCCTGGTCACCGGAGCGGCTGGCCGAGCACCGCGCTGCGGTCGTCGAGGCCGCGCGCCGCATCAGCGAGCCGAAGACGTGTCGTCCCAGTTGAGCGGGCGGGGACATGGGCAGCCCCCGCCCGCGGACGATCACGGTGCGTCGACGCGACCGTACTTCGGGACGGTCACCGTGCGGGCGCCCGGCTCACCGCCGAGGATCACCTTGCGGTAGGTGACGTTGTTGGCCGTGCTCTGTTCCGTGAGTCGGTGATCGGGGTTGGCGAGGACCTGGATGTAGTAGGTGCCGTTCGGCAGGCCGGTGATGTCGAAGGACTGTCCGGGCCGCTCCTGGGAGTACGTGTCGCCGTTGCCGATGTCCAGAGCCTCGCGGACGGAGACGGAGGACTCCTGACCGCAGGCGGTGGCGAGGTCGGTGTTGTACGGGCGCCAGTTGGCGTTCTTCACCGTGTAGTCGATGGCGTCGGTGTTGGCGAGGCAGAAGGCTTCCTTGCCGCTGCGGACGATCTCCTTCTTGTCCGCGCCGAGCAGCCGGTAGCTGGCGAAGTCGCTGAAGTGCCAGTGCTGGTGGCCCACCCGCGGGTCCCACTCCATGGTGCCGGTGGGCGTGTATCCGACCTGCTTGCCCTTGGCGTCGAAGAAGTACTGGTAGGCGTCCATCATCTTTGCGCCGGGGCGGCGGAACCCGTCCACGACCAGCGGCGAGGAGCCGCCGTTCCAGACGGTCGCGCTGAAGGCCAGGTAGTCCTTGGCCGGGGCGGCGCGTTCCCCGTCTCCGTGGTTGACGGTGATGCCGTACGCGGGCAGGGCGCGCAGGTCCGGCTTGGGCGCATCAGCGGGGACGCCCGCTCGGCCCGCCGGACGCTTCGCGGCCGGCTCCAGGCTCTTCCCCTTGGCCTTGAGCCCAGGCCCGCCTGCGAGCAGGCCCTCACCGCCGCCGGGATTCTGCTCGCGGACCTCGACCTTGATGGTCCGGGTCTGGTCCGGCATGCCGAACAAGTCCCGGTACTTCTTCGCCACGGAGACCTTTGCGGTGTAGACGCCGGGCTTCAGGTCGACCGAGGCGTTCGGTCCGTAGCCCGGTGCCGTGGCCGCCGCCCAGCCCTTGTCGACGCCCCATACGGAGCCGAGCGCGAACGGGTTGTCGGAGCAGCTGCCGGGGTACTTCGAGGTGGCCGGAGCGTCCGGCCGTATCCGCCCCGCCTGGTTGTTCGGGCAGAAGGTCTGCGAGGTGTCGGCCACCTTCCGGCCCGACTGGTCGCTGATGCTGACCTTGAGGAAGCCGGGCAGCCCCGAAAAGTCCTTCACCAGGTCCTTGGGCAGGGACTTGGTCACGGTCCTGCCGCCTGAGCGGATGATCTGTGAGGCGACGACGGGGTCGTTGTAGGACTTGCGCGTCACCCGCAGTTCGAGCGGTGCGCCGTCGACGGTGACGTAGGTGCCGAGGTCGAGGTAGACCCCCGGCTCACCTTTCCAGCGGTCCACGGTCACCGTGTCCGACGCGGCAATGAGCCTCAGCTTTGGGGTGCCCGTCGGCGTTGCCGCTCCAGCGGCGGGCGCCGCCAGTGTTCCGGCAGTACCGACGGAGAGGGCCGCGGTGGCGATGAACGCCGCGCGCCCGAGGATATGGCGGTGGTGTCTGGTCATCGGTTCCTTCTCGCGTGCGTCGTCCGGTGGCTGCCGATCCCCCTGGCAGCCGTCGGACATGACATGTGTGTCACTTGTGAACAGGGTGAGAAGGGCGCGTTGGTTGCTTCGCACTCGGCAAGTCCTCGCGTATTGAGGTGAGTTGACGGTCCTCACCGCAGCGGAGTAGCGGCAGGTCTGAGTCTTCTTGCGCTCGCGGTGCCTGGCCGGTTCGGTACCGGCACACCCGTATTTCAGAGGCACTTTCTCGGTGGCTGTGCTTTCTTGGTCATGCGCCGGACCTCCTGGCAACTCACCCACCCTTCGAGGGGACACCCCCATGAACTCCGCTCACGGCTCCCGCATCGCGGTCGTCGGCGCCGGCCTCGGCGGCCTTGCCTTAGCTCGCGTCCTGCAGCTCCACGGCCGCTCCGTCACCGTCTTCGAATGTGAGGCTGCCACCGGCGTCCGCCCCCAGGGCGGCAGCCTCGACATACGTGCCGACACCGGTCAGATCGCTCTGCGCGCGGCGGGCCTGCTCGACCGGTTCCGCGCCCTGTCCCGCCCCGAAGGCCAGGCGTGGCGCGTGGTTGACCCCGTCACCGCCACCGCCCTGCCCGTCCCGGGGCCCGGCCACGACGACGACAGCCCGGAGATCGACCGCGGCCAGCTGCGCAGCCTGTTGCTGGAATCCCTCGCCGAGGGCACCGTCCGGTGGGGCTGCACTGTCACCGGGGCCACCCCGCTCGGGGACGGCTCCTGGCGCCTGCTCCTCGACGATGGCACCGCCGAGGACGCCGACCTGGTGGTCGGCGCCGACGGCGCCTGGTCGCGCATCCGCCCAGCCCTGTCGGACGCCACACCCGGCTACACCGGTGTCACCTTCATCGAGACCGGTTTCGACGACTGCGACACCCGCCATCCCGCCCTCGCACGCATGGTCGGCAACGGCACCCTGCTGGCGACGGCCGACGGCAAGGCTCTGCTCGCCCAACGCAACAGCAACGGCCACATCCGCGTCTACGTCGCCTTCCGCGCCCCACATGACTGGCAGGTGGCCGCCGACGTGGAACCCGACGACACGGCGGCCGTGCGCGCACACCTGCTGAAGATGTTCGACGGCTGGGACGAGAACCTGCTCTACCTCCTGCGGCACCACGACGGCGAGTTCGTCAACCGGCCCGTGTTCGTGCTGCCCGCCCCGCACACCTGGGAACACCTCCCTGGCATCACCCTGCTGGGCGACGCCGCGCACCTGATGCCCCCCGTCGGGCTCGGTGCCAACCTCGCCATGCTCGACGGCACCGACCTCGCCCACGCCCTCATCACCGAATCCAGCATCGACGACGCCGTCCGCGCCTACGAGAACCTCATGCTGCCGCGCTCGGCCCAGGCCGCCCAGGACTGCGCCGAGGCACTCGACAACCTCATTCCCCCGACGGACTCCTGAGCAAGCGCCACCACCACACCAGCCACGATCCGGTCCCTCCCCGACCTGGCCGCCCTAGAGGAGCGATGGGGGTTCGGGCCCGCCATGCGCCTCGGACTTGAGCGGGTTCAGTTCTGGGCCGTGGGCCGAACGACGATCTCGTTCACGTCCACGGTCGCCGGCTGCTCGATGGCGAACGCGATGGCCTGGGCGATCGCCTCAGGCGGTATCGCGATCCGGTCCCGCATCGCCGTGATCTCCGCTCGGACCTGCGGATTCGTTGACGCTTCGGCGAAGTCGGTCCCGACCGCGCCGGGCGAGACGGTGGTGACCCGCAGGGAGTCACCGGCTTCCTGGCGCAGGCCCTCGCAGATGGCGCGGACCGCGAACTTCGTACCGGCGTAGACCGCCATGGTCGGCACGATGCGAAACGCGGCCGTGGAGGCGATGGTGATGAACTGGCCCGTGCCCTGGGCCCGGAAGATCGGCAGCGCGGCGCCGATTCCGTGCAGCACGCCCTTGATGTTGACGTCGACCATCTGGTCCCACTCGTCGACCCGCAGATCGTCGAGAGGCGAGATCGTGCCGGCCCCGGCGTTGCTGACCAGCACGTCGAGCCGGCCAAATCGCTCGCCGGCCAGTGCGACCAGGGCGTGCAGGTCGTCCCGTCGGGTCACGTCCGTACGGGTCTGTACGGCCGCGCCGCCCGACTTCTCGATCCGCGCCACCAGATCCGCGAGGCGCTCGGATCGGCGCGCACCCAAGACGAGCCGTGCGCCTCGCGCGGCGAGCAGCAGTGCGGTCGCCTCGCCGATGCCGCTGCTGGCTCCCGTGATCGCCACGACCTTGCCGTCGATTCCCGACATGATGTCTTCCTCTTCCTCTTCCTCTTCTTTTTCCTTCTCGGTGCCGGTTCCGGATGATCGCCAGGAACGCGTCCGCGCGCCGGGATCCGGCCGCAGGCCACCGGTGGGCGCCGCACCTCCCGCTCGGGCTTCAGTCTGCGATGGCTTTAGCCTGGTATCCAGAGCGTGTTTATTCTGGAACCAGGGGTGCCATCCACCATGCCGCAACAGCCGGACCAACGCCGTGAGCTGGGCGCTTTCCTCCGCAGCCGCAGGGAGCGGATCACCCCTGACCAGGTCGGACTGCCACACACCGGCCGACGCCGGACCCCGGGCCTGCGCCGGGAGGAACTCGCGCTGCTCGCCGGGATCAGCGCGACCTGGTACACGTACCTTGAGCAGGGCCGGGACATCCGCGCCTCGGACCAGGTGCTCGACGCCCTCGCCTCGGTGCTGCAGCTCGACCGGCACGAGCGCGGTCACCTCTTCCGACTGGCCGGACACGCGCCTGCGGCCGAACCCGAAGAAGCTGAGCCGCTCGCGGCCGAGGTGGCGGCCGTCCCGCTCCTGCTCCAGCCGCACCCGGCGTACATCATCGGCGGCAACTACGACGTGCTCAGCTGCAACCAGGCGGCCGACGAGCTGTTCCCGCACCTCACCACGGCCGCGGACAGGCCGGCGAACTTCGCCCGCTGGGTCTTCCTCGAACCTGCGGCCCGGGACGTTCTGGTCGACTGGGAGACCGAGGCGCGCGGCCTGCTTGCCCGGCTGCGGACGCTGGCCGGACGCCACCCGGGCGACGTCCGCTACACCCGGCTGATCGACGAGCTGAACGCGGGCAGCCCGGAAGTGCGTGCCTGGTGGCCGCAGTACGACGTGCAAGCCCGGCACGGCGGACGGAAACGGCTACGGAGCCCGGGACGCGGGGTGGTCGACTTCGCTTACACCGCGTTCCACCTGGCCGAACAGCCGGAACAGACACTGGTGATCTACTCCGACGGCCGGGAATCCGCCGATTGAGCTCTGTCGACTACCCCGCACGGCGTGGTGTCTGGGTCAGCGCGAGGATCTGCCAGCGGTCGCGTGTGGTGTCGTATGCCTCGGTGTTGGGGAAGACGCCGTGGGATCCGGGCGCCGGATTTCCTTCACCGCCGAAGGTGTAGATCGTCGTGCCGATGGCCGCCGCCGCGATGCCGCCGCGGGTCTGCCCGACGGCGGCGCCGCCCCGCTCGGTGCCCGACAGCATGAAGGTCGCGCCGAAGACCTAGGCGTCGCGCAGCGCCTGCCAGGATTCCCCACCGGACAGGCCGCCGAGTACGTAGATCCTGCCGCCGAGTGCCGGGGCGATGCCCGCGATCACGTAGACCTTGCTGCCGAGGGCGACGACACCGTGCTCCTGTCGGGCACCGCCTTGCGCCGGGCCGGCGCCGATGGAAGTGCGGTCAGCCGGCGGGCGGCTGCTGGATCTCGGCGGCGGTCAGAACGTGGCCGCCGATGCCCCAGCCGCCGTCGGGCACCTCCTCGACGAGCACCAGGGTGGTGGCGCGGGCACGTTCGCCGTAGATCTCGGTGTACAGGTCGGTGGCGCGGGTGATGATCTGCGCCTTCTGCTTGCCGGTGAGGGTGCCTGCGGGGACCTTGAAGTTCGCGTACGGCATCGGGTTCGCTCCTGCCGGGGTTCGGATGGGTGGGCCGCGACGTCGTGCGCTCGCCGCCCTCCCACCATCACCCGGTCTGCGGGCGGCAACCAGGCTGTGCACACCCTGGGGTTGCCACCCCCTGGTTCGCCCGGGTCGTACGCGGCACGATGCGGGCATGGACCTTTCCGAACTCGCCGCGTTCCTCAAGTCCCGGCGCGCGCGGATCCGGCCGGCCGACGTCGGTCTGCCCGCCGGGCCCCGGCGCCGGGTACCCGGGCTGCGGCGGGAGGAGGTGGCTCAGCTCGCGGGCCTGTCGGTCGACTACTACACCGAGCTGGAGCGCGGGCGCGGCACCCAGCCGTCTGCGCAGGTCCTGGCCGCCCTCGCCCGTGCGCTGCGCCTCGGCGGCGACGAGCGCGACCATCTGTTCCACCTCGCCGAGCGTCCCGTGCCCCCGGCCGCGGGCGGCCTGACCGCGCACATCACGCCGGGGCTGCTGGCGCTCCTTGACCGGCTCGCGGCGACTCCCGCGCAGATCATCACCGACCTGCACGAGACCCTCGTACAGAACGAGGCGGCCATCGCGCTCGTGGGCCGGCAGCCGACCGGGCGGGGGGCCAAGGCGAGCTTCATCCACCGCTGGTTCACCGATCCCGCTTCCCGCGCGATCTACCCGTCGGACGAACACCCGCACCATTCCCGGGTGTTCGTTGCCGACCTGCGGGCTGTCGCCGCACGGCGCGGCCGTGATGCCGAAGTGGACGGTCTTGTGGGGGTGTTGCGACGGCGCAGTCAGGAGTTCACCGCGCTGTGGGACACTCATGATGTCGGCCTGCGTCGCTCGGACCACAAGCGCATCGTCCATCCGGCCCTCGGCGTCATCGCGGTGGACTGCAACAGCCTGTTCAGCGAGGACGGACGCCAGCGCCTGCTGTGGTTCACCGCCCCGCCCGGCACCGAAGGTGCCGCGCAGCTGGAGCTGCTCTCCGTCATCGGTACGCAGGACATGGCGCCGGAGTCCGGTGCGGTGCAGTCCTGGACAGCTCCACCACACCGGAGGTCTTCGCCATGATCAAGCCCGGCCGGCGTCAACAACGCTCGTAATCAATACACGAGCGGCATCCTCAGCGGTTGGTACGTCAGACCATCCCGTCGATGAACATGAAAGCGGCCACTGCCAGCAGCCCCAGGGCAAAGACCTGCTGCAGTGTCCTGCCCCTCACCTTCGACGCCAGGCGCCTGCCGTCCCACGCTCCCAGGATCGCGGCGCCGGCGAAGGGGGCGACGACCGCCCAGTCGAGCCGGCTCGCAGTGCCACCACGCAGTCCGAGTGCCGCGAGCGAGTTGGCGGTGATGACCAGGAGGCTGGTGCCCACCGCCTCGCGCATGCGGAGTCCGAGTACACCCACGAGAGCCGGCACGGCGAGGAAGCCACCGCCGACTCCGAGGACGCCGGTCACCGCGCCGAGTCCGGCGCCTGCCGCTGCCGCGTGCCCGGGTCGGATCCTCCGGATGGCATCGTCCTCTTCCCTGGACCGCAGCATGCGCACCGCCGCGACCGCCGCGACCATCGCGAAGGCCGCCGACAGGGCGCCCGCAGGAAGGTGGGCGGCGAGCGCGGAGCCCAGCATCGCCGGGCCGATCCCGGCTGCGGCGAAGAGCAGTCCCACGCCCCAACGGACGTGTCCGTCACGGGCGTGCGCGGTCAGGGCGGTTGCCGAGGTGAGGGCCACGATGACCAGTGCAGCGGTGGTGGCCGCGACCGGGGTGAAGCCGAGCAGGTAGATCAGGGCGGGAACGGCCAGGACGCTGCCACCGCCCCCGAGCGCGCCGAGGGCCAGCCCGATCAGCGCGCCGGCTACGAGGGCGAGGATCAGGGCACTCACGCGACCGTACCGGGCAGGCCCTGCGAGTCCACCACCGGCAGCCCGGCCGCCGCCCACTCGCGCATCCCTCCGATCACATCCACAGCCTCGACGCCGTTGTCTGCCAGCAGTTCGGCGGCCTGCCGGGACCGGTTGCCCGAGCGGCAGATGACGACCAGGCATCGTCCTTGGGCCTCGGGAGGTAGTGGCATGCCTTCGAAGAGTTCGGCGAGGGAGCGGTGTACGGCTCCGGGCGCGTGACCCGCGTTCCATTCGTCGAGCTCGCGGACGTCCAGCAGAACGGACGCTGCGCCCTCAGGCCCGTGCCCGGTGCGTTCGGCCGCTTCCTCTACGGCGATCCGGCCTATGCCGGAACGGGAAGTCTCCATGCGTGATCCTCGCCTTGTGCAGTAGTGGGTTGTTCCGGCCCAGGTGGGCCCAGGTGGGCTCAGGTGGTACGGAGGGTGAGTCCGGCCTTGTCGGCGGCGGAGAAGGAGTCGTCCAGCGCGACGACATCACGGCCTGCCGCGTCCAGCAGCGAGGCGGCGATGGCGGCGCGCATACCAGCCGCGCAGTGCACCCACACCTCACCGGGCGGCACCGCGTCGAGGCGGCGGTGCAGGGTGTGCAGCGGGATGTGGACCGAATCCTCGATGAAGCCGGCAGCCCGCTCGGAGGCACGCCGGACGTCCAGCACGACCACGTCCTTGGCCGGGTGTCGCCCGGCCAGGTCGGCGAAGGTGGCGCGGGGGAAGGAGGCCAGGGCCTGGCTCCCCGCCGTCCAGGCCGACGGTCCGCCCGTGGCTGCGGCGGCCGGGCGGTCGATGCCGACGCGCACCAACTCTCGCTGCGCGTAAGCCAGTTGCTCAGTCGACTCGGCGAGCAGCGTCACCGGCTTGCCCCAGGGAATCAACCAGGCCAGGTAGGTGGCGAGTTGGCCGTCGGCCTCGAAGTTGTAGGTGCCGGCGACATGCCCTTCGGCGAACGCGATCCGGTTGCGCAGGTCGACCACCCACTCCCCGGCGGCCAGTCGTGCCGCGAGCTCCTCGGCATCGGCCACTGCGGGCGCCGTGAGGTCGACCGGAGAGGGTCCGGCGGAGTTGGCGGGCCCCATGTGTGCGTAGTACGCGGGGATGTCGTCGAGACCCGCGAGCATCCGGGTGATGAAGGTGTCGACGTCCTGCGTAAGCGCTTCGTTCGACGCCTTCTCCTTGCCGATGGTGGTCTCGTTCCCCTCAGCCTGGCCCGCGGAGCAGAAGCTGCCGAATCCGTGCGTGGGCAACACCGCGGCGGCGTCGGGCAGTTCCGCGGCAAGACGGTGCGCAGAGGCGTGCTGAGCACGGGCGAGGCGCTCTGTCAGGCGGGGCTCGACCAGATCGGGACGGCCGACGGTGCCGATCAGCAGAGAGCCTCCCGTGAACACCGCGACCACCGTGCCGTGCTGCTGAAGGGCGTATGCGGTGTGGTGCGGGGTGTGACCGGGTGTCGCCAGCGCCTGCAGGGCGAGCCCGGCGTCGATGATCGTGCGGTCCCCGTCGTGCACGGGTATTCGCTCGAAGGACACGGTGGCCCCGGCGGGTACGAGGTAGGCGGCGCCGGTGAAACGAGCGAGTTCCAGGCCACCGGTGACGTAGTCGTTGTGGATGTGGGTCTCGACGACATGTGAGATCCGCACGCCCCTGCGCGCCGCGGCTTCCAGCACACGGTCGGCGTCACGCGGCGGGTCGACGGCCACGGCCGAGCGCTCGCCGCCCGCCAGGTAGCTGCGGTTGCCGAGCCCCGCGACCTCGATCGTGTCGACGAAGAACATTTCAGACACTCCCCTCCAGCGCCACATACCTGTAGGGGGATATGGCGCGAGCACGAACGTTCAGCCAATTCGGGAACAAGAAGCCTGCCGAAGGCCCCCCTCACCGCACCGGATCGAGCCGCCGTACGCTCCGACGCGAGCGCGTGAACCGGCTCCCCGCCGGGTCGAGGCGATAGCCGGCACGGGCGTCGAACTGCGCCACGACGCTGAACCGATCGCCGCGGATGAGGGTGGTGCGCCACTCGACAGCGCGGCCGTGCGCGCGGCCGACCCGCTCGATGGAGAACGCCGCCACGCCCTCAGGGAGGCCGAGCAGTCTTTGTTCTGCGGCAGTTGGAATGACCGCCTGGATGCGTTCCTCTCCGCCGACGAGACGGATACCGCACCGATCGGCGAGCTCGTCGTAGAGCGCCGTGTGGCTGAAGTCGGCATCGAGCAGCGCCCGGGCGTCCGAGGCCAGAAGCCACACCTTGTCGTGGGCCAGCGGTTCTCCATCGGCCAGGCGGATGCGTTCCAAGTACAGAAGGGGCGTCGACTCCTCCATGCCCAGACGCACCGCTACGTGCGCGTCGGCGCGGATGTCGAGATTGCGGACGACGCTGCGCTGTTCGAGACCAGCCGCCTCGACGGAGGCGAACAGACTGTAGAGGGCGCCGACGGGCTGCTCGATGACAGCCTCACCCACCGGTCGCGGCCGTCGGCCTTTCGCCGCCGTGACCAGACCTTCCTCCCGCAGCCCGCGCAGCGCCGCACGGATGGTGTGCCGGCTGACTCCGTACCGGGCGGCCAGCTCGTTCTCGCCGGGGAAGGAGTCGACGAACTCGTCTCGCTCCAGCCGGGCCCTGAGGTCGTCGCGCACCTGACGCCACAGCGGAGTCCCGCCCCGGCCTGCCTGGGAACGCGCGCCCCGGTCGGCCGAGGGAGTGGGTTCCTCACCCATGGTTTCTCATCCTTGTGTACGTACATTTGAAAAGCTAATGTACGTACATTAGCTGGGGCGGACGCGAGGGGGAAGGCGTACATGACCACAGACGCTCATCACAAGGTCCTCATCGTGGGCGGAGGAGCTGCCGGAGTCAGCGTCGCGGCCCGCCTGCTGCGCCACGGCATCCGCGACATCGGGCTCGTCGAGCCCTCTGACACGCACTACTACCAACCGCTGTGGACGCTGGTCGGCGGCGGCCGGGCCACAGCCCGGGCAAGCGCCCGCCCCCAGCGGTCCGTCTTACCGAAGGGTGTCTCCTGGATCCGCAGCCGCGTGGAGACCGTGGACCCCGAGGGGCGGACGGTCGGTACGGCCGACGGGAGGACCGTCGGCTACGACAGGCTCGTCGTCTGCCCCGGCATCCAACTCGACTGGGACAGGGTGCCCGGCATGGCGCAGGCTGTCGCCGCACCGCACACCTCCAGCAACTACGCCTACGAACTGGCGCCCAAGACCTGGGACTTGATCCGCTCCATGCGCTCGGGGACAGCCGTCTTCACCATGCCGTCGGGCCCGATCAAGTGTGGTGGAGCTCCCCAGAAGATCGCGTATCTCGCCGCGGACCACTGGCGCGAGCAGGGTGTCCTGAAGGACATACGAGTGGTCCTCGTGCTGCCCACGCCGGGCATGTTCGGTGTTCCGGTGTTCGCCGAGGAACTGGAACGGGTCGTGGCCCGCTACGGCATCGAGGTGCACAAGAACAGCGAACTGGCCGAGGTGGACCCGGACGGCCGCAACGCCATCGTCGTCGACCACAAATCCGGGAGCAAGGACACCATCCGCTTCGACATGCTGCACGTCGTGCCGCCCCAGTCGGCACCCGACTGGCTCAAGGCGAGTCCGCTGGCCGATCGCGCGGACCCCGGCGGCTACGTGGAGATCGACAAGCACACCATGCGTCATGTGCGTTACCCCGACATCTTCGCCCTCGGCGACGCCGGCTCATCGCCCAACTCCAAGACCGGAGCCGCGATCCGCAAACAGGCACCGGTCGTCGCCCGCAACGTCAGCGCCGGCCTCGCCAGTGCTGAGCCGCTGCCCGCCTCGTACGACGGATACTCCTCCTGCCCGATCACCACCTCACGGCGCACCATGCTGCTCGCCGAGTTCGACTACACCCTGCGACACCGTCCCACCTTCCCCGTCATCGACACGACCCACGAACGCCGCGACATGTGGTACCTCAAGCGCTACGGACTGCCGTTCCTCTACTGGAACCTCATGCTCCGCGGACGCGCCTGAAACCCGGCCGCAGGCCGAGCCGTGCGATGCCGCACCGGCCGCGCACCTTCGTCCGGCTCGGGGGCCGAAGGGCCCCCGGCCGGGTCCGAGTGGCCCTTGGTGCCCGGTGCCGGGCGCGCCCACGCTGGGTGCAGAAGACGTGAAGGGAGCCGGTGCGATGACCTCCACCACCACCATGAGCGCGGCTCTTGAGCCCGTGCACCGCGAACGGCTGACGCGGATGGCCCGTGAGGTCTCCTTCGAGGCCGGGGCCCGCCTGTTCGAGGAGGGCCGGCGCGCCGACCGTTTCTGGATCGTGCGCACCGGCACCGTCGCCCTCGACCTGCACGTGCCAGGCCGCCGGCCCGCCGTCATCGACACCCTTGGTCACGGTGAGCTGATCGGCTGGTCCTGGCACTTCGAGCCGTACCTGTGGCAGTTGGGCGCCGAGGCGACGACCCCGGTACGGGCCTGGGAGTTCGACGCCGGGGACGTGCGGGCGTTGTGCGCCGAGGACGCCGAGTTCGGCCGGGCGATCGCCGTCTGGGTCGGGCGCGTGGTCGCCCAGCGGCTGCACGCCTCCCGGGTCCGGCTGCTCGACCTCTACGCCCCCTACGGCAGCGGTGGTCAGGTGTGAGCCCAGGTCCGGTGAGGAGAACCGCATGGACAGCAGCCCGCACCGGGTGAGTGACGTGATGACGCGCGCTGTCGTCGCCGTGGGCCGCGAGGCCCTGTTCAAGGACATCGTCGAGTGCATGGATGAGTGGAAGGTCAGCGCGCTTCCCGTGCTGGAGGGCGACGGCCGGGTGGTCGGCGTGGTGTCCGAGGCCGATCTGCTGCCCAAGGAGGAGTTCCGGGACAGCGATCCGGACCGGTTCACCCAGCGGCGCCGGCTGTCCGACCTGGCCAAGGCCGGGGCGGTGACCGCCGAGGAACTGATGAGCACTCCGGCTGTCACCGTCCACGCGGACGCCACCCTCGCCGAGGCCGCGCGCATCATGGCGCTGCGTCACGTCAAGCGGCTGCCCGTCGTCAACGCCGAGGGCCTGCTCGAAGGCGTGGTCAGCCGCGGGGACCTGCTGAAGGTGTTCCTGCGCCCGGACAACGACCTCGCCGACGAGATCCGGCGCGACATCGTCGACCCCCTCTTCCCGGCCCCGGTCGAGCCCGTTCACATCGTGGTCACCGACGGCGTCGCGACCCTGACGGGACGGGTGGAGGACGCCACCCGGATTCCTCTCGCCGCACGCCTCGTGCGCGGCGTCGAGGGTGTCGTGAGCGTGGACTGCCGGCTCACCGCGGCCGGCACGGAGTGAGACCGCCCCCTCTCGCGGGTCCGAGGCTCCGTGTCAGGGCGTGTGGGCCCGGTCCGCGTCCGGAAAGTCGGGGTCGAGGTTCGGACGGCGGGGCGGTCCGGCCAGGGCGCAGTGGACGTCCACCACGCCCGCCACGGCCCGTGCGAGGCGCGCCGCGACCGGGACCAGAGCGGTCTCGTGGACCCCGCCGGCCAGCGTGACGACACCGTCGCGCACCTCCACGACGACGGTGGTGGTGTGCGTGCCGAAGAGAGGCACGACGACCTCGCGCCGGACCTCCTCGGCGATGTCCTCGTCGTCCCGCAGGAAGACCTTCAGCAGGTCGGAGCGGCTGACGATGCCCTGCAGAGTGCCGTCACGGCAGACGACCGGCAGCCGCTTGACGCCGGCGCGGGCCATGATGCGTGCGGCGTGGGCGAGTGGGGCGTCGGGCGCCACCGTGACGGCCGGCGTGGTCATCAGCTCGGCGGCGGTCACGGCGTCCGCCTTGCGGGCCCCGGCGAGGTGCTGCGCCTGCCCGCTTCGGCCGGTGTCTGCGGCGCGGTACTCCTCCTTGGGCAGCAGATCGGCCTCGGAGACGACTCCGACGACGCGTCCCGCGTCGTCCAGCACCGGCAGGGCGCTGACCCGCCACTCGCGCATGGCCTTCACTATGTCCTTGAAGGCCGCCCCGCTTCGCAGGGCGACTACCCGGTGGGTCATCACGTCGTTCACGAGGGCCGGAGTGCTGTTCATGGCGTCCTCCAGAGGCTCGGGTCCCGCCTTCCGACACCTCCAGGCTGCGGCTTCGGACCCGGTCGCGCATGGGCCGAGTGGGCCCGACCCCCTGCCCGGGAGGCCTAGGAGGCCTAGGAGGCCTATTCGGCGGGCAGTGGGACGTGCCAGTCCAGTACGGCGCCGCCGCCCTCGGGGCTGGTCACCTCGAGCCGCCCGCCGAGCTTTTCCGCCCGCTCGGCCATGTTGAGCAGTCCGCTGCGCCGGCCACCGGGCGGGATGCCCGCGCCGCCGTCCGAGACCTTCAGGCGCACCTCGCGGCCGTCGGTCGTCAGGACCACCTGGGCCCGGTCGGCGTGGGCGTGCCGGGCGATGTTGGTGAGGGCCTCGGTCAGCACGGCCACGATGTCGTCGGCGATCCTGGGCGGCACATCGGTGTCGACCAGGCCCTCCATGCGCACGCTGGGCGCGAAGCCCAGCACGGGGGCGGCCTCACCGACCGCACGGACGACCCTCGCCCGCAGTCCGCTTGCGGCAGTGCCCTCCCGTGCCCGCAGCCCGAAGATCGTCGACCTGATGATCTTGATGGTCTCGTCGAGGTCGTCCACGGCCCGCAGCACGCGCTCGGAAGCCTCCGGGTGTTCGATGAACCGGCCCGCGCTCTGCAGGGTCATCCCGGTGGCGAACAGCCGCTGGATCGCCAGGTCGTGCAGGTCCCGGGCGATGCGGTCACGGTCCTCCAGCAGCGCGATCTGCTGGGCGTCCTGCCGCCGCTCGGCCAGCTCCATCGCGATCGCGGCCTGGGCGGCGAAGCCCTGCAGCATCTCGGTCTCCTTCTGCAGGAAGACCGGCCGGCCGGCTTCCCTGGCCACCAGGACCACCCCTCGAACGCCGCCCGCACCCGTGCCGATCGGGACGGCCACAGCGGGGCCGAGCCCGCCGAAGCGCGGCGGCTGAGGGGAGATCCGAGAGTCGCGGATGACGTCGTCGCTGGTGACCGGGGAAGCGGCGGTGTACGCCAGCCCCATCAGGCTTTCGTCCATGGGCAGCACCAGTCCGCGGTGTGCCTCGGCGCCCACTCCGACGGCGATCTCCACGTTGATCGACTTCGTGCCCTCCATGGGCATGGCGACCGCGGCCAGGGCCGAGCCGGAGATCTTCCGGGCATGCTCGGCGATCAGCCCCAAGGACTCGGCGCGGTCGCTGCCGGACATCAGGCTGTGGCCGATCTCCGCGTTCGCCCGCAGCCAGCGCTCCCGCAACCGGGAGTCCTCGTACAGGCGGGCGTTGTCGATGGCCACGCCGGCGGCCACGGCCAGCGTGGAGAGCACCGACTCGTCCTCCTCGTCGAACTCCAGCCCGCCGCGTTTCTCGGTCAGGTACAGGTTGCCGAAGACCTGGTCGCGGACCCGGATCGGGACACCGAGGAAGCTGTTCATCGGCGGGTGGTGCGGCGGGAAGCCGTACGAGGCCGGGTGCTGTGAGATCTTCGCGAGCCGGAGCGGCTGCGGGTGCCGGATCAGCTCGCCGAGGATCCCGTGGCCTTCCGGATAGGGGCCGATCGCGGAGATCTGTTCCTCGGTGACGCCCACCGTGTGGAAGTCGGACAGCCGTGTGCCGTCCGGTCCGATGACGCCGAGGGCGGCGTACTCGGCGTCCACGAGCGCCGCAGCCGCCTCGACGATGGAGTGCAGGGCCTGCTCCAGGTCCAGTTCCCGGCCGACGGAGAGGACCGCCTCCAGCAGACTGTGCACGCGATTCTGCGTGCCGCGGGCCGCGTCGATCCGGGCCTGCAGCTCCTCCAGCAGCTCGTCGAGCTTCAGCTGTGGCAGTCGTACGCGGGGCTCCTCGGGGCCTGTCACCCCATCCCTCCTGCTCCCGTAGGCGTGCGGACCCGGTACCCACGGGTCACCTCCACCGTATCCGTCCCGGGCGCAGGACCGTACGTCGGAGCGGCAAACGGCCTCTGCGACGCCGGTGGCTCCGGTGAGCGGGCCCGAGGACGGCCGGCCCCCGAGCGAGGGCCGAACGGCACTGGAGAGGCGGGAGGCCATGGGCGACAGTGCAGTCAGGAGCGGCACCGATCCCCCGCGGTGTCGCTCCACCGACGAGGCGCCACAGCCCGCACCCGGGCTTGATGCCACCGAATCCGCCGTCTCCGCCGTCTCCGCCGTTCCCGCCGTTCCCGCCGTTCCCGCCGAGCACAGAGCCACGCACCCGCGAAGAAGCCAGCCATGATCCGTGAACACGATTCGAGGAAGCGCCGCATCGACCTCGACCGGGCCGAGGCACTGCGCCTGCTCGGCAGCGTGCGCCTGGGCAGGGTCGTCTTCACCCGACAGGCGTTGCCCACCATCCGCCCGGTCAACCACATCCTGGACAGCGGTGACATCGTGATCCGTACGCACGAGGGCGCGGCCCTGACCTCGCATGCCCGGCAGAGCGACAGCGCGGGTGTGGTCGTCGCCTACGAGGCCGACGCGATCGACCCGGACACGCATCTCGGCTGGAGCGTGGTGGTCACCGGCTACGCCCGCCTGGTCACCGATCCCGCCGAACTGGCGCGCATACGGGGGTTGTTGGATCCCTGGGTGCCGCAACAGGGCATGGACCAGGCGGTTCGCATCCGTCCCGAACTGGTTTCGGGTGTGCTGCTCACCGGGAGGGACGCGGCGCAGGAGCGTAGCTGAGCTGCCGGCCGCCCCTTCTCGGTCAGGCCGTGGGAACGGCCACTTCCGCGTGCTGCTCCCCGCCGAGCACCACCTTGAGCGCGCCCGTCCGGGCGGCCCGGGAGAAGACGTCGTACGCCTCCTCCATGTCGTCCAGCGGGAAGGTGTGGGTGACCAGTTGCCCGGTCGGCAGCCGGCCTGCCGCGGCCATCCGCAGCAAGGTGGGCGTGGAGTAGGTGTCGACCAGGCCGGTCGTGATCGTCACGTTCTTGGCCCACAGGTCTTCGAGGTGCAGCGTGGCCGGCTTGCCGTGCACGCCGATGTTGGCCACGTGGCCGCCGGGGCGGACCATGCGGGTGCACAGCTCGAAGCTCTCCGGTACGCCGACCGCCTCCATGACCACATCCGCGCCGAGTTCGTCCGTCAGGTCGGCGACAAGCTGGGCAGGTGCCTCCCGTACGTCGGCCACGGCGTCGGCGCCGAGCCGTCGGGCGGCCTCCAGCCGGGCGGGGGCCAGGTCGACGGCGATGATCCGCTCGGGGGAGAACAGGCGGGCCGTGGCGATCGCCGCGAGGCCGATGGGACCGGCACCGACGACGGCGACGGTGTCCCCGGGACGTACGCGGCCGTTGAGGACGCCGACCTCGTAGGAGGTCGGGAAGATGTCCGCGAGCAGGACGGCGTCCTCGCTGCGCACGGCGCCCGGCAGCGGATGCACGGACAGGTCGGCGTAGGGGACGCGGACGTACTCGGCCTGCGTGCCGTCGACGAGGTGGCCGAGGATCCAGCCTCCGCCGCCCCGGCACTGGCCGTAGCAGCCGTCCCGGCAGAACCGGCACCGGCCGCAGGGGGTGATGCAGGAGATCAGCACCCGGTCGCCGGGCCGCACGGTACGTACGTCGCTGCCGGCCTCGACGATCTCGCCGACCGCCTCGTGGCCGAGGACCGTGCCGGGGCGCACCTCGGGCAGATCGCCTTTGAGGATGTGCAGGTCCGTCCCGCAGATCGTCACGACGCCGACCTTCACGATCGCGTCGGTGGGTTCCTTGACGGCGGGGTCCGGGACGTCCTGCCAGGATGCCTCTCCGGGACCGCGGAAGACGTAGCCCTTCATGGCTCTCCTCACCCTCTTCGGTCGGTCCGCCGCGGGATCCGTGGCTTCGGCAGGGTGCCGGAACCGTCCCGCACGTTCAGCTTCGCCAGTGGGCGGGCGGTGCCGCTTGGGCCGTCCGGCCCTCGCGCCCGACCGGAGGGTGCCTGTCGAAGGCCGCGGCCCGCCGTGAGGCTGTGCGGTACGCAGAACGGACGGGCGAGTGGGGCCGGACGGCCCTATCGCCCTGTCCGGGATTCCGGGTTTGCTCTCCTTATGTCCGAGAACGACATGGCCCGCGTGTCAGATCCCCACACCGAACCGGACGTGGTCGTGGCCCATCGTGCGGCCGACGCGGCAACCGTCATATCCCTGCACGGCGAGATCGACCTGCCGGCGGTGTCCGCGCTGTCGGAACGACTCGACGCGCTCACGGCGCACCCGTGCCCCGACCTGGTCCTGGATCTGCGGCCGGTCACGTTCATCGACTGCTCCGGGCTCGGGATCCTGTGCCGCGTGCGCAACCGGGTACTGGCCCGGCGGGGACGGCTGCGGCTGGTCGCGGAGAGTACGGCCTTCCGGCGGATGCTGCGGGCCACAGGACTGGGGGACGTCTTCGAGCTGCACGCACGGCTTCCGTGAAGGGGGTCGCGGCGCGTGCGCTGACGACGTCAGGAGAGTTCGGGTACGACAGCCACCGGGCACGCCCCGTGGTGCAGCACCCCGTGGGCGACGCGGCCCAGCGGAAGGCCGAGGTGGCCGTGGTGGCGCCGGGAGCCGATGACGAGCAGGTCGGCCTCGAAGGAGACGGCGACCAGGGCGTCGCGGGCGTGACCCTCGACGGCGCGACGGTCCGTCTCGAGGTCGGCCGGTGTGTCGCGCAGGGCCTCCTCCAGCAGCTCCACAGCCTGCTGTTGCCGGACATGTGCCGGCTCGCCCGCGAGCAGCTGGTGACCGGTGGTCGCGTGCGCCGGGCGCCGCCAGGCCCGTACGGCTGCCAGGGGCACTCCGCGCAGGGATGCCTCCTCGACGGCGAACCGTACGGCGGCCGAGCTCCCCGGCTTCTCGCCCACCCCGAGGGCGATGCGGCCCCGGGCCCCGACGCGGGCTTGGTTGTCGTGACTGCCGCGCAACACGATCACGGGGCAGTGCCCGTGCCCGGCGACCGCAAGGCTGACGGAGCCGAGGAGCGCCTCGGCCACCCCGCTGCGGCCCCGGCAGCCGAGCACCACGGCGAGAGCGGTGCTGCTCTCCCGTACGAGCCCGTGGTCCGGCTCGTCGGGCAGCACGTCGGTGGTGACCTCCACGCCCGGCTGGCGGTGCTGGGCGCGCTGCTCTGCGGTGCCGACGACGTCCCGGGCCATCACCTCCTCCAGCGGTTTGCCGAGTTCCTGCGCGAGCAGGGCGCCTTCGTAGCGCTCCCAGAGGGAGGCGTACACGAGCCGGAGCGGTGCTCCGCGCAGGGCGGCCTCGTCGGCGGCCCAGTCGACAGCGCGCAGACTCGGTTCGGAGCCGTCGACACCGACGACGATCGGACGGTCCATCGTGCTCACCGTTTCCTTGACGGGTCAGTCGTGCGGAACCACGGCGACCGGGGCCTCGACGTGGTGCAGGACGGCGTGCGCGACGTGGCCGATATGGGTGCCGAGGCGGCCCGTGCGGATGCGCCGGCCCACGACGGCCAAGGAGGCCTCGCGGGAGGCGTCGACGAGTACCTGCGCGGCGCTGCCGGACCGGCTCACCTCGATCACCTCCACACCCGGGAACTTCTGCCGCCAGGGGCGCAGCACCTCGGTCAGGGCGGTGGCCTGCTCGCTTGCGAGCGTGCTGTACAGCTCCGCGTCACCGTAGAAGCGGTAGAAGGAGGTGGGCGGCGCGCTCCAGCCGTGCACGACCCGCAGGGACGCGTCGCGGCGCACGGCGGCGTCGAAGGCGAACTCCAGCAGTGCCTCGTCCGGGCTGCCGGTGTCGAGGCCGAGGACGACCGGCCGGAAGGGGGTCGCGGCGGAGGGCACGCCCGCCGGGTCCATCTGGTGCTCGTCGGCTGCCTGCTCTCCGGCCCGGACCAGTATCACGGGACGTTCGGCACGGGCGATCACGGCCAGGCTGACCGAACCGACCACGAACCCGCCGATCGCGCCGAAGCCGCGCGAGCCCAGCACCATCAGCTCGGCGGAGTCCGCCGCCTCGATCAGGGCCTCGGCCGGGTCGCCGGTGAGCCGATCGGTGATCACCTCGACACCGGGGTGGCGCAGCCGCAGCCCCTCGGCGGCCTCACGGGGAACCTCCTCGGTCCACTGCTGGAGGGTCTCGGCGCCGAGCAGCGGGGCCTGGGCCACGGGCTCGGGCAGCGGCTCCCAGACGTGGACGACCTTCAGCGGAAGACCCCGCAGCCGTGCCTCGCGCGCCGCCCATTCGGCCGCTGCCCGGCTCTCGGGCGAGCCGTCGAGACCTACCGTGACGGTTCGGGGCATTGTCTCCACCTCCCGGGACGAGGATCCATGTCCAGCGTGGTGACACCGTGCCCGCCGGGTCAGGGGCCGCACGGCCCTGTGCGGGACCGACCGGCCCTGTCGGCGGAGGCGTCGGGCGTGCGGCGTGGGAACGATTACCAGGAACGAGTACCCCACACCGGTGAATACCGGAGCGGACGGCGAAGGGCAGCGCATGGCCGAAGGTGCGGACGGACGACCACCCGGGAAACAGTCCCTCCTGCCCGGGCTCCATGACCTGCTCGGCCACCGGCAGGTCTGGCTCAGGAATGACGTGCCCGCGGGGGTGACGGTCGCCGCGTATCTCGTCCCGCAGGTCATGGCGTACGCCGCGGTGGCCGGTCTGCCGCCGGTCTCCGGGCTGTGGGCCATCCTCCCCGCGCTCGCCCTGTACGCGCTGTTCGGCTCCTCACGCCTGCTGTCGGTCGGCCCCGAGTCCACGACCGCGCTGATGACGGCCACCGTGGTGGCTCCGCTGGCCGCCGGACACCCTGGGCGCTACGCCTCCCTGGCAGCAGCTCTCGCCGTCACGGTCGGACTGCTGTGCCTGGCGGCCAGAGCGGTCCGGCTCGGCTTTCTCGCGGACCTGCTCTCCCGCCCCGTGCTGATCGGCTATCTCACGGGGGTCGCGCTGATCATGATGGTGGACCAGCTCCCCCGCCTCACGGGCGTGCGCACGAGCAGTACGACGTTCTTCCCTCAACTGGCCTCCTTCTTCGCCCACCTGACGAGGATCCACCTCACGACGGTGGCCCTGTCCGCCGCAGTCCTTGTGTTCCTCTTCGCCATGGCCCGCTTCCTCCCTGCGCTTCCCGGGCCGCTGCTCGCCGTGGTCCTCGCGACGGCCGCCGTGGCCGCCTTCGACCTCGACCGCCGGCACGGGGTCGCGGTGATCGGCAGGGTCCCGTCCGGGCTTCCGGATCTCGCCCTGCCGGACCTCACCGAGGTGCCCCGCCTCGTGCTGCCCGCCCTCGGGGTCCTGCTGGTGGCGTACACCGACTTCATCCTCACGGCGCGGGCGTTCGCGAAGCGTGATGACGAACCGGCCCCGCTCGACACCAACCAGGAATTCCTCGCCCTGGGCGCGGCCAACCTGGGCGCCGGTGTGCTGCACGGTTTCCCCGTGAGCAGCAGCGCCAGCCGTACCGCGCTGGCGGCCTCGGCGGGCGCACGCAGCCAGGCGTACTCCCTGGTCGCCGGGGCGGCGGTGCTGGCCGTGCTGCTGTTTCTGAGCCCGCTGCTCACCCGCACCCCCGCCGCGGTGCTCGGCGCGCTCGTCGTGTACGCCGGCGTCCACATGATCGACCTCGCGGGCTATCGCCGGCTCGCCTCCTTCCGGCGCCGCGAACTCCTCCTCGCGCTGGGCTGCCTGGCGGGCGTGCTCGCTCTGGACATCCTCTACGGGGTCCTCGTGGCCGTCGGCCTGTCCGTGGCCGAACTGCTGACCCGGGTGGCCCGGCCGCACGACGCGATCGAGGGGCTGGTGCCCGGGGTCGCGGGCATGCACGACGTCGACGACTACCCGCAGGCACGCACGATCCCCGGGCTGCTGGTGTACCGCTACGACTCGCCCCTGTTCTTCGCCAACGCGGAGGACTTCCACCGCCGCGCGCTGGCCGCCGTCGGTCAACAGACCGAACCGGTCCGCTGGTTCGTGCTCAACACCGAAGCCAATGTGGAGGTCGACATCACCGCGCTCGACGCCGTGGACGACCTGCGCCGGGAGCTGACGGACCGGGGCATCGTGTTCGCCCTCGCCCGGGTCAAGCAGGACCTGCTGGACGACCTGGAGGCGTACGGCCTCGTGGAGTCCGTCGGCGCCGAGCGCATCTTCCCGACCCTGCCGACGGCGGTGGCCGCGTACCGGGCGTGGTGCACAGACCACTGACCACACGGAACGGGCGGCGGGAAGCCGAACGGCCCACCCCAAGGCCTGGTGGCCCATGGCTCGTGCGTCGGCGCCGGCACATGCTGGAGAGGCACCGCCCGCCGTAGACCTCACGGAGTTCACCATGTACGGCACCCCGCACATCGTCAGCGACGTCATGACCCACACGGTCGCCGCCGTCGGGCGGCGCGCCCCGTTCAAGGAGATCGTGCGGCTGATGCAGGACCGGCAGGTCAGCGCCCTGCCCGTGATCGAGGGCGAGGGCCGGGTGGTCGGCGTGGTCTCCGAGGCGGACCTGCTGCCCAAGGAAGAGCTGCGGGACGACCCCGGGACGGGCTACCTCCAGCTGCGTCGGCCGGTCGACGTGGCGAAGGCGGACGCCCTCACCGCAGGGGACCTGATGTCGTCCCCCGCTGTCATGGTCCGGGCGAACGCCACCCTCGCCGAGGCCGCGCGCATCATGGCGCGGGCGGGCGTCAAAAGGCTGCCGGTGGTGGGTGAGACCGGACTGCTGGAGGGCATCGTCAGCCGCGCCGACCTGCTCAAGGTCTTCCTGCGCGGGGACGACGACATCGCCGAGGAGGTCCGGCGCGAGATCGTGTCTTACCTCTTGCCGTCGCCGTCCTCGGCCGTCCGGGTGGAGGTGCACGACGGAGTCGTCACGCTGACGGGCCGGTTCCGCGACACCGCTCTGGTCCCGGTGGCCGCGCGCCTGGTGCGGGCCGTGGAAGGGGTGGTGGACGTGCAGTTCGACCTCGCGCGCGACGACCACGAAGTGGACGATCATGGAGCGAGTAGGGCCGGTCGGCCCTAGTCCACACGGCACCCGCGGATGGATGATCAGCCTCGTGGACCGCCCGTGGTCTGTCCGTCCCCGGTAACGAGAGGTCGTCATGGCCGAGACACGCACCTTCACGGAGCAGGACCCGATCCGGGTGTTCCTGCTGGACGACCACGAGGTCGTGCGACGCGGCCTGACGGACCTGCTCGACGCCGAACCGGACATCACCGTGGTCGGCGACGCGGACTCTGCCGAACACGCCGTCACCCGCGGACCCGCTTTGCGTCCGCACGTCGCCGTGCTCGATGTCCGCCTGCCCGACGGGGACGGCATCTCGGTCTGCCGCGAGCTGCGCAGCCGGATGCCGGAACTCGCGTGCCTGATGCTCACCTCGTTCGACGACGACGACGCCCTGCTGGACGCCATCATGGCGGGAGCCTCCGGCTACGTCCTGAAGCAGATCAAGGGCTCCGACCTCGTCTCCGCGGTCCGCACCGTCGCCTCGGGACAGTCGATGCTCGACCCCGCGACGACCGCCCGCCTCATGAACTCCCTGCGGGCCGACCCGGCGGAAACCCCGTCGCTGCCGCCCGAGCTGGCGAGCCTGTCGCCGCGCGAGCGGGACATCCTCGCCCTGGTCGGGGACGGTCTGACCAACCGTGAGATCGGCAAGAAGCTGTACCTGTCGGAGAAGACCGTCAAGAACCACATCTCGCGGATGCTGGCGAAGCTGGGCGTCCAGCGCCGGGTCCAGGCGGCTGTCCTCGCCTCCCATCTGGAACCGCACGACTCCGGGGGACACGCGGACCACTGAGGGCCCTGAGGGTTCTTTCCCGTCGAGGAGCGCGTGTTACTTGAGGCCGCTGAGCATGACGCCGCGGATGTAGTACTTCTGCAGCAGCAGGAAGAGGATCAGGACCGGCAGGATGCTCAGGACGAGACCGGCCATGACGATGGGCATCGTGCGGGTCGGGTCGACGAAGTCCTGCAGGAGCTGGATGCCGACCGGCAGGGTCATCACGTCCGGGTCGGCGGTCGAGACGAGCAATGCCCAGATGTACTCGTTCCAGGCGTCGACGAAGGTCAGCAGCCCGAGCGTCACCAGGACCGGCTTGGTCTGCGGCACGACGATGCGCCACCACACGGCGAACTCGCCGGCCCCGTCGATGCGCGCGGCCTCCAGGACCTCGTCCGGGATCGAGACCATGAACTGGCGCATCAGGAAGATCCCGAAGCCGTTGACGAGGAACGGCATGGCGAGCGCCACGATGCTGACGGTCAGGCCCGCTCCCCCGCGCCCGAACAGGTCGTTGCCGCCGGCCAGCGGCCAGTGCACCAGGATCAGGAAGTGCGGGATGAAGAAGAGGAACGGCGGGAACATCATCGTCGACAGCACGAGGCGGAAGACGAAGTCCCGGCCGGGGAACCGGAGTTTGGCGAGGGCGTAGCCGGCGAGCGACGACGTGAGCAGCACCGATCCGGTGATCACGGCGGTGGCGACGACGCTGTTGCGGAAGAGCACCGGCAGGTCCAACTGGGCGATCGCCGCCCGGTAGTTGGACAGGTCGAACGCCTTGGGCAGGAACCGGTACGGCAGTGTGCCCGCCTCACCCGGCCCCTTGAAGGACGTCATCACCATGTCGAGGAACGGCACCACCGTGAGCACGGCGCCGGTCACGACCAGCAGATACGACAACCACGGGAAGCGGCGGCGGTTCATGCGTCCTCCCCCTTCCGCCGGAAGATCCACAACTGCACCAGGGTGACCGCGAGGACCACCACGAACAGCACGAAGGCGGCGGCGCTCGCGGTGCCCCAGTCGCCGTAGGAAAAGGCCTGCCGGTACATCTCCAGCGCGGCCACATTGGTCGCGTCGCCCGGCCCGCCCTTGGTCATCACGATGATCAGCGCGAACGACTGCAGCCCGGTGAGGAACTGGGTGATGCACACGAACAGCAGAGACGGCCGCAGCAGCGGCAGTGTGATCCTGAAGAAGACGGTGACGGGACCGGCGCCGTCGAGCGCGGCGGCCTCGTGGTACGACTCGGGAACGGACTTCAGCCCGGCGGTCAGGATGAGGATCGCCGAGCCGACCGAGGACCAGGCCTGGACGACCACGACCGAGGGCAGTGCGGTGTCCGGGTCCTGCAGGAACGCCACCGAGCCGAGCCCGAGGGCGTTGAGGACGCCGTTGACGAGGCCGCCCGGCTCGTACATGTACTTCCATACGTTGCCGACGGCGACGACGGTCGTGACGATCGGCAGGAAGTACAGGGTGCGCCACAGCCCTTGGAACCGCAGGTTGTCGATGCAGGTGGCGACGACCACGGAGCCGGCGAGCGCGAGGGCGACCGTGCCCAGGGCGAACAGGAGCGTGTTGGTGAGGATCGGCGCCAGGAACGTCGAGCCGTCCGCGAAGAGGCCGGTGAAGTTGTCCAGGCCGACCGGTTCGATGTCGCCGAGGTCGAACCCGGCCCAGCGGGACATCGACAGCAGCAGCGCGAAGCCGAGCGGCAGGAGCAGGAAGACCGCGAAGAACAACAGCGTCGGCGCCAGGAAGAGACAGGCGACGACGGTCTGGCGGCGCCGGAGTCGGGTCCGGCTGCGGCCCTCGGCCGCAAAAGCGGCGGGCCGCGGGCCGTCCGGCGCCCGCTCGGTCGTCTCGGTGGTCTCCCCCGCCAGGGCGTTCACCATGAGCGCGACACCTCCTGATCCACCTGGCGGCGGGTGGTGCGCAGTGCCTCGTCGACCGACTGCTGACCGGTCCACAACGCCTCGATGTTCTTGCGCAGCAGCGACTTGGCCTGTTGCGCGCCCGGCACGTTCGGCTCCGGCACCGCGTACGCCAGCGCGTCCAGGAAGGGGCGCAGGTTCGGATCGCTGCCCCTGCCCAGGAGTGTCCGCATGTCGTCGGCGCGGCCGGTCAGGGAGCCGACCGACACTTGGAGGGAGCTCATCCGGGTCGCGGTCGCGCCCTTCATGGCACCGGCGTTCTTCACGCCCGCCTTCTCGCTGTTGAGCCAGCGCAGGAACTCCCAGGCCTCGCGCGGGTGTTTGCCGGCCGTGTTGACCCCCAGCATGAAGCCGGTGGAGAGCGTGGCGCGCTGGTCGTCCGCCTCGGGGACGGGCACGGGTGCCACGCCGACGTCCCGGTAGTCCTTGCCCATCAGGCCTTTCAGGTCCGCGGTCCACCAGCCGGCGCTGATGACCATGGCCACCTGCCCGGAGGCGAACGCCTTGTAGACGTTGACGCCGGGGGCGCTCGCGCCTCGGACGACGAGGCGGTGCTCCAGGTCGAGCACGGCCCGGCCGGCCGGTGAGTCGATGGCGGTGCTTCTGCCGTCCGCGGAGACGAACCTTCCGCCGGCGGCGTTGAGCAGTGCAAGGGTCTGGCCGACGGTGGTGGAGTCGTCGTAGGTCGAAAGTCCGAACCCCTGGACCAGCGTGTTGCCGTACGGGTCCCGTCTGGCGGTGCGGTAGGCCGTGTCCTCCAGCTCCCGCCAGGTGCGCGGAGGGCCGTCGACGCCGGCTTCGCGCAGCAGCCGCCTGTTGTAGTAGAGGGCGTACGTCTGCACCTCGGTGGGGTAGCCGTAGACCTTGCCGCCGACCGACACGGCGCCGACCGCTGCTTCGCCGTAGCCGCGCCGGATCTCCTCGGCGTGCCCGGACGGAGCGGGCCGCAGGACGCCGGCCTGGACGAGCTGGCCGTTCCACAGGCAGTACGGGTGGAGGATGTCGGCGCCCTGGCCCGCGGCCTGCCGGACCATGAGCGTGGTCAGCAGGTCCGTGAACTCGACGGCCTTCGTGCGCACCTTGACCCGGTCGCGCGTGGCGTTCCACTCGTCGACCGGGCCCTGCAGAGCCGCCTTGAGTTCCCCGCTCGCGTAGTGGGAGAGCAGAGTGAGCACGATCGGATCCCCGGGCCGCCCGGTGCCCCGGTGCGGCGCGGCACATCCGGAGGCGCCGGAGCCGAGCAGCACCGAGGGGAGCCCGAGCGCGAAGTGACGGCGGCTCAGGCCGCCGGGTGTTTTGGTGCGGCGGGACGGCATCATCTGGTGGCCTCCCGGCGCAGCACGCGCAACACCCGGGTCGTGGTGAAACCGGCCGTGCGGTACAGGTGGCCCGCCGGGGACCGCTCGCCGGTCCACAGGAACCACGCGGAGTGCGCACCGCGCGCCCGCATCCGCTCCAGGACCAGGTGGAGCAGGACCTTGCCGAGTCCGGTGCCGCGCTGCTCCTCCAGCACACCGAACGGGCCGAACCGCTCGTCCGCCGACTCGTACACGCCGTGCATCGCCCAGCCGACCAGGCGGCCCGAGGGGTCCCTGGCGACGACGATCCGGTCGAGCGGCGTGCCCGCGGCCAGACACTCCCGGATCGCGCGCGCCCAGTCCGGGTTGAAGTGGTTCCCGGCGAGCGCGACCAGTTCCACCAGGTCGTCGTCGGACGGGGTGGCGAACCGGTAGCCCTGCGCCGTCAGTTCGTCCAGGCGGTGCGCGACCTCCGCCGGGAGGCGATAGCCGACCAGGCCGCGGTCCATCGCCGCCGCCTCGTACAGCGTGCGAAAGCCCAGGGACTCGAGGAGTCCGGCCGCTTCCGGGTACGCCTCTGCGTCCAGGCCGGGGAGGATGTAGTTCGGGGTGTACGAGGAGAAGTCCACCCGGGTGCGGCCGTGGCTGTGCAGCCAGTCGAGGGCGTCGGTCAGCAGCCGGCGGCCGAGGCCGCGCCCGCGGGCGGCCGGGTCGACGAAGAAGAACGGGATCCAGCCCTGCTCCGGCTCCAGGTCGGTGCCGCACATCGGCGTCAGACGGCGCACCGCGTAGGCGGCGCCGACGAGACGGCCGCCGTCGACGGCGACCCGAAGGCCCTCCGGGTCGAAGTTGGCGTCGAGCAGCACCAGGGAGCGGAAGCGGTCCGCGGTGATGGGGTCGGCCGGCACACTCCGGCGCCAGGCCTCCACCAACCTCGGTCCGTCGCCCGCGCGAAAGCCGCGAATGGCGGCCCGGGTTGTCGTCGTGCGATCGGTCTGATCGGTCATCGACGGGGTTGTCCTTCCGCTCTCAGGGGTAGAGCAGCACGTCGTCGCCGGCCCACTTGCCGGGCGGCGCCGGCGGTTCGCACAGCGGCAGCGGGTCGTCGCCCGCGTCGACGGCGCGCCGCAACCGGTCGGAACCCCACAGCAGGTCGATGAAGTGACGGTGCCCCGTCCCCTCCGCGCCGCCGTCCGTGGTGCGCCAGGCGAAGTCGTCCGGGTACAGCCGCCGCAGCGTGGCGAGCATCGCGACAGCGGTGCGTACGGGGGCGAACGCCTCGCGGTCGGTGATGTGGAGCTGGACTCCGCGCAGCGGCCGTCCGGCGTGTTTGTGGAAGGTCGGTACGTACCGCAGATCACGGAAGTGCACTCCGGGCAGGGCGAGTTCGGCGAGAGAGGGCGCGAACCGGGCGTCGATGTACGGGGCCCCGACGAGCTCGAAGGGCTGCGTGGTGCCACGGCCCTCCGAGAGGTTCGTGCCCTCGAACAGGCAGGTTCCGGGGTAGACGGCGGCGGTGGCGGGCGTCGGGATGTTCGGCGAGGGCGCGACCCACGGCAGGCCGGTGGCCTCCGCGTCCATGGCGCGCTGCCAGCCGACCGCTTCGATCACCGTCAAGTCAGCGGAGCTGCCGGCCGCTTGGGGCACGGCGGAGACGTTGAGCTGCCGGGCCAGTTCGCCTGGGGTGAGGCCGTGCCGCACGGGTACCGCGGCGCGCCCGACGAAGCTGGCCCACGCCGGGTCGAGCAGCGGGCCCTCGCTGGCCAGTCCACCGAGGGGATTCGGCCGGTCGGCGACCACGAACCGTACGCCCGTACGGGCCGCCGAGACCATCAGGTCGAACATGGTCCACAGGTAGGTGTAGAACCTGGCCCCGATGTCCTGGAGGTCGTACACCAGGGCGTCGACGCCGCTGTCGACCAGCAGCTTGTCGAGACGCTCGCCGCCGCACCGGTAGGTGTCGTGGACCGGCAGACGGGTGCCGGGGTCCGTGTCCGCCTGAACGGCCTCGCTCTCGCCTGCCTGGCCGGTCCCGTGCAGCCCGTGCTCGGGAGCGAACAGCGCGACCAGCCGCGCGCCGGCTTCGAGCAGCGCGGGCGCGGCCGGGCGCAGATCGGGGAGGACGCCGGTGTGGTTGGTCACCAGCCCGAGCCGGCCGGGCCCGGCGAGTCCGGGCGACGCGTGCAGTCGCGCGATCCCGGGCGTCACCGCGACGCGGTCGTCCGTGCTCATCCTCTGGCCCCGTCTGCCGGTGACACCTCGATGCAGTTGTCGGAAATTTACTGGTTTGCCCGGGAACTTGGCAACGATCTACCGGCAGCTCGCGCCGACGACAGGCTCAGGTCTTCTTGTCGTGACGCAGCAGGTCACTTGAGTTCGCGCTTGAGGATCTTGCCGGTGGCGGTCATCGGCAGGGTCTCTACGATCTCCACGATGCGCGGGTACTTGTGGCCGGCCATCTGATCCCTGCCCCAGGCGACCAGCTCGTCGGGGACGGCCTCGGCGCCGGCGTTCAGGATGACGAACGCCTTGACCTCCTCGCCGTGGCTCTGGTGGGGCACGCCGACGACCGCGGCCAGGCTGATCGCGGGGTGTGTCATCAGCACCTCCTCGATCTCGCGCGGGTACACGTTGAAGCCGCCGCGGATGATCATGTCCTTCGAGCGGTCGACGATGTAGTAGAAGCCGTCCTCGTCCCTCCGGGCCAGATCGCCGGTGCGGAACCAGCCGTTCTTGATCACTTCGGCGGTGGCCTCGGGACGGTTGTAGTAGCCCTTCATGACGTTGTGGCCCTTGATGGCGATCTCGCCGACCCCGCCGACCGCCGTCACCTCGGACCAGTCGTCGTTGATCAGCTTCACCTCGACGCCCCACACCGGTACGCCGATGGAGCCGGGCCGCGGCTCCTGGTCCGGGTCGCTGAACGTGACCACCGGGCTGGTCTCGGAGAGGCCGTAGCCCTCCAGGATCTGCACCTGCAGCCGCTCCTTGACCTGGTTGATGATCTCGACCGGCAGGCTGGCACCGCCGGAGGCGCCGACCCGCAGGTTCCTGGCGATCCGGTCCACGTCGATGTCGTCGGTGAGCGCGGAGAGCAGACCCCACCACATCGTCGGGACGCCGGCGAAGAAGGTGATCTCCTCGGTGCTCATCAGCTGCACGACCTGCCGCGCGTCGAACCGCGGCACCAGGTGGAGCGTGGCGGCCATCGAGAAACCGGCGTGCATCTGCACGGTCGCGCCATAGGTGTGGAACAGCGGCAGGCAGAGCACGTGGCTGTCGGTCGCCGGCCTGCTCTCGAACATCCGGTTGCAGGCCATCACGTTCATCATCGTGTTCGCGTGGGACAGTTCGGCGCCCTTGGCCTGGCCGGTGGTGCCCGAGGTGTAGAGAATGATCGCGGTGTCGGTGGCCTCGGTGACGACCGGGTCGAACACGGGGCTCTTGCCGGCGAGCGCGGCGCCCATGGTCTCGGCACCCTCGACCGGACTGGGCGCGGCCGGGTCCGCGGTCATCAGGAAGAAGTGCCGGGCCGTCGCGGCCTCGTTGAACGCCGCGAAGCCCTCGGCGCCCATCGGCAGTTCCGCGGTGCCCTCGAAGCAGAAGTACGCCGCCGCCTCGGCGTCATTGAGGTGGTAGGCGATCTCGCGCCTCTTGAGCAGCACGTTGAGCGGCACCACGACCGCGCCGGCCTTGAGGATGCCGTAGTAGACGATCGGGAAGTACGGCAGGTTCGGACAGCTCAACGCCACTTTGTCGCCGGGGTTGACGCCACGTTCGACGAGCAGGTTCGCGACCTGGTTCGCGGCGGCGTCGACCTGCGCGTAGGTCAGCCGGGTCGGGCCGAGGACCAGTGCGTCACGGTTCGGGTGCGTGCGGGCGGAGTCCTCTAGCAGGACCGACAGGTTCAACATGGTGTCCTCCGGAAGTGTGGTGACGAGTATGGGTTACACGTAGATGGACTTGACTTCCAGGTGCCACCGAACGGCCTCGGCGTGCGGGGCACCGTCCTCCTCCAGGGCATCGCCGCCGTTTCGATCGTCGGCTTCTTCCTCGCTTCGCTCGGCTACAGACCGTGACGTCGGTCGCCTGGCGCGTGGCCGGAATCGGAACATGATGGGACTGGAGAGGTGTCCGCGAGCAGGGGGCCGAGCAGGGAGTACGGCATGACGGGCGGCAAGGCGCGATTCGACGACATCTACGTCCAGCCGGATCCCCGTGCCTACTTCACCCGGCTGGCCCCGCTGGAGTACGAGATCCCGCACCAGGCCCAGCCGGTCTTCCGGCAGGTCGCCGCCGAGCGGGCAGCGTTCGACGACGGCCGGCCCGGACGGCCGGTGGTGCTGGACGTGTGCTGTTCCTACGGCATCAACGCCGCGCTCCTCAATCACGACGTGACGCTCGCCGAGCTGTACGAGCGGTACACGTCCGATACGGCACGGCGCATGTCGACGGCTGAACTGGCCGCATGGGACAAGGAGTTCTACGCCGAGCGGCGGCGGCCGGACACGCTGCCGGTGTACGGCCTGGACATCGCGGCACCGGCCGTGCACTACGCCCAGCAGGCCGGTCTGCTGGACGGCGCCTTCACCGACGACCTGGAACAGGCACCGCCCAGCCCCCGGCTGAGCGGCGCACTGGCGGACGTCGGCCTGATCACCCTGACGGGCGGCGGCAGCTACATCACCGAGCGGACGTTCGCCGCGCTGCTGGACGGCGCCCGGCGCCCCGTGTGGGTGTGCGCCTTCGTCCTGCGGACCGTGTCGTACGAGCCGGTCGCCCGGAAACTGGCCGACTACAGCCTGCGCACCACGGTGGATCCGTCCCGCACCTACCCGCAGCGGCATTTCACGGACGAGCGGGAACAGCGGTACGCGATCGAGGCGGTCCGGGAACTCGGCCGCGACCCGTCCGGACGGGAGGCGGCCGGCCGTTTCCACAGCATGCTCTACGACTCCCGCCCCGAAGCGGCGCCGTAGCCTGGTCAGCCGGCAGGCCCCTGGACCATGCTGACCCCTGCACGCCCCCGCCCTTTTGCAGGAGTCACCCATGCCCAAGCCCCGCTTCGCCGTCCTCGGTGCCGGCAGTATCGGCTGTCATCTCGGCGGTCATCTCGTCGCCGCCGGGAATGACGTGGCATTGATCGGCCGGTCCGGCTCCATGGATGTGCTGCGCGAGCGGGGACTCACCCTCAGTACCTCCGTACGGGCGCCCGTCCACCTCACGCCGGACCGGCTGACGACGGCCACCGGCCCCGAAGCCGCGGCCGGCGCCGACTATGTGCTGGTCACCGTGAAGAGCGCCGGCACCGAGGCCGCCGCCAAGGACCTCGCCGCGCATCTCTCCCCCGGCGCCGTCGTGGTCAGCTTCCAGAACGGGCTGCACAACCCCGCCATCCTGCGCGCCGCGCTCCCCGGCCACACCGTGCTGGCCGGGATGGTGCCGTACAACGTGGTGCAGTCCGAGCCGGGCACCGTGCACCAGGGCATGCCGGGCAGGCTCATGACCGAGCCCGACGAGGCGCTCCACGCCGCCTTCCGCGAGGCGGGCCTGGCCATCGAGGCCCGCACCGACATGTCCGAAGTGCAGCACGCCAAGTTGCTGATGAACCTCAACAACGCGATCAACGCCCTCTCCGGGCTGCCGCTGCGCGACCAGCTCGGCCAACGGGCATACCGCCGCTGCCTTGCCCTGTGTCAGCGCGAGGCCCTGGCCGCCTACCGCGCCGCCGGGGTCGCTCCCGCCCGCCTCGGCCCCACCGCGCCCGGCGTCACCCCATATGTACTGGGGCTGCCCGACGGCCTCTTCCGGCGGGTGGCGGCGGCGTCCCTCCGGATCGACGCGCACGCGCGCTCCTCGATGTGGGAGGACCTGCAGCGCGGCCGGCCCACGGAGATCGATTCGCTGCAGGGCGAGATCGTCGCCCTGGCCGCCACCCACGGACAGAGCGCCCCTGCGAACGCGCGCCTTGCCGCCCTGGTGCACGAGGCGGAGTCCACGCCGCGCACGTGGACGGGGCCGGAACTGTACGCCGAGCTGCGTGCGGCGCGCTGAACCGCAGAAGCAGCTGCGGAGTCGTTGGAATGTTCAGCTCCGGACCAACGCGAACTCCGGGCGCCTGGCCGTGCGTCCGTCGCCGTCGGCCCTCCGAGTCGTAGTGGAATATTCAACGACCTGCTTCGGTTGAGCGCGTCGAAGGAGGTCAGAAGTGGACACGACGTACTACGACCACGGGACTCCCGCCGAGCGCTGGGAGCGTGCACAGCGGTTCTTCGACGCCAAGGACTACTTGGAGGCGGCGAAGGTGCTGGTCGGGCTGGTCGAGGAGGTGCCGGAGCAGACCGGACCGCGGCTGCTGCTGGCCCGCGCCTACTACCACTCGGCCCAGCTGCGCCGCGCGGAGGCCGAGCTGCGGGTCATCGTGGAGCGCGACCCGGTGGAGCACTACGCCCAGTTGATGCTGGGCCGCACGCTCCAGCGGCAGGCGCGCCACGAGGAGGCCGAGCGGCATCTGCGCATCGCCTCCGCACTCGCGGGTGACTTCCCCGAGGCGTGAGCGGCACGCCGAAGGGCCCGGTTCCGTACAGGAGCCGGGCCCTTCGCCGTGTCTCGGCCACAGGGCGGGGGCGTTGCCCGTGGCATCCTGGCCTGATGGCAACCCCCAGTGATCGCGTACCCCTTGCGATGCGGGTCGAGGAGCTTCTCGCCGCCGGCGGACCCTTGCCCATCGTCGCGGCCGGGCAGCCGGTGCTGCGGCACGGCACCGAGCCGTACGACGGGCAGCTCGGCCCCGCCCTGCTGGCCCGCTTCATCGAGGCGCTGCGCCTGACCATGCACGCCGCGCCCGGCGTCGGCCTGGCCGCCCCGCAGGTCGGGGTTCCACTGCGGATCGCGGTCGTCGAGGACCCGGCGCCGGTGCCGGAGGAGGTGGCGCTGGCCCGCGGCCGGGTGCCGCAGCCGTTCCGGGTGCTGGTCAATCCGTCGTACGAGCCGGTGGGCACCGCGCGGGCCGCGTTCTACGAGGGCTGCCTGAGCGTGCCGGGCTGGCAGGCGGTGGTCGCCCGGCACGCCGAGGTGCGGCTGCGCTTCGAGGACGAGCAGGGGCGCGCCGTGGACGAGGTGTTCACGGGCTGGCCCGCCCGCATCGTCCAGCACGAGACGGACCACCTCGACGGCACCCTCTACCTCGACCGCGCGGAGCTGCGCTCCCTGTCCACGAACGAGGCGGTGGCGGCCCGCTGGGCGCAGCCGACGCCCGAGCTGGCCGCCCGGGAGCTGGGCTTCGAGCTGCCGTAGAGCCGCCCGTGCAAGCCCCGCTCAAGCTCACCCGAGCCGCGCTCAGCTGTCCCGGTACGCCTCCAGCAGCCGCAGCCACACCTCGCTGAGCGTCGGGTACGACGGGACGGCGTGCCACAGGCGGTCGACCGGGACCTGCCCGGCCACGGCCACGGTCGCGGAGTGGATCAGCTCGCCGACGCCGGGGCCGACGAAGGTGACGCCGCGCAGGATCTCGTCGTCCAGGTCCACGACCATGCGGGCGCGGCCCTTGTAGCCGTCGCCGTACAGGCCGGCGCCCGCGGCCGAGGAGAACTCGACGTCGACGGCGCGGACCCGGTGGCCGGCCCGTTCCGCCTCGGCGAGGGAGAGGCCGACCGCTGCGGCCTCGGGGTCGGTGAAGACGACCTGGGGTACGGCGCCGTGGTCGGCGGTGGCGGTGTGCGCGCCCCACGGCTCCTCCAGCAGGGGGTCACCGGCGGCGCGGGCGGCGATCGCGGCACCCGCGACCCGGGCCTGGTACTTGCCCTGGTGGGTGAGCAGGGCCCGGTGGTTGACGTCCCCGACCCCGTACAGCCAGTCGGTGCCGTCGACGCGCAGGCTGTCGTCGACGCTCAGCCAGGAGCCGGGTTCCAGGCCGACGGTGTCGAGGCCGATGTCGTCGGTGTGCGGGGCGCGGCCGGTGGCGAAGAGGATCTCGTCGGCCTCGATGCGCTCGCCGTGGTCCGTGACGGCGACGACGGTGCCGTTCTCGCGGCTGACGGACGTCACGGAGGTGCCGGTGCGCAGGTCGGCGCCCGCCTCGGTGAGCGCCTCGGCGACCAGTTCCCCGGCGAAGGGCTCCATGCGGTTCAGCAGGCCCTTGCCGCGCACCAGGACGGTGACCCGGGAGCCGAGGGCCTGCCAGGCGGTGGCCATCTCGGTGGCGACGACACCGCCGCCGACGACGATCAGCCGGCCGGGGGCGGCCTTGGCGCTGGTGGCCTCGCGGCTGGTCCACGGCCGGACCTCGGCGAGGCCGGGCAGGTCGGGCAGCTGGGCGCGGGTGCCGGTGCACACGGCGACGGCGTGCCGGGCCGTGAGGGTGGTCACGGTGCCGTCGGGGCCGGTCACGGTGACCGTGCGGGGCCCGGCGAGGCGGCCGTGGCCGCGGTACAGGTCTGCGCCGATGCCGTCCAGCCAGCCGACCTGGCCGTCGTCTTTCCAGTGCGAGGTGTACTCGTCCCGGCGGGCGAGCACGGCGGGGGTGTCGAGGGGGCTCTGGACCGCCTGGGCGAGGCCCGGCAGCCGGCGGGCGTCGGCCTGCGCGATCACCGGCCGCAGCAGCGCCTTGCTGGGCATGCACGCCCAGTACGAGCACTCGCCGCCGACCAGTTCGCTCTCCACTACGGCGGTCGTGAGGCCGCCCGCGCGAGTACGGTCGGCGACGTTCTCCCCCACGGGTCCGGCCCCGAGCACCACGACGTCGTACGCGATGGATTCCGTTTCCGTCATGGGGCCAGTCTGCTGGGTGGTGTGCGCGTGGGCCACACGGGTAGGGCGCGGAATACGTGCCCGGGTGGCCGTGTTGATCCGACGGCTTCGCCCGCAGACCAGGAATGAGGGATTACGCCATGAGCAGCACCGTGGAGCTGACCAAGGAGAACTTCGACCGGACGGTCACCGAGAACGGGTTCGTTCTCATCGACTTCTGGGCCGCCTGGTGCGGACCCTGCCGTCAGTTCGCCCCGGTGTACGAGAAGGCCGCCGAGGCCAACCCGGACCTGGTCTTCGGCAAGGTGGACACGGAGGCGCAGCCGGAGCTGGCCGCGGCCTTCGGCATCCAGTCGATCCCGACCCTGATGATCGTCCGGGACCAGGTCGCCGTGTTCGCCCAGCCGGGCGCGCTGCCGGAGGCCGCCCTGACGGATGTCATCGGGCAGGCCCGGAAGCTGGACATGGACGAGGTGCGCAAGAGCATCGCCGCCCAGCAGGCCGAGTAGGGACGCTCTCGGCGTCGGGGGCACGGAGTCGGGGGCACGGCGGGGTCAGCTGGATGCGCGCTGCACCACCGACGCCCCCAGCACCGTGCGCACCTCCGGCTCGCCGCCCGGGTGGCGCACGGCCCGGTCCACCAGTTCGGCGAGTTCGCGCCCCGAGGGCAGTTCGAGGTGGACCGTGCTCAGCCGGGGCCGCAGCAGCCGTCCGAGCATGAGGTCGTCGGCGCCGATCACGGCCACGTCGGCGGGGATGCGCACCCCTTCGTCCTGGAGGGCGCGCATGAGCAGCATCGCGTACTCGTCGTTGTAGGCGAACACCGCGTCCAGCCCCGACTCGAGCCAGCGTGCGGCGAGTTCGGCGGCTGCCCGCTCCGTATAGGCGAGCGGCAGCGCGGTCACGGTCGCGTCGGTGCCGTGCACGGCGTCGCGTACCCCCTTGAGCCGGGGCGCCGAGAAGGCCTCCAGGCCGGGCTCCTCGGGCACCACGACGCCGATACGGCGCCGGCCGCGGGCATACAGGTGAACGCCGGCGCAGTGGCCGACGAGGTCGTGGTCCATGAGCAGGGCGTGCGCGCCCTCGACGCGCTCGGGGCCGAGGGTGACCACGGCCCGCGCACCGGCCCGTTTGAGCACCGCCACGCCCCGCGGCCCGAGTTCGGCGCCCGGTACGAGTACCGCGACCGGCCGCAGCTCGGCCCAGGCGCGGGCTGCTTCGTCACCTTGCAGGCCGACGGTGCCGTACTGCACGACCGTGTAGTCGAGCCGGCCGAGGGCCGACTGGAGTTCGCTGAGGAACCGGTTGTAGAGGGGGCCGACCGGGAAGGTCGGCGCGGGCATCAGGACCATCCGGCTGTGTCCGGCGCGCAGGCTGCGCGCGCCCGCATGCGGCACGTACCCCAGCTCCCGCGCGGCCTCGTGGACGCGGCGGCGGGTCGGTTCACTGATCCGAACGGCGGTCGTGTTGTTGAGGACGTAGGAGACGGTCGCGCGCGAGACCCCGGCCAGGCGGGCCACGTCCGCGCTCGTGGGCGTGTTCGGTATCTGCACCATGACAGACCGCAGTGTTGCAGAGGGGCGGAAGCCGGAAGCGGGCGGGGGAACGTCGTTCCGGCCTCAACCAAAGCGTGTCCCACGCCCATGACCGGAACGCACCCCCGCCCATGGCCGAAGTGCGCGCCTCAGCAGGGCCGCTGCGTGCACGTCACTCGGGCGACCAGGTCGATCCAGCCGGCCTCAAGCCGCTCCATGGGCATCCCGCGTTGCCTGGTCAGATGGTGGATCAGGGCGGGGTCGAGATAGGCCAGCAGGGTCTGGGCGAGGATTTCGCAGTCGGCGCCCGGCAGGATCTGCCGCAGCAGCATCAAGACGTGCGTGTGCAGCGCCTGGACCGTGGGGTGCACGAGCCGGCGGGTCGGCTGCGGCTGGGCGGCCAGCTGCAGGTCGAGCTGTTCGGCGGACCGGTAGAGCACCGCCACGCCGAAGGCGCGCAGCCGCTCCAGGGGCGGCGCCCCGGGGCCCAGGGGCGGCGGCCCGGCGAGGAAGTCGGCCTGGAGCGTGTGTGCCGAATGGTCGAGCAGAGCCGTGAGCAGCCCGGTACGGTCGCCGAAGCGGCGGAAGACGGTTCCCTTGCCGACCTGGGCGGCGGCGGCCACCGCCTCCATCGTGACCCCGTCCACCCCATGCTCCGCGATCAGCCGGGCAGCTGCCTCCAGCAGCCGGGCGCGGTTGCGGGCTGCGTCCGCGCGCAGGCACGGCTCGTCCGCGGCGGTGCCGATGGCGAGCAGTTGCTGCGCGTCCGGGGGCTCCTGGGAGGACGGGATGGGGGGCAGGGAGCTGGACATGACGCCAGCGTAAAGCATCACGGAAAGAACTGGACCGCGGTCCGGTTCAAGTGCTACAAACTAACCGGACCTCGGTCCGGTTCGTGCTAAGCGATGTATCAGCCCTTTGGAGTTCCCATGTCTGTTCGCATCCTCGGTCTCATCGGCAGCCTCCGCGCCGGCTCGCACAACCGTCAGCTCGCCGAGGCGGCCGTCAAGCTGGCTCCGGAGGGCGCCGAGCTCGTGCTCTTCGAGGGCCTGGCCGACATCCCCTTCTACAACGAGGACATCGACGTCGAGGGCCGTGTCCCGGCCGCCGCGCAGAAGCTGCGCGAGGCCGCTCAGGCCGCCGACGGCTTCCTGTTCTTCACCCCGGAGAACAACGGCACCATCCCGGCCGTCCAGAAGAACGCCATCGACTGGCTGTCCCGCCCGTACGGTGCCGGCGCCTTCGGCGGCAAGCCTGTCGTCGTGATCGGCACCGCCTTCGGCCAGTACGGCGGCGTGTGGGCGCAGGACGAGGCCCGCAAGGCCGTGGGCATCGCCGGCGGCAAGCCGGTCGAGGACATCAAGCTGTCCATCCCCGGTTCCGTGACCCGCTTCGCCGAGACCCACCCGATCGACGACGCCGAGGTCTCCGCCCAGCTCACCGAGGTCATGGAGCGTCTGCACGTCGTCGTGACCGAGCACAAGGCCGCCTGAGCCGAACGCACCCCGCAGGCACCCTGACCGGTGCCCCATGAGGGCCGGAGCCGCATCGGTTCCGGCCCTCACGCGTTGCCGTGCCGCTCAGTCGAGCCCGGCCAGCCGCTCCACCGCCGGGGCCGCGAACCGCTCCATCCATCCCGAGGTCTCGCCGAGCCGCGGGGCGAGGATCACGGTGTCGATCCCGAGCCCGGTGTAGCCGTCGATGTCACGCAGGAAGGCGTCGAGGTCGCCGGTCGTCGCGGGGTCGCCGACGTACGCCATGGTCTTGCGGATGGAGTCGTAGTCGCGGCCCACGGCCTCGCAGTGGCCGCGCAGCACGGCCAGCTTGTGCCGCAGCTCCTCGGGCGAGGCGGGGATGAGGTTGCAGGCGTCGGCGTACTGTGCGACCAGCCGCAGCGTCTTCCGCTCGCCCCCGCCGCCGATGATGATCTCGGGATGCGGAGAGCTCAGCGGCGCGGGCACGCACAGCGTCTCGGCGAGCCGGTGGTACCGGCCCTCGAAAGGGCCGTTGTCGGCCGGGTCCCACATCCGCAGGCAGATCCGCACGGCCTCCTCCAGCCGCTCGAAGCGCTCCGCGAGCGGCGGGTAGGGCACGCCCAGACCGTGATGCTCCCGTTCGTACCAGGCGGCCCCGATGCCCAGCGCGGCCCTGCCGCCGGACAGTACGTCGAGCGTGGTGACGACCTTGGCGAGCAGCCCCGGGTGACGGTACGTCACCCCCGTGACCAGGGCGCCGAGCTGGACCGTGGAGGTCTTGCCGGCGAGATAGCCGAGCGTCGTGTAGGCCTCCAGCATGGGGTCCTCGGCGCCGCCGTTGAACTCCATCTGGAAGTAGTGGTCCATCACCGACAGCCAGCTCACCCCGGCCGCCTCGGCCGCGGCACCCGCGGCGGCGAGTTCGGCCCCCAGCGCGGGGCCGCCGCCGGGGTGATCGAACCGGTTGATGTGCACGCCCACGCGCATGGCCGTCTCCGTCCGCCCGCACCGCTCCAGTCACCGACCCGACCGACGCTAGATCTTCGAGCGCGCTCAACGCCAAACCGACACCAGCCGCGGCAGGACCGACACGGGCCGCGGCACAAATCGTCGGGGGCCGCGAGGTGGACCGGCGGAGCCCTGCGCGTCAGCTTGCGCTCTGCGAGGCCTTCTTGATCGCCTCGCGGATACGGGAGTAGGTGCCGCAGCGGCAGACGTTCTGGATGGCGTCGATGTCGGCGTCCGTCGGGTGCGGATTGCGTTTCAGCAGGGCCGCCGTCGCCATGATCTGGCCGGGCTGGCAGAACCCGCACTGGGCCACGTCGCAGTCCAGCCAGGCCTGTTGGACGGGGTGGAGGGTGCAGCCGTCGGCCAGGCCCTCGATCGTGGTGACGGTGCGGCCCGCGCAGTCGGCGACGGGGACGACACAGGGCTGGATCTCGGCGCCGTCGAGGTGGCTGGTGCAGGCCCGGCAAACCCCCACCCCGCAGCCGTACTTGGGGCCGGTGACACCGAGCAGATCACGCAGGACCCACAGGAGGGGCATGTCGGCGGGGGCCTCGACGGTCACCGTTTCGCCGTTGAGGGTGAAGGAGTACGAGCGCATGGGTGCCTTCGGGGTGGTCGGCCGGAAGGACCGGCGGCATTGGCAGAATCAGAAGGTCAGCGGAAAGTGGTGGGGCACCTTGCCCGTCGCGCGGGCGTAGGCGTTGGCCACGGCGCCGGACGCGGCGGGGACGCCGAGTTCGCCCGCGCCGCCCGGTTCACGGGTGGAGGGGAGGATGTGGGCCTCGAAGGCGAGGGGCGCGTGCCGTTGGCGGGCGTAGCGGAAGTCGGCGAAACTGCCCTCGCGGACGGCGCCCCGGTCGATGTGCAGGCCGGCCTGCAGGACCGTCGAGATGCCGTCGACGGCCGCGCCCATCAACTGGGCTTCCAGACCGCGCGGGTTGACGGCGATGCCGACGTCGGCCGCCATCACCACCCTCGTCACGCGGGGGTTCTTCGGGTCGCTCGCGTCGATCTCGGCCAGGCAGGCCACGCAGGAGCCGTACTCCTCGTGCACGGCGACACCCTGGGCGCTTCCCGGGGGCAGCGTGCGGCCCCAGACGCCGGCGCTCGCGGCCTTGTCCAGGACCGCCCTCACCCGCTTGCCGCGCAGGGTCTCGCGGCGGAAGGCCACGGGGTCCTTGCCGAGGCGGCGGGCGATCTCGTCGACGACGATCTCCTCGGCGGTCCGCGAGGTCCCGGAGTCCACCGAACGCCAGGCACCGAGCGGAATCGCGAGTTCGATGCCGCCCCAATCACCGGACTCCCGGCCGAAGTTGTAGAGGCCGGAGCCGCTGGGCAGCGGGGTGCCGGCCCGGGTGGACCTGCCGTCGTGCGCCTCCCCGACCGACGCCGTCGCGTGCTCGAAGGCCACCACCCGGCCTCCGGCCACACTCGCGCGGATCCGGTGCCGGCTCGCGGGGCGCATCCGGCCGTGGCGGATGTCGTCGGAGCGGCTCCACATCAGTTTCACCGGGCGGCGGGCCGCCTTGGAGGCCAGGGCCGCCTCGATCGCCGCGTCGAAGTCCAGCCGTCGGCCGAACGAGCCACCGCCGCGCACGACATGGACCCGGACGGCGGACGCGGGCAGCCCGACCGTCTCGGCGACGGTGTCCCGCGCGTCCATGGGGGTCTGCGAGGAGAACCACAGCTCGGCCCGGTCGGCGCGCACGTCGGCCACCGCGGTCAGCACCTCCATCGGGGCGTGGCTGACGAAGGCGAACGCGAACTCGGCCTCGACGGAGGTGGATCCGCGCGGCGGGGTGCCCAGCCGGGGTACGGCGGCCTTCAGGCGGGCGTCGATCTGCGCGTCGGACAGGGTGGCAAGGGGGCCCGGCGCCCAGGTGAGGCGCAGCGCGTCGCGGGCTCGGAAGGCGTGGTGGAAGGTGTCGGCGACCACGGCGACCCCGCCGGGCAGCCGGACCACCGCGTGGACGCCGGGCAGGGCGCGGGCGGCGGTGTCGTCCATCGCGACGAGCTTGCCGTGGAGGGTCGGCGGCCGGGCCACCACCGTGGGCTTCGCCCCGGCCACCGCCAGGTCACCGGCGTACTCGGCCTTCCCGGTGACGATGTCCCGGGCGTCGATCCGGGTCGCCGGCCGCCCGATCACCCGGTGCCGGGACGCCGGCTTGGGGCGGCTCGGCACGGCCGGGTTGCTGATGCGGGCCGCGCTCTCGGTCAGCGAGCCGAAGGTGGCCGTCCGCCCGTCCGGGGCGACGACCATGGTGTCGTGCGTGCGCAGCAGCCGCGGGGACACGTGCCAGCGCCGGGCGGCGGCGGTGACGAGCTTCGCCCGTGCGGTGGCGGCGAGCTGCCGGGCCGGACCGTAGAGCGAACTCACCGAACTCGACCCGCCGGTGTACTGGTTGCCCTTTCTTCGGGCGTCGGCGAGCGGGATACGGACGTCGGCGAGGCGGGCGTCCAGCTCCTCGGCGATCATCATGGCGACGGCGGTGGTGATGCCCTGGCCGACCTCGGCTCGCGGCAGCCGGACGACGACATGGTTGTCCGTCGTGACCTCCAGGACGAGCATCTCCTCGTCGGTGCCGGTGGCCAGGACACCGGCGTCCGTGCGGGCCTGTTCGGCGCCGTCGGCGGCCTCGGCGGGTGCGGAGGCGCAGGCGAGCGGTGCGGCGACCGTCAGCGTGGTCGCGGCCACCGAGTACACCATGAACCTGCGGCGGGACAGCCCGGCGGACGGCTCGGGCTCGGTGCGGTCCAAACGAGGGCTCCTGTCGGCGCGTGTGGCGGGCAGGGGCACGGCACGGAGGGCTGCGCGTGTCCCGGTGGGGTTCACTCGACAGGTAGGAGGGGTCCGGCCGGGCGCGGGTTGCCTGCCGGATCCGTTCGGCTGCCCCGGCTTCGCCGGTGGTCCCGAAGCGGGCCATCGCACCCGTACGGCCGGCGCCTGACCCCACCCGGGGCCGCGCGTCGGCGGCACTCTAGTCGACACGGACCCGCGCCTGACGTCCGGTTGCAGGGTATTCGGGGCAGAGTAGCCTTGATTTGACCGCCTCTGCCTGATCCTGGAGGTAGGCGATGTTTCTCCGACTACTGCGGCGCCGGATGCCGCGGGGGCTTGTCCTGCTCGGCAACGGCCGTCTGATCCGAGGCTTCAGCGGCGGCATGTACGACGGTCACGGTTACCAGTACTGACACCGTCCACAGGCGGTACGGGACCTGCCCCGGAGTCCCTGCGGCAGGCCAACCTTGGAGGATGCGCGGTGGCAAAGGACACCGAGGCCCTGACGGCCCTGAAGCGGATCCTGTCACCGCATTGCCGTGTCATCGGGATGTCCGGCGGAGCTCTGATCGCGGACTGGAGGCGGACCCGGTTTCTGGGCATGCCGACGGCAGACCTCCAGAAGTTCGCCGACGCAAGCGCCGAGGAACGCGCCGAACTCATCACCGCTCTCATCCGTGCCGGGTGCGCGACGCCCCGCCGCAAGGAGTATGCGGACGCCGAGGTCGGGCTCTGGCTGCGCGGAGTGCGCCTGCTGATCCGGACCTTGGGATTCGGGCGCGCCCTACGGCTCCTCTCCCTGGCGGCCCCGGACTACGTCCGTGCGGACCCCCCGGACGCCGAGGAGGTCGCACGGCTGAAACGGGCAGTGCAATCGCACGGCCGCAACAGCTGGTTCGTCAACGACGACTGCAAGGCCGAGGCCGTGACGGCCTTCGTTCTGCTCCGGCGGTGCGGCCTGCAGGCCGCGCTGCACGTCGGCGTGCGCGAGCAGCCGTTCGCCCTGCACGCCTGGACGTCCGCGGCGGGGCTGACCATTCCTGACGCCGAGCCGCGAGGGCATGCGTTCTCACCGGTGCTCTCCATCGACCGCGGAGGGCGGTGACGTGGAAGCGGTCCGCCTGGAGTGGCCCGGGGGTGCACCGGAACTCCGGACGGCCGAGGACATGGCGAGCCGGGGACTCGTGACGACGGTCTCCTCCCCGGCCGGCACCGCGGCGGTCGTCGGCTGGGTCGGTTCGGTCCGTGACCGTGTGGCGGGCGCGCACCGCCTCCTCGACGCCTTCGTCGGACCCGGAGCCCCACCGCGTCTGCCGACCGGCGACTATGCGGCTGTCCTGGTGTGCCGCGACCGCATCCTGCTGATACGGGACGAGCATGCGCGCATCCCGCTGTTCTTCAGGGAGTCCGGTGGCCGGGTGAGCGCAGTGAGTACCTCAGCACGCCGCCTCGGCCTGGGCGCAGAGCTGGAACGTCGCTACTTCTGCCGGTACTTGACCGGGAACATGGCGCAACCGCACTCGGAGCCCACCCCGTTCGTCGGGGTGCACCGGATCCTCGGCGGCGAGGTGGTGGAGCTTTTCGTCACCGGGCAGATGCGGGGCCGGGTGTCGCGACGCGTCTCCCGAGCCGGCCGTCCGTTGCCGCCGACGACGGACGAAGCCTGCCCCGGCGGACCGGCGAAGGACCTGCGCCTCGCGCTGGAGAACGCCGTCGGGCGCCGCATGGGAACGTTGACGGCATGCCACGTTTCCGGCGGTGTCGACTCCACCAGTGTTGCGTTGCTCGCAGCACGGCTGCTGGCCACGGAAGACGGCCGCCCTGGGGACCTCGTCCTGCTCGCCGGGCGCTTCGCCGGCGGAGAGCTGGCCGGGGAGCGGCCGTACCTCGGCGAGGCGATGGAGGCGATCCGCCGCCACGCACCCGCAGCCCGCCCGTTGATCGTCGATGCCGACGACGTGGCCGACTTCGACGACTTCTGGCACCACGCGGGAGACGCGGACGAACCACATGCGCACGCCTTCCGCGCCCCGTTCTGGAGCAGGCTTCATGCCGCTGCGGCGGAACTCGGCTGTGACACCCTAATGACCGGTTGCGGGGCCGATCCGATTGCGGACGCCAACCCGTTTCACCTGCACCGGCTGGCCCGCACGGGACGGTTCCGGCAGGTGACGAATCAGGCACGCGCCTGGGCCGAAGGCACCGAGCGGGGCTTGCGGGACACCGTCCACGCCTACGTCATGCGGCCGACTCTCCCGCTGACGGCCGAACGGATCACCGCGCTCGCTCGCCGGGGAACGGTGCTCGGCGGCCTCGGCCCGTTCGGCCGTCCTCGCTGGCTGCGTTCCGGGTTCGCGCGTGCGCACGGCTACCGTGAGGCCAGCATCGCGGAGAGCCGCTTCATCTTCGGGCGTGCGCCGGAACAGTCGCTCTACGACGCGGCCAACTACCTCGCCGCTCCGGATCTGCTGTCCTGGCACCGCGCACGGCAGGACGGATTCTTCCTCTCGCACCCCTTCCTCGACCCGGAGGTCATCGCCACGATGCGCCGCCTCCCCGCCGAAGCCACGTTCAGTCCTGGCCGTCCGAAGGCGGTTCTGCGCGAGGCCATGGCGGATCTGCTCCCGTCCCGGATCCGCGGCAGAACGGTCAAGGTCCCCTTCGACCAGCTGTACGCCCGTGGCCTACACACCCACGGAGACGAACTCATCGACCTGTGCCGCTCCTCCAGGCATCCACTGGTCGAGGAGATGTTCGACATCGAGACGCTGTGCCGGGCAGTGAGGGAGGCTCGGCTCGGTATGGGGGACTCGTACTCCTGGGACCGCATGAACAGCTCTCTGGCCCTGGTGATGTGGCTGGAGGGGCTGGTCAGCGCCCGCTCTTGATGTCCCACAGCGTCAGTTCGATCGGGCCCGCCAGAACGTCGACGAGACCGTACCGGCTCCGCATCTCACGGTACTTCGGTTCGGAAAGTTCGCGATCTTTCTCACCTTTTCGCGTGATGGACTCCGCCACATCCACACCATGCGCGCCAAAGCGCCAGTAGACAGTGATGTGCCGCGGCTTCCTCGTATGTTTGTCGATCGCGTTGTTTTCTTGCACCGGGGCACTGTAGACAATGGTGTCGTAGTCCTCCTGACCGTTCTTCATCCACTGGGGCAGCGGGACACCGCGCCAGGAGTACTCATCCGAGCCGAAATGTGCCATACCGAGCCGGTCTTTGCGCGCGAGGCTCGCGGTGGCGTAGAACGCCAGGTGGTCGTACGGCGTGCCAATGGGAAGCTGAACAACCGTCCGACTTACGAACTCGTCGCTTGCCTCGATCCAGTGTCCGACAGGGATCCATGGCTGCGCCGCCACCAGCTCACCGGGCTGGTAGGCCTCCCTGCGGGAGAGGGGGTGTTTCTCCGGGTACCTGTGCCAATTCTCGGCATCAAGACGCCACTTCTCACGGAGCCGGTCCCGCCCGCTCAGCGGCACCCGCTCTCCCATGGCATGGAACTCGGTGCCCAGCACGTAGAAACCCACATCACCGTGGTTCACAATCCTGATGTCGACCGGCACGGCGAATGCTTTGCGGCCCTTGCTGAACACAGGCTTCCCCACAGTCAAACTCACAAGGGGTTGGGTACTGCGGTGGAACGGCTGATAGAGGTTCTGGTAGCTGAAATTTGCGATGGCGATAACCGTGGAGACGATCAGTGCCGCGGCCACCCGCTTCGGAGCGGGAATCTCGCCCGATGTCCGCCACACCATGAGGGCAGCCCATGCCGAACCCACCGTGAGCAAGACCAACAGCACCGGATAGACGATGCGCTCGCCGTCCAGGAATACCTGAAGCAGGAGCGTGGCGTTCACCAAGAACGCCACGCCGGTACTGATCAGAGCGTAAAATCCGGAGTAAGAAATCGTCCCCAGGACCCAGTGGTCCACGACCATGACAGCGCCCGCACACATGATGAGCATCACCACGATGAGGGCGGCACCGGTGACGCGACCCGTGAAGGTCAAGGCCTCACTGAAGTCCTCGAAGCCCCACCAGCCCACCAGCAATGCCGTCAGGAGCAGGGCCAGCAGGACCCCTGCCATTTCCGCCCGTGACTGTTTGGTCTTCATCAGGCACCGTCGCCCCAGTGGGTGAGAACCGGAGCTGGGCCCGGGGAGACGCTTCACTTGATCACCTCCTGACGCCACACTGATCACCTCCTGACGCAGCGTCGAGATCCGGGCACCATCGTCCGTAGTGATCCGTGGGCTCACCAGCCACATGCCTCCAGGCGGCCCAACCAACCTGTGCGAAAGCTTTACGGCGGCACCCCATCTGACGTTACCGTTCAGTAGTCATCGTGCCCCGAGCCCCGGAGGTGCCCCATCATGACGCCCGACCGTTCCGCAGGCCTCGCGGAGTCCGTCCGTGCGCTGGCCGCAGGTGAGGTGACCTCCCGTGCGCTGGTGGAGCAGGCGCTGGCCAGGATCGAGGCCGGCCGGCCGACCCTGAATGCCTTCCGCGTCGTCCGCGCCCAGGCGGCGCTTGCCGAAGCGGACGCCGCCGACCGGGAGTTGGCGGCCGGTGCGCGTCGCCCGCTGCTCGGGGTGCCGATGGCGGTCAAGGACGACATGGACGTGGCGGGCGAGCCGACCGCGTTCGGCTGCCGGGGCGACTTCCCGCCCGCCGCCGAGGACGCGGAGGCGGTACGGCGGCTGCGCGCGGCCGGGGCGGTGATCGTCGGCAAGACGAACGCCTGCGAGCTGGGGCAGTGGCCGTTCACCGAGGGCCCGGCGTTCGGGGAGACCCGCAACCCGTGGCACACCGGCCACACCCCGGGCGGTTCCTCGGGCGGGTCGGCCGCCGCCGTGGCCGCCGGTCTGGTCCCGGCCGCGCTCGGCTCGGACGGTGCCGGGTCGGTGCGGATCCCGGCCGCCTGGACCCACCTGATCGGCATCAAGCCGCAGCGCGGGCGCATCTCCACCTGGCCGCGCGGCGAGGCCTTCCACGGCATCACCGTCAACGGCACGCTGGCCCGTACGGTCGCCGACGCGGCCATGCTGCTGGACGCGGCGAGCGGCAACCACCCCCGGGACCCGCACCAGCCCCCGGCGCTCACGGTGTCGGACTGGGTCGGCCGCGACCCCGGCCGGCTGCGCATCGCGCTGTCGCTGAAGCCGCCGTTCACCGCCCTGCCCGCCCGGCTGCACCCGGAGGTACGCGACGGGGTTTGCCAACTCGCCGAGGAGCTGGCCGCGTTGGGGCACACGGTGGAGGAGGCCGACCCGCCCTACGGCCAGATCGGGCTGGCCTTCCTGCCGCGCGCCACCGCCGGCATCGCGGACTATGTCCGGGAGGTACCCGACCCGGCGCTGCTCGACCCGCGCACCCGGTCCGCCGCCCGGCTGGGCCGGCTGCTGGGCGGGGCCCCGCTCCGGGCGGCCCGGCGCGCGGAGGCGGTCCTGCAGCGGCGGATCGGCGCGTTCTTCCGGTCGTACGACGTCGTCCTCGCCCCGACCACGGCCACTCCCCCGCCCGCGATCGGCGCCCTGCACCGGCTCGGCGGGCTGGCCACGGACCGTGCGATCATCGCCGCGTGTCCGTATGCCTGGCCGTGGAACGTGCTGGGGTGGCCGGGTGTGAACGTGCCCGCCGGGTTCGCCGGTCCGGGGCTGCCGGTGGGCGCGCAGTTGCTCGGCCCGGCCGGCAGCGAGCCGGTGCTGGTCTCGGTCGCCGCGCAGCTGGAGGACCGGCTGCGCTGGTTCGAGCGGTGGCCGCAGCGGCCGGGCGGAACGGCTACCGCGTCCGCAGCCGCGTGAGGGGTTCTCACCACCGCGCAGGCCCTACCCTGTGACGATGGACGATGCGTCGATGGTCGGGCTCATGGGACGGGTGACCGGAACGGTCGGACCCGGGCTCGTCGGCGAGGTGATCGTCCGCGTGCGCGGGGGCGCGGAGCACTTCCTCGCCTACCCGGCCGACGGCACGGGCCGGTTGGCACCGGGCACGGTGGTGATGGTGGTGGACTACCTGCCGCCGAGAACGGTGTATGTGACGGCGGCGTACGACAACTGAGCACGTCCGCTGTGACAGTTGAGCAAGCTCCGTCGCAGGTGAGACCACGCGCATCAAGATTGCAACAAGGATTCGTCAGCGTCTTCACCCGGGGCTTGCACAGGCGCACACTCCCTTCGTTCGGTGCCGAACGGGCACCATGCAAAGGGGGCGTATGCCGATGGTTGTCGGCGTCGTAGCGGGGGCGGTCGTCGTTGCCGTCCTCGTAGTGATCGGTCTGTTCAAGTTGATGTGGCGGGTCGCCGAGCCGAACGAGGCGCTCATCATCTCCGGGTCCAACCACCGCACCGAGGGCCTGGAGGAGGGCATGGGCTTCCGCATCGTCACCGGGCGCGGCACGCTGGTGCTGCCCGGTGTGCAGGCGGTGCGCCGGCTCTCCCTGGACCTGAACGAGACCGAACTGCACGTGGACTGCGTGACGCACCAGGGCATTCCGCTGAAGGTGCGGGGCGTGGTCATCTTCAAGGTCGGCGACGACTTCGTGTCGATCGCCAACGCCGCCCGCCGTTTCCTGGACCAGCAGCGGCTGATGTCGGAGCGGGTGCACAACGTCTTCGCCGGTCATCTCCGGTCCATCGTGGGCGGGTTGACGGTCGAGGACATGATCCGCGACCGGGAGAAGCTGACGGGCCAGACCCGGGCGGCCTGCGGTACGGAGATGGAGAAGCTCGGCCTGATCGTCGACTCGCTGCAGATCCACGAGATCGAGGACCCGACCGGGTACATCCAGAACCTGGCGATGCCGCACGCTGCGGCCGTCCAGCGGGACGCGCGCATCGCGCAGGCGGAGGCGAACCGGCTCGCCACCGAGGCGGAACAGCAGGCGGCGGCCCGGATGTCGGAAGCGACCCGGGACAGCGAGATCCTGCAGGCCGGCTACCAGGCCGAGCGGGACAAGGCGGCGGCGAAGGCCCAGCAGGCCGGTCCGCTCGCCGACGCAGCCGCCCGGCAGGAGGTCGTCGTCCAGGAGACGCGGGTCGCGGAGCTGGAGGCGCACCGGCGCGAGCAGCAGCTCCAGGCGGACGTCCGCAAGCCGGCGGACGCCAAGGCGTACGAGAAGCGCACGCTGGCCGAGGCCGAGCGCGACGCGCGGATCTCGGCGGCGCAGGCCAAGGCGAAGGAGACGGAGCTGGCCGCGGTGGCCGAGGCGACCCGGGTCAAGACGGCCGCGGGCGCCGAGGCCGAGGCGACCAAGACCCGGGGTGCGGCGACCGCCGCGGCGACCCGGGCGACCGGTGAGGCCGAGGCCGCCGCCGCGCAGGCGAGGGGGCTGGCGGAGGCCGAGGCGACCAAGGCGCAGGGTCTGGCGGAGGCGGAGGCCATCAAGGCCCGTGCCGCCGCGCTCGCCGAGAACCAGGAGGCGGTCGTCGCCCAGCAACTCGCGGAGAAGTGGCCGGAGATCGTCCAGGCGGGCGCGTCCGCGTTCGGCAACGTGGACAACATGGTGCTGCTCAACGGCGCCGACGGCATGGCGGAGCTGTTCGCGAAGGCGCTCACCATGGGCGGCACCGGCCTCGGCCTGGCCCGCCAGCTGCTGTCCTCGATGAACCAGAACGGCCAGGCGCAGAACGGCACTTCACCCTCGATCAACGGGGCGGCGACCCCGCCGCCGCAGAAGGTGCCGGTGGAACAGGAGGACCAGCAGGGGAATTAGGCGGAGCAGGAGGACTCACCTGCCGATGCCCTCCCCGCGGCCGGGGCCCGTCACCGGGCCCCCGGCCGTACGCCGGGCGCCCGTTGTCCCCCTCGTGCGGGCCACTAGGGTGCCCCCCGTGACTACGTCTACCGATGAGAACGTCCCCGGCCGCCACGGCCCCCACGCCACCACCGAGGCCGATCCGCACGAGGTCGGCCGGGTGCGCACCGAGTACTCCCCCGCCCATGACGGCGACCCCGATCCCGGGGAGATCGTCTGGACCTGGGTGCCGTTCGAGGAGAACGACGGCCGGGGCAAGGACCGCCCGGTGCTGGTCGTCGCCCGGGAGGCGGCGGGCACCTTCCTCGCGGTGCAGCTTTCCAGCAAGCAACACGATCGCGATCGCGACTGGGTGGCGATCGGCAGCGGGCCCTGGGACCGGACGGGCCGGGACTCCTGGGTGGACGTGGACCGCGTCCTGCGGCTGCACGAGGAGGGCATGCGACGGGAGGCGTGCGCGCTGGACCGCATGCGGTTCAACCTCGTCCGGCAGCGGCTGCACGAGCGCTACGGCTGGACCTGAGGCGCGCCGAGACCGTCGTATCCCCTCTCTGAGCAGCGGAAACCGCACAGGCGCGCGCTCATGGCACCACCCCCGTGGGCGCCACGAGCGCGGCCCGTGCGGCTTCCTCCGCCGTGCTCATGTACGCATCGTGGGTGATGCTGGACAGACGGTGCAACGGAGTTTCCCGGACTCCTGAACACCGCGGAACAGTCCCGGAACGCACAAGGAAACGGAGATGACCGACTCCGGACGTCCCGAGGGGCACTCTTGTGCGAAACGGCGCGAGGGTCTTGGGTGGGACGAGTGTTTGCCCGGCTCATCCGGAACCGGGCCGATGGCATGGTGGAATCTCAGGAGGATCCCTACATGTCTGATTCATCAGGCTCAACGAGCAAAGGCGGCGACTGTACGGGGCACCGCACCGCCGTCACGGAGGCCGAGGTGGAGGCCCTGGTCAAGGGCATCTGCTTCAAGACCGGACCACCCCGGTTCCTCGGGGTCGAAGTGGAATGGCTCGTTCATGAGCCGCGGCGACCGCGGCTCCCCGTGACACCCGAACGACTCGAAGCGGCCTACGCCACGCTGCGTACCGTGCCCCTGAGGTCGGCGCTCACCGTCGAACCCGGCGGTCAGCTGGAGCTGAGCTCGCCGCCCGCCGCCTCCCTGATGGAGTGCATCGGTACCGTCTCCGCCGACCTGGACGCCGTCCGCGCGGTCCTCGCGAAGGACGAGCTCGGTCTCGTCGGCTTCGGCAACGACCCCTGGCACGAGCCCCGCCGGTTCCTGCGCGCACCGCGCTACGACGCCCTGGAGACCTGCCTCGACCGCACCGGCGCGGCCGGCCGCCGCATGATGTGCAGCTCGGCCTCCGTCCAGGTCTGCGTGGACGCCGGCCACGAGGAGCCCGGCCCGCTCGGGCACGTACGGCGCTGGTGGCTCGCGCACCAGCTCGGCCCGGTGCTGGTGGCCGCGTTCGCCAACTCCCCGCTGGCCGGAGGGCGGCCCACAGGCTGGCTGTCCAGCCGGCAGCTGTGGTGGACGGAGATCGGCCCCGGCCGGGCGGGCGCGCCCCCGCTGGACGGCGAGCCCCGGTCCGCCTGGGCCCGGCACGCGCTGGACGCCCCGGTGATGTGCGTACGGCGCGACGGCGGCCCCTGGGACGTGCCCGAGGGCCTCACCTTCCGTGACTGGACCCGGTCCGGGGCGCCCCGCCCGCCGGCGCGGGAGGACCTCGACTACCACCTCACGACGCTGTTCCCGCCGGTCAGACCGCGCGGTCACCTGGAACTTCGCATGATCGACGCGCAGCCCGGCGACGACGGCTGGATCGTGCCGCTCGCGGTGACGGCGGCACTGTTCGACGACCCGGAGGCCGCCGAGACGGCGTACCGGACGGTGAAGCCGCTGGCCGAGCGAACCCTCGGCCGCCCCGCGCCGCACAATCCCCTGTGGACCGAAGCGGCCCGACACGGCCTCGCCGACCGGGAACTGCACGAGGCCGCCGTCGCCTGTTTCTCGGCCGCCCTGGAGGCCCTGCCCCGGATCGGCGCCACGCCCGAAGTCACGGACGCCGTCGCGGCGTTCCTCGACCGCTATGTCGTCCGGGCCCGCTGCCCTGCCGACGACCTGCTGGACCAAGTGAGCGGTACCGGCACCGCCCATGGGAAGGACATCCGCACATGACCGCCCCCGAACACGGTATCGAGACCGATGTCGCAGCCGGCCTCGACACCGACGTCGAGGCCCTCCGGAAGCGCGCGCTCGACTCGCTCACCACCGCCCGCGCCCGCACCACCCTGCTCACCAGCTGTGTCGAGGGGCCCGAACTCACCGCACAGCACTCGCCGTTGATGTCCCCGCTGGTGTGGGACCTCGCGCACATCGGCAACCAGGAGGAGCTGTGGCTGCTGCGGGCGGTCGGCGGCCGGGAGGCGATGCGCCCGGAGATCGACAGCCTGTACGACGCCTTCGAGCACCCGCGTTCCGAGCGCCCCACGCTGCCGCTGCTGCCGCCCGAAGAGGCCCGCCGCTACGCGGCCGAGGTGCGCGGCCGGGCCCTGGACCTGCTGGAGGGCGCGGACTTCCACGGCACCCGGCTCACCGCGGCCGGTTTCGCCTTCGGGATGATCGCGCAGCACGAACAGCAGCACGACGAGACCATGCTGATCACCCATCAGCTCCGCAAGGGCCCCCAGGCCCTGACCGCGCCCGACCCGCAGCCCGCTCCCCCGTTCCGGGGCCCGGCCGAAGTCCTGGTCCCCGGCGGGCCGTTCACCATGGGCACCTCCACCGAGCCGTGGGCACTGGACAACGAACGCCCCGCGCACCAGCGGGAGGTGGCGCCGTTCTGGATCGACACGACACCGGTGACGAACGCGTCGTACCAGGCGTTCATCGAGGACGGCGGGTACGACACCGAGCGCTGGTGGACGCCGGAGGGCTGGGCGCACATCCGGCGGCACGCGATCACGGCACCGCTGTTCTGGCGCCGGGACGGCGGCCAGTGGCTGCGCCGGCACTTCGGGGTCACGGAGGTGGTCCCGCCCGACGAGCCGGTGCTGCACGTGTGCTGGTATGAGGCCGACGCGTACGCCCGCTGGGCCGGGCGCCGGCTGCCCACCGAGACGGAGTGGGAGAAGGCCGCCCGCCACGACCCGGCCACCGGCCGCTCCCGGCGCTACCCGTGGGGCGACGCCGACCCGGCGCCGGAACACGCCAACCTCGGCCAGCGGCATCTGCGGCCCGCCCCGACCGGCAGCTATCCGGCCGGTGAATCCCCGCTCGGTGTACGGCAGTTGATCGGCGACGTGTGGGAGTGGACGGCGAGCGACTTCCTGCCGTACCCGGGCTTCACGGCGTACCCGTACAAGGAGTACTCGGAGGTGTTCTTCGGCCCCGAGTACAAGGTGCTGCGCGGCGGTTCGTTCGCCGTGGACCCGGTGGCCTGCCGGGGCACGTTCCGCAACTGGGACTACCCGATCCGGCGGCAGATCTTCTCCGGGTTCCGCACCGCCCGCTCGGAGAGTGCCTGATGTGCCGTCATCTCGCCTATCTGGGACCGGAGGAGCCGCTCGGCGGGCTCCTGGTGGATCCCCCGCACGGCCTGTACCGCCAGTCGTGGGCGCCGCGCCGACAGCGGTACGGGACCGTGAACGCCGATGGTTTCGGGGTCGGTTGGTACGCCCCCGGCGATCCGGTGCCGGCCCGCTACCGCCGGTCGGGGCCGATCTGGGCCGACCTGTCCTTCGCCGACCTGGCGCGCGTGGTGCGCTCCGGTGCCGTGCTCGCCGCCGTACGCGACGCGACCGTGGCGGGCGCGGACGGCGAGGCCGCGGCGGCACCGTTCGCGGACGGGCGGTGGCTGTTCAGCCACAACGGCTCGATCGCGGGCTGGCCGCAGTCGGCGGCGCCCCTGGTGTCCGCGCTGCCCCCGGTCGACCTGCTGTCGCTGGAGGCGCGTACCGACTCGGCGTTCGTCTGGGCGCTGGTGCTGCACCGGCTGCGCCTGGGCGACGAGCCCGCCCACGCCCTCGGCGAAGCGGTTCAGCAGCTGGCCGAGGCGGCGCCCGCCTCGCGCCTGAACCTCCTGCTCACCGACGGCGAGACGATCGCCGCCACCGCCTGGGGCGACAGCCTCTGGCACCGCACGGAACCGGGCCGCTGCACGGTCGTCGCCTCGGAGCCGTACGACGACGACCCGCTCTGGCAGGAGGTCCCCGACCGCACCGTGCTCACCGCGAGTCGCGCCGGCGTGCTGCTCACGCCGCTGGAGGACCCGGCGTCCGTATCCCCGAAGGAGCCCTGTACGTGAGTCCCCTGCGAGTCACCCGCACCCTGCCCGAGGACGCGACCGACGCCGCGCTGCGCGCCGACGTCCGGCACGGCCTCACCGTCCGCCCGAAGTGGCTGCCGCCCAAGTGGTTCTACGACGCGCGCGGCAGCGAGCTGTTCGAGCAGATCACTGAGCTGCCCGAGTACTACCCCACGCGCGCCGAGCGGGAGATCCTGGCCACCCGGTCCGGGGAGATCGCCGCCGCGAGCGGCGCCCGCACCCTGGTCGAACTGGGCTCAGGCTCCTCGGAGAAGACCCGCTATCTGATCGACGCGCTGCCCCGGCTTGCCGCGTACGTCCCGGTCGACGTCAGCGAGAGCGCGCTCACCCAGGCCGGGCGGGCACTCATCGCGGAGCGGCCGGGCCTGGACGTGCACGCGCTGATCGCCGACTTCACCGCGCCCCTGGCGCTGCCCGAGACGCCCGGGCCGCGCCTGGTGGCCTTCCTCGGCGGCACGATCGGCAACCTGCTGCCCGCCGAGCGGGCCGAGTTCCTGGCCTCCGTACGGAAGCTGCTCGCCCCGGGCGACGGGCTGCTGCTCGGCACGGACCTGGTCAAGGACGAGCGCGTCCTGGTCCGGGCGTACGACGACGCGGCCGGGGTGACGGCCGCGTTCAACAAGAACGTGCTGGCCGTCGTCAACCGCGAACTGGGCGCCGACTTCGACCCCGACGCCTTCGACCACGTGGCGTTGTGGGACCCGGAGCAGGAGTGGGTCGAGATGCGGCTGCGCTCGCGCACCGCGCAGGCCGTGAAGGTGCCCGCGCTGGACCTCGCCGTGCACTTCGCGGCGGGCGAGGAGATGCGCACCGAGGTGTCGGCGAAGTTCCGCAAGGAAAGCGCGACTGCCGAACTTGCCGAGGCCGGGCTTGAGCTGACCCATTGGTGGACCGACGCGGAGGGCAGGTTCGCGCTGTCGCTGAGCGTGGCCCGGTGAGCCGGGGCGGGCCCGGTCAGCCGACGGGATTGAGCGCCGCGGTGATCCTGCGGGAGGCGCGGCGGGCCTCCGTCGCCGGGTCCGCCCCGGTCAGCACCCTGGTCATGTACTCCTTGATCGGGTTGTCGGCCTCGACGTCGGCCCACTGAGGAGTGTTGGGGGTCGCCCGGCCGCGCGCGGCGCCCGCCGCCATGGCGGCGACCCCCTCCTCCCCGGCGACCGCGCCCGCCAGCGTGCTCTTGTTCGGCACGTAGTTCATGGCGCGGGCGAGTTCGGTGTCCCACTTGGCGCCGGTGAGCGCGCCGACGACGGCGGTCGCGGCGAACTGGTCCTCAGTGTTGCGCGGGACGACGAGGTCGGAGCCGCCGGTGAAGACGGTGCCGGGCCGGCCGGCGGTCCCGCCGGGCACCGGGAAGAAGCCGAGCTTGCCCTTGAGCCCGGGGTTCTGCCGCACGATCGCCTGGGCGAGCCCGGGTACGGCGACGATCTGCGCGACCTTGCCGCCCGCGAACACCCCGGCCTGGGGCGGGTGTTCCTCGTCAGCATCCACGGGCCCGCGGCCGAGTACCTGGAGCCGCTGGTAGAAGTCCATGCCGCGCAGCGCGGCCGGGGTGTCCAGGGTGCCGCGCCATTCGTAGTCCTGCTGCCGGGCCAGTTCACCGCCCTCGTCCCAGATGAAGCCGGAGAGGGTGTACCAGTCCTGCCCGGCAGGATAAATGCCTTGGTGTTCACCGGAGTTGAGCTTCTCGGTGTCGGTGAGCCACTCCTCGCCGGTGCGCGGCGGGCGGGTGATGCCGGCCGCCTCGAACAGGTCCTTGCGGTAGATGACGACGCGGTTGGCGGCGTACCAGGGGATGCCGTACTGGCTGTTGCCGTCCATGCCGGGCTCGGCGAGGCCGGGCAGCCACTTGTGCCTGTCCCAGTCGCGCACCGACTCCAGCGTCAGGTCGGCGAGTTGGCCGCCCTGCCGGTCCAGTCCTGAATGCGGATGTCGAGACGCAGGTCCTTGTGGGTGCGCTCGAAGTCCTCGGTGAAGCGCCGGAGGAAGTCCGCGGAGGCGCTGTCCTTCATCAGCCACACGGTCACGGTGTGCCGCCCGTGCCCGCCCGGGAGGACCCCGCAGGCGCTGACAAGGGTGGCGGTGACACAGCCGAGGGCGAGCAGACGACGTCTCACGAGGGGTCCTGTTCTGTCTGGCATGGGCTCTGGCATGCGCGCGCCGATACGACCGCGACGCCGTGCGGCCGGGGCGGTCATGGGGCACGGTGGAGTACGGCGTGACACCCCGGTCACGGAGGAGAGGAGCACCCTCATGTCGAACCACACCTACCGGGTCACGGAGATCGTCGGCAGCTCTCACGAGGGCGTCGACCAGGCCATCCGCAACGGCATCGCCCGGGCCGGCCAGACGCTGCGCAATCTGGACTGGTTCGAGGTGACCCAGGTCCGGGGTCAGCTCACGGACGGCCAGATCGAGCACTGGCAGGTGTGCCTGAAGGTGGGCTTCCGCATCGAGGACAGCGCGTAGGACCTAGCGCGTAGGACCTCAGGTCCGGCCCTCTCGCTCCTGGGCCTCCTCCAGAACGGCCGACTTAGCGCTCCAGCGGGCCCGTACGACCGTGAACCCGGCGCGCTCGGCGTCGTCGCAGACCAGCTCGTCGTCGTCGACGAGGACACGGATCTCGCGGTCCCGGGCGAGCCGGCGCAGCAGCTCCAGCTTGGTGAACCGGGCGGGCCTGCGGTCGCCGTTGTCCCGCATATGGACGTCGCCCTTGGGCAGCCCGTGTGCCGCGAGCCAGTCCAGCGTGTCGCGCCGGCACCGCTCGGGGCGGCCGGTGAGGTAGACGATCTCGCACTCCCGGGCGCTGTCCAGGGCCAGCGCCACGCCCACCGCGAGCGGCGGATCGTCCGGGGCGGCGGCGAAGAAACCGGCCCAGTCGCGCCGCCTGCCCTCCAGGAAGTGCTGCCGGTGGGCCGTGTCGGCGAGGGTGTTGTCCAGGTCGAACACGGCGAGCGGTCGCTTACTGCTGTCGGTCACCGGACCACACTAGCCAGCGCCCGATCGTGACAGGGAACGCCGGCGCCCGGTTGTGACCGGAATCGCGGGCGCCCGGTTGTGGCGGGAACCGGGGGCGGCGGGAATCACCCGCGCGCCACGGTGTTGAACCCTGCGTGAGCAGCGCAGTGATCGCCCGGACCAGGTTCTCCGTCCTCGACCGTTCCCGCACCCGCGAGGGGCACCCGCCCGGCGAGGCGCTGCGGAACACCGTCGCGCTGGCGCGAGAGGCGGAGGCGCTCGGCTACCACCGCTTCTGGGTGTCCGAGCACCACGGCGTGCCCGGGGTCGCCGGGTCGGCGCCGACCGTGCTCGCCGCCGCCGTGGCCGGCGCGACCCGCACGATCCGGGTCGGCACCGGCGGAGTCATGCTGCCCAACCATCAACCGCTCGTGGTGGCCGAGCAGTTCGGGGTGCTGGAGTCGCTCTTCCCGGGCCGGATCGACATGGGGCTCGGCCGTTCCGTGGGCTTCACGGACGGGGTACGCAGGGCGCTCGGCCGGGACAAGGGCGACGCCGAGGACTTCGCGGCCCAGCTCGGCGAGCTGCTGGGCTGGTTCGAGGGCACCTCGCCGACCGGGGCACACGCCCGCCCGGCGGAGGGCCTCAGGGTCCCGCCGTTCGTGCTGGCCATGGGCGAGGGCGCGCGGATCGCGGCCCGCGCCGGCCTGCCCATGGTCATCGGCGATCTGCGGGGCCGCGAGAAGCTGCTGCGCGGCATCGACCAGTACCGCTCCCTGTTCCGCCCCTCCCCCTGGGCGGACGAGCCCTACGTCGTGATCTCCGGCACGGTCGCCGTCGCCGACACCCCCGAGGCGGTGCACCGGCTGCTGGCCCCGGAGGCCTGGTCCATGGCGTACTCCCGCACCCACGGCACCTTCCCGCCGCTGTCCCCCGCCGAGGAACTGGCGGCCCGCACGATGACCGCGAAGGAACGCGGCTTCTACGAGTCCGGGCTCGCCGGACACATCGCGGGCCCCGAGGAGCAGGTCGCCGACGAGCTGGAGGCGGTGCTGAAGGAGACGGAAGCCGACGAGGTCCTCGTCACCACCAGCACGTACGACCGTGACGCGCTGCTGGGCTCCTACCGGCGGCTGGCCGCCCTGTTCGCGCCGGGCCGCTGAACCGGCCCGAGATGCGGACCCCGCCGGGCCCGGTGACCCTGGGAGGAAAGCCTCAAGCGACGAGGAGGGCTGCCATGTCCGTACCGGACAAGCTGAAGGAGCAGCTGCGGGACACGGACAACCCTCCGCGGTAGCAGCGCACGGGCGCGGATAGGGTTGCGTCTCTATGCACAGCCCACATGACCCGCACGACCCCTACGTCCGCGTTCGCGGTGCCCGCGAGCACAACCTCAAGGGCGTCGACGTGGACATCCCGCGGGACGTCCTGGCCGTGTTCACCGGGGTGTCCGGCTCGGGGAAGTCGTCCCTGGCGTTCGGCACCATCTACGCCGAGGCCCAGCGGCGCTACTTCGAGTCGGTCGCGCCGTACGCGCGCAGACTGATCCACCAGGTCGGGGCGCCCAAGGTCGGCGAGATCACCGGGCTGCCGCCCGCGGTCTCGCTGCAGCAGCGCCGTTCGGCCCCCACCTCGCGCTCCTCGGTGGGCACCGTCACCAATCTCTCCAACTCCCTGCGCATGCTGTACTCGCGTGCCGGTGACTATCCGCCCGGTGCCGAACGGCTCGACTCGGACGCGTTCTCGCCGAACACGCCGACGGGTGCCTGCCCGGAGTGCCACGGGCTCGGCCAAGTGCACCGCACCACCGAGGAGTTGCTGGTCCCGGATGCCTCGCTGTCGATCCGCGAGGGCGCGATCGCCGCCTGGCCGGGCGCCTGGCAGGGCAAGAACCTGCGCGACATCCTGGACACGCTCGGCCACGACGTGGACCGGCCCTGGCGCGAACTGCCCGCCGAGGAGCGGGAGTGGATCCTGTTCACGGACGAGCAGCCGGTCGTCACCGTGCACCCCGTCCGGGACGCCGACCGGATCCAACGGCCGTACCAGGGCACGTACATGAGCGCCCGCCGGTACGTCATGAAGACGTACTCGGACACCAAGTCCCCCACGCTGCGGGCCAAGGCGGAACGCTTCCTGACCAGCGCGCCCTGTCCGGCCTGCGGCGGCAGCCGGCTGCGGCCCGAGGCACTGGCGGTGACCTTCGGGGGTCACACCATCGCGGAGCTGGCGGCCATGCCGCTGACCGGCCTGGCCGGACTGCTGCACGGAACCACGGAGACCGCCCGGGTCCTCACGGACGACCTGAAGTCCCGCATCACCCCCGTCGTCGAACTGGGCCTCGGCTACCTCAGCATGGACCGCTCCACCCCGACCCTGTCGGCGGGTGAGCTGCAACGGCTGCGGCTCGCCACCCAGTTGCGCTCGGGTCTGTTCGGCGTGGTGTACGTGCTGGACGAGCCGTCGGCAGGACTGCACCCGGCGGACACCGAGGCGCTGCTGACCGTGCTGGAGCGGCTGAAGGCGGCGGGTAACACGGTGTTCGTGGTGGAGCACCACCTGGAGGTGGTACGCGGCGCCGACTGGCTGGTGGACGTGGGCCCCGGCGCGGGCGAGCACGGCGGGCGGGTGCTGTACAGCGGGCCGGTGGCCGAGCTGGCGTCGGTCGCGGACTCGGCGACGGCGGTCTTCCTGTTCGACGAGTCACCCGGCCCGGCGCGTGAAGTCCGTGAGCCACGCGGCTGGTTGACGGTGGGTCCGGTGACCCGGCACAACCTGCGCGAGGTGTCGGCGCGCTTCCCGGTCGGTACGTTCACCGCGGTGACCGGCGTGTCCGGTTCCGGAAAGTCCACGCTCATCGGGGAGTTGACGGAGGACGTGCCGGGGGTCGACCGGCTGGTGCGGGTGGACCAGCGGCCGATCGGGCGCACCCCGCGCTCCAACCTGGCGACGTACACGGGCCTGTTCGACGTCGTCCGCAAGGAGTTCGCGGGCACGGACGAGGCGCGCGGGCGCGGGTACGGCGTCGGGCGGTTCTCGTTCAACGTGGCGGGAGGGCGCTGCGAGACCTGCCAGGGCGAGGGTTTCGTCAGCGTGGAGCTGCTGTTCCTGCCGAGCACGTACGCGCCCTGCCCGGACTGCGGCGGCGCCCGGTACAACCCGGAGACGCTCCAGGTGACGTACCGGGGACGGAACATCGCCGAGGTGCTCGACCTGACGGTGGAGGCCGCGGCGGCCTTCTTCGCGGACACCCCGGCCGCGGCCCGCAGCCTCGGCACGCTGCTCGACGTCGGCCTCGGCTATCTGCGCCTGGGCCAGCCCGCCACCGAGCTGTCCGGCGGGGAGGCGCAGCGGATCAAGCTGGCGAGCGAGCTGCAGCGCGGTCGCCGCGGCCACACCCTCTACCTCCTGGACGAGCCGACGACCGGGCTGCATCCGGCCGACGTGGAGGTGCTGATGGACCGGCTGCACGGGCTGGTCGACGCCGGGCACACGGTCGTGGTGGTCGAGCACGACATGACGGTGGTCGCGGGCGCCGACTGGGTGATCGACCTGGGACCCGGCGGCGGCGACCGCGGCGGCCGGATCGTCGCGTCCGGCCCACCGGCAGAGGTGGCACAGGCGGCGGGCAGCGCTACGGCGCCCTATCTGGCGCGGGTCATGCCGTGAGATCCGGGCAGCCGACCTGGGTCATGCCGCGAGATCCCGGCAGCCGGCGCGGGGCATGCCGTGAGCCCGGCGTACGGTGCGGGTCACACTGCCGGCCCTGGAGCCAGTGCGGGTCGCGCCGTGAGCCCGCTACCCGGCGCGGGTCACGTGGCCGGCCCGAAAGCCGGCACAGGTCACCCCGTCAGCCGAGAGCCGACACGGACCACGCCATGAGCCCGGCGTACAGCACAGGCCACGCCGCCGGCCCGACGGCCGACACGGGCAACGCCGCCCGCCCGGAAGCCAACGCGGGTCGCGCAAAGCCCGGCAGCCGGCGCAGGTCACCCCGCCGGCCCGAAAGTCAGCGCGGCTCACCCCCGCCCGCCCGGAACCCGGCGCGGGTCACGCCGGCACACCGGCGCCGAGAGGCGGGCGCGGAGTCGTCAGGGCCTCGTGGGTCCAGGCCGGCCCGGGGGTGACCGGCTCGGCGGCCTGGGCGAGGGTGCGGCGGTCGGGGTGGGCGCCAGGCCGGATCAGCGGGCGTACCTCCACCTCGGCGGTCAGGCCCCGGGCGCGGGCCACCCGCCACAGGGAGGCGAGCAGGGTGTCCTCGCCGACGAAGGCGGCTGCGGTGCTCGGGGCGCCGCCCGGCTGCCGGTAGCTGAGCAGCACCGGCTGGACCGGAACGCCCGCGTCCAGTGCGGCCTGGAAGACGGCCCGGTGGAAGGTGCCCCGGGCGCGCCCGCACCAGGTGCTGCCTTCGGGGAAGGCGACCACGGCCGCGCCCGACCGCAGCGCCTGCGCGATCCGGGCGACCGTGTCGGGCAGTGCGCGCAGCCGGTCGCGCTCGATGAACAGGGCCCCGCCGCGCGCGACGAGCGCGCCCGCCACCGGCCACTGCCGGATCTCGGTCTTGGCGAGCATGCGGGCGGGGCGTACGACGGCCAGCAGCGGAATGTCCAGCCAGGAGATGTGGTTGGCGACCAGCAGCAGCCCGCCGTCCGGTGCGGTGTCCCCGGTGACGCGGACCCGGACGCCAGCGGCCCGCACGATCATGCGGCACCAGCGCCTGAGCCAGTCGGCGGGGACCCGGCGCCCGAGCGGCGACAGCACGATCCCGGTCAGCACCAGGACGGCGACCGTGAGCAGCCGGAGCACGGCCCGGGGTACGGCCACCGTGGCCGGGGCCGGCTCCAGACAGGCGCCCGGGGTGCAGGGCGCGGCGGGCAGCCAGGCGCTCATCAGGCGGGCACGAGGGAGAGGAAGTGCCGCAGATAGCGGGCGTTGACCCGGCGCATCGACAGCAGCACGTACAGGTCGGCGACCCCGAAGTCGGGGTCGTGCGCGGGCTCGCCGCACACCCAGGCTCCGAGGCGCAGGTAGCCGCGCAGCAGCGCGGGAAGTTCCATGCGGCCGGCAGGGGCCTCGACGTCCGGGACCCAGGGCAGCAGGGGCCGTACCCGGTACTCGGCCGGGGCGAGGTGCTTCTCGCGCACCCGCTCCCAGGTTGCCGCGGCGAGGGTGCCGCCGTCGGCGAGCGGGACGGAGCAGCAGCCGGCCAGCCACTCGTGGCCCCGGTCGACCATGTAGCGGGCTATGCCGGCCCAGATCAGGCCGATGACGGCGCCGTCGCGGTGGTCGGGGTGGACGCAGGAGCGGCCGACCTCGACCAGGCCGGGCCGGATCGGGTCCAGCGCGCCCAGCTCGAACTCGCCTTCCGAGTACAGCCGGCCGGCGACCGCGGCTCGCTCCGGCGGCAGCAGCCGGTAGGTTCCCACGACCTGGCCGGTCGTGGTGTCACGGACGAGCAGGTGGTCGCAGTACGCGTCGAAGGCGTCGACGTCGTGGCCAGGCTGCGGGGTGGTCAGCAGGGCGCCCATCTCCCCGGCGAAGACGTCGTGCCGCAGCCGCTGCGCCGCTCGTACGTCGGCCTCGTCACGGGCGAGGGAGACGGTGTAGCGGGCGGGTGGCGCGGGCTGCGCGGGGCGGTCGAGCGTGGTGATGCCGGTCATGGCTCTCTCCATGGTCACGGGCCGGGATCGGCAGGAGGGGCAGTCCGGCGGTCCGGTCTGCTCCTCCTGTTTTTCCGATGCCGGTTGGCCTGCGCGTGACCGGTGTCAGGAGCCTGGATGTGCGCTTGTTGAACGGCGAAAACCAGATCTTGAACGGCGAAAACCAGACGGGGCCGGGGATGAGCACCACTCCCGGCCCCGCCCGTCCGCCGTCCCTGGGCGAACGTTCATCGGGCGACTACCGCTTGCCCGTCTTCCGGCACCCGGGTCTCCCGCTCGGGGCCGCCCTGCGGCAGGACGTTGAGGTGGTTGACCTTGCCGACGGTGCTGTCCCACATCGTGCGCGCCATGGACGGCCGTCGGTCCGTCAGCGTTGCCAGAGCCATGGCAGAAAAGCTAGGGCCAGGTGACCGGATCGGTCCAAGACATGGTGCAGCTTGTTTCCATAGGCTCAGGCTATTCTGGCTTGGTGCAGTTCCAGCAGCTCCAGTACTTCGTGGCCGTCGCCGAGACCCGGCACTTCACCCGGGCCGCCGAGCGGGTCCATGTCGCCCAGCCGTCACTGTCCCAGCAGATCAAGGCGCTGGAGCGGGAGCTGGGCGCGGAACTGTTCCTGCGGGCGCGCGGGAACATCACGCTCACCGACGCGGGCGAGGCGCTGCTGCCGCTGGCCCGGCGGATCCTCGCGGACACGGACACCGCCCGGCACGAGGTGCAGGAGCTGGTGCAGCTGCGCAGCGGCCGGGTCCGCCTGGGGGCCACGCCGAGTCTGTGCACCGGTCTGCTGCCGGACGTCCTGCGCGCCTTCCACGACCGCTATCCGGGCATCCAGCTGCTGATCGAGGAGGGCGGCTCGCACGACCTCGTCCGGCATCTGGCCCGCGGCGCCCTGGACCTCGCCCTGATCGTTCTCCCGCTGCCTTCGCCCGCGCCCGCGCTGACCACGGTGGAGCTGTTGCGCGAGGAGCTGGTGGTGGTGTCCTCACCAGAGGCGCCCGCGCCGGGCCGGGGCAGGCGCGTGATCGGCATCGCCGAGCTGGAGGGCGCGCGGCTGGTGATGTTCCGGCACGGGTACGACCTGCGCGAGCTGACCGTCGCCGCGTGCCGCTCGGCCGGGTTCGAGCCGGAGTTCGCGGTGGAGGGCGGCGAGATGGACGCGGTGCTGGAGTTCGTACGCGCCGGGCTGGGGGTGGCCGTCGTCCCGCGGATGGTCGCCACCCGGTCCGGGCGCGGGCTCAGGGTGACACCGCTGGCCCGGCCGGGACTGCACCGGACCATCGCGCTGGCACACCGCAGCGACGTGGCTCCGCCGCGGGCGGCCCGTGAGTTGCAGCGGATGCTGCTGGAACGCTGAAGTCGCCCCTGGCCGCGGCCGGACCGCGGCGCTCCACGAGGGATCGGACTTCAGCCCGTCGCGTCCACCAGCGCCAGCTCGTGCAGCCGCTCGGGCGGGCCCGGACGTGCGTAGTACCAGCCCTGGGCCGTGTCGCAGCCCAGTATCCGCAACTGCTCGGCCTGGGCGCCGGTTTCCACGCCCTCCACGGTCACCGCGAGGTCCAGGCTGTGGGCCAGGGTGACGATCCCCTCGACGATCTTCAGGTCGACGGGGTTCGCCGGGAACTGCTGCATGCCCCGGGTGAAGGAGCGGTCCAGCTTGAGGATGCTCACGGGGAGGCGGCGCAGGTTGGCGAGGTTGGAGTAGCCGGTGCCGAAGTCGTCCAGGGCGATGTCGACGCCCATCTCGGCAAGCCGGCGCAGGGGTTTGAGCAGGTCGTCGTCGGCGCCGATCAGGGCGGACTCGGTGACCTCCAGGCACAGCGAGTCCGGGGTGACGCCGGTGCGTTCGAGGATGTCCACCGTGTCCTGGACCAGGCCGGGGTGGGAGAGCTGGCAGGGCGACAGGTTGACGTTGATGCGCAGCGGGCCCGCGTGCGCCGGGGCGCCGTGGCGCTCGCGCCACTCGCGGGCCTGCCGGACGGACTCCTCCAGGACCCAGCGGCCCAGCGGAACGATCAGCCCCGTGTGCTCGGCGAGCGGGATGAAGCGGTCGGGGCCGAGGACGCCGTGCTGCGGGTGCAGCCAGCGCACCAGGGCCTCGGCGCCGCGCACGCTGCCGTCGCCGAGGTGGACCAGCGGCTGGTACTCGATGAAGAACTCGCCGCGTTCCAGGGCCGTCGGCAGCGCCGTGGTCAGGCCGTGCCGGGTGATGACGCGGGCGTCGGCCTCGGGGTCGGCGAGTTCCGAGCGGTTGCCGCCCGCCGACTTGGCCCGGTACATGGTGATGTCGGCGCTGCGCAGCACCTCGGCCGCGGTGCGCTCGCCGGCCGGGCCCTCGACGATGCCGAGGCTGCCCCGCACCAGGAGGTCACGGCCGTCGATGCTGATCGGCGTGACGAGCGCGTGCATGATGCGTTCGGCGAGCTCGTCGACCTCGCGCTCGGTGTCGGGGCCGATGGTCAGCGCCACGAACTCGTCGCCGCCGAGCCGGGCGACCATCTCGCCGGGGGCGGTGGCGCAGGACTGGAGCCGGTCGGCGACCTCCACCAGCAGCCGGTCGCCGGCCGCGTGGCCGAGGCTGTCGTTGACGGTCTTGAACCCGTCCAGGTCCAGGTAGCACAGGCCGAAGCGCTGGCCCTCGCCCGCGTTCAGGGCCTTCTCCAGCCGCTCGAAGAACAGGGTGCGGTTGGGTAGGCCGGTGAGCGCGTCGTGCGTGGCCTCGTAGCGCAGCCGGAGGTTGAGCAGCCGGCGCTCGGTGGTGTCCTCCATGAGGGCGAGCTGGTACTGCGGCTCGCCGTCGGCGTCACGCAGCAGGGAGACGGTCAGGTTGGTCCACAGGACCGTGCCGTCGGGCCGGTTGAAGGCCTTCTCCACGTGGTAGTGCTCGCGCTCGCCGCGGACCAGCTCGTCGTAGAGCCGCCAGGTCTGCGGCGCGTCCTCGGGGTGGGTCCAGTCCAGCACCCGGCGGAGCCGGATGGCCTGCTCGGAGAGCCCGAACATGCGCAGCAGGGCGTCGTTGACCTGGAGCACGTTGCCGTCGAGGTCGGCGATGCCGATCCCTATGGCGGCGCCCTCGAAGACCGCGCGGAAGCGGGCCTCGCTCGCGTGCAGCGCCTGCGCCACCACGCCCTGGGCCTGCAACGCGGCCTGGGCGATGGCCTCTTGCTCGGCCAGGGTGCGCTCACGCAGCGCCTGCGCGTAGCCGGCGGCCATCGCGTGCTGCAACCGCGAGGAGCGCATGCGCAGTTCGTCCTGGGGGCCGTCCTCCCCGCAGTAGAGCACCAGGTAGGCGTCGATGCAGTCCAGGGTGCGGGCGAGGGCCTCGGGGTCGGTGCAGTGCGCGCCGACCAGGGCGGCGCCGACGGCCTTGGCGTCCTCGGCGGCGAAGCTGCGGGCTCGCAGGAGGTGGCTCAGGCGGCGGGCGAGCGGCAGGAGTTGCTCCTCGAACTCCGCCCGCGTGAGTGACGTCGAGGTGACCGGGAAGACCGCCCGGCTCCAGATCGTCGTCAGCCGCCGCAGTCTGTCCTCCGGCCCGTCCGGTTCCGCGCTCACGCCGGACGCCCCACGCCGCCGAATCCGGAGTAGGCGTACGGATCCTCGTCCTCCGGCGCCGAGTCCGGGCGCCAGAGCGGCATCGGCACCAGTCCGGGTTCCACCATGTCGTACCCCTCGAAGAACCGCGCGATCTCGTCGCGCGAGCGCATGATCAGCGGGTTGCGAATGTCCCTGTATACGTCCACCGCGCCCTCGGCCCGCTCGGGAGGCAACGGGATTCCCTCGTACGAGGCATGGGTGAGGATCAGCAGGCTGCCGGGCGCGAGCGCCGCGCGCAGCTCCGCCACCGCACCGTAGGGGTCGTCCGTGTCTTCCACGAAGTGCAGTATGGCAACGAGCAGGAGGGCCACTGGCCGATTCAGGTCGATGAGGCGCTCGAGCTGGGGGCTGGAGAGGATCTCCTGGGGCTTGCGCAGGTCCGCCGCGATCACGTCCGCGTCCGCATTGCCCTCCAGCACCGACTGGCTGTGCGCGACGGCGACCGGGTCGTGGTCCACGTACACCACCCGGGCGCCGGGTGTGGCGCCCTGGGCGATCTCGTGGACGTTGCCGAAGGTCGGGATGCCGGAGCCGATGTCGAGGAACTGGGTGATGCCCTCGGCCGCCGCGAAGCGCACGGCCCGGCGCATGAACGCCCGGTTCGCCTGCATGACCTTGGGCAGGCCCGGCATGAACTCCATCGCCTTGCGGGCCGCCTCCCGGTCGACCTCGAAGTTGTGCGAACCGCCCAGGTAGTAGTCGTAGATGCGCGACACGCTCGGCACGGTGATGTCGATGCTGCGTGGGGCCCAGGCGGGACGCTCCATGTACTGCTCCAAGACGTAGGCGACAGGGACAGGCGATCCGGTGTTCGAGCTGAGGCTACTGATCGCCCGCCAAAGGAGCGACCTGAACCGGAAATTGACCGTCCGTTCCCGGTCACCACCTGGGGCAAGTGTCCGTATGACCCCGCTGCGTAACGGCTGCCGGACATGCAACGGTCCGCCCCCTCCGTGCGGTGCGGAGGGGGCGGACCTTCGGTGGCGCGCAGGTCGGGCGGGTGACCGACCTGGGGAGGTGATCTATGCGGCCGGCGCGCCCACCGGCTTTCCGTCGGGCGAGACGGCGTACCAAGTGCCGCCCACGCCCTGACCGTTGGTGTCTCCGGGCGCCTTGTCACCGGAGAAGGTGTAGACGGGCCAGCAGTTGACGGTCATCTGCCGGACCCCGTCGGGCCGGGTGAAACCCATCAGGCCCTTCTTCTTCACGCCTTCGGTGTCGCCCGCCTTGACCGGGGCGACGGCGGGCCACTTCTCCAGGCAGGCTCCAGTGCAGTTCGAGACGGGCTCGGGCCAGGCCTTGTCCTTCAGGAAGCGGTAGACCGTCATGCCGTGCCTGTCGACGATGATGTCGCCGAGCTTGGGGTCCTTGTGGACGGACAGGCCGGGCAGGGCGTTCACGGACGCCTTCTTGCCGTTGGGGGCGAGCGCGAACCATGTGCCGCCCACGCCCTGCCCGTTGACGTCGCCGGCGTTGACGTCCTTGGCGTACCGGTAGGCGGGCCAGCCGCCGATGGTGAGCTGCTTGGTGCCGTCGGCGCGGGTGACCTCGCCGAGCAGCGCCTTGTCGACGCCTGCGCCGGCGGTGGCGTCGCCGGCGGGCACCGGCGGCCAGGTGGTGGCACAGTCGCCGGAGCAGTTCGACTTGGGCGGGTTCGCGGTGTCCTTGTCGAAGCGGTACAGGGTGAGGCCGGAGCCGTCGGTCAGCACGCTGCCCAGATCGGGGTTGGCGGCCACGGTCAGCTTGCCCGCGGGCGCGGCCGGGGCCGGTGAGGCGGAACTCTGGCTTCCGTCGGCGCCGTAGCCGTTGCCCGCGCCGGCTGCGGCGCCCGGGCTGCCGTAGTTGCCCGCCGCCGCCGTGGCCCCGACGTTCTGGGCCGCCGAGGCCGGGGTGGCGGTGTTGTCCTTGCCGCACGCCGTCGTCAACGCCATCAGCGCGGCGGCCGTGGCCACCAGTGAGGCGGTCCGCCAGGAGGTATTCATCGTCAACTCCCCATCATCGCCTGGATATTGCAGCGTCTTCCGGTGCCGCCGCACGGCCATGGGTACGGGCCGCGGGGTCCCGGGCGTTCAACGGGGACGGGAAATTCTTTCGGGAATCCGAGCCGGAACCCGTATCAGCCGGACTCTTCACCCCTGATGGGGATCTTCCATCCGTCAAACCTTTCATGGCGCCATGTCCCTCGTTCGGATCAATACCTGGGTATGGGAGGAATGGGACCGCGCCCGGCGCCCCATGATCTCGTCGTGCATGGACCCGAAGTGACCCGATGCGCGCCCGCCGCAAGGGTGTTGGCCCTACTGACGCTGACCTGGACGCTGGTGGGCTGCCCGGCCGGCACCGCCTCGGCCGACGCCTGTGCGTACGCCTCGACGGGCCCGGACGGCACGGTGGCGGTGGCCGTCGCCGGCGGCCACGACAACAACGGCCACGACCACCACCACCATGGCCACCACCACGGCCACGGCCACTGGCCCGATCCGCCGTACCCGAAGCCACCCCCGCCGCCGCCCCCGCCGCCGTGCCCGCCGACGCCCACGCCGACGCCACCGCCTCCGCCTCCTCCTCCGCCGACGCCGCCGAAGCCGACGCCGACGCCCGAACCTCCGCCGAAGCCGCGACCGAAGCCGCCCGTCCGGCCCGTGCCGGCCCCGCCCGCGCCCCGGCCGACGCCCACGCCGCCTCCGGCTCCCGAGCCGAAGCCGCGGCCGACGCCCAGGCCCACCGCGCGGCCCTCGGTGACCCCGGTGAGCTACCCGGCGTACCACCCCCGGCCGACGAGCCACCCGGCGCCCGGGCACACCTCACCGGTCACCTACGTACTGCTCATCACTGTTCCCGCGATCGTCGCCGTCGCGGCGCTGCGCCCGCGCTGACGCGCTCACCCCTGGAGGCACCAGTTGTCGGATTGGCTTGTTCTCGTCCTCGCGATGCTGGGGGCGGGCGCCGTGGTGGTCGTCATCGTCCTCGTACGGAAGAAGACCGCGGCCGAGGGCGAGGATCCCAACGAGACCCCGGACGTCATCGAGTACATGACGATGTGGATCGGGGTCGTGTACGCCATCGTCCTGGGGCTGGCCATCGCGGGCGTGTGGGAGGCCCGCAGCGCCGCCCAGGACCATGTGCAGGCCGAGGCCCAGGCGCTGCACGAGATCTCCGAGCGGGTCCGGGTCTATCCGCCGGACGTCCGCGACCTGATCCGGGCCGATGTCAACGCCTACGTCGGACATGTCGTGACCACCGAGTGGAAGTCGATGACCGACCACGACCGGGTCACCCCGCGCGGCGGCGAACTGCTGGCGCAGCTGCGCCATGACGTCACGGACTACCAGCCGAAGAACGACTTCGAGGCGCAGGCCTACCAGCCGCTGCTGGACCAGCTGGCCGCCGCCGACCAGGCGCGCAACGCGCGCGCCGACGCGACGGGGCCGACCATGCCGCCGGTGGTGTGGTGGGGACTGCTCACCGGGGCCGTCATCACCATCGGCATGGTCTTCGCGCTCCAGATCCAGCGCACCCGGCGGGAGCTGATCCTGGCCGGGCTGTTCTCCACGACCATCGCCTTCATGCTGTTCCTCATCTGGGACTTCGACTCTCCCTACAGCCGGGGCATCGCGGCGACGGCGCAGCCGTTCCTGAACCTGTTCCCGAACATCAAGGGGTAGTCCCCCGGATCAGGGGCCAGTGGGCCTGAGCAGGTCTTCGCCCCGGCTCCCTGCGGGAGACCGGGGCGAAGACCTGCTCAGGTGCGCGGCGCTCACCGGCGGGCCCGTCCAGGGCGTCAGATCCGCTTCTCGTTCCGGCGGCTCATCCAGTACACGCCACCCGCGATCAGGGCCGAGCCCACGAGCCCGCCGCCGATCGCCATGTCGGCCGGCGTGGCGCCACTGGTGACGCTGCCTCCGAAACCGCCGTTGACACCGCCGAGGACGGTGAAGGCACCCGGACGGGTCAGCCTCCTGCCGTTGCACTCGACCGTGATGTCGTACGGGCCGGGACGGGTGCCGGGGTCGATGGTGACGAATCCGCGCGAGACGTCGTTGCGAAGCGGGGTCAGCGAGGTGGTGCGGAAGGCCCGGGAGGACATGACGCCGCCCCGGCAGCCGTTGACGGTGGCCAAGAGCCGGCCGCCGACGGCGATCACGCGGGGCTCGGAGACGATATTGCGCAGGCCGCCGTCACCCCGCCCGAACTCCTCGCCCCTGCCGAAGTCCTCGTCCTCGTCCTCGGGGTCGTCACCTCTGCCGAAGTCGTCCCCTCTGCCGAAGTTGCCGTCGATGTGGCCGGTGCCGTTGAGGCCGCCGAGGCCGTTGCCGGTGCCCGAGCCGACGTTGACCCCTGTGTCGTTGGACGAGCCGCCCCCGTTGCCCATGCCGTCCGCGACGGCCACAGGGGCGGCGAACCCGAGCACGGCGAGCGCTGCGCACGCTGCCGCCAGGGCACGTTGGTTTCGCATGTGATCCTCCGCGGGAGGCGCCCCGGGTCCTGTTCCCGGTCGATCGGCGAGAAAACGCCTCCCGGGAAGACCCTCAGACTCCCCGAACACGCCCGCATTTCGAGAATGGTCCGTTCCGGTGAGGCAACACGCCGAGCGAAATCCACACAATCAGAAATTATTGCAGGTCACGGACCGTCAGAAAATTCCTGGGAACGGCAACTCGGATGGCGCACCCGGAAGGCGACGGGCCACCCGTTCGCCCGCCGCCCCGTCGCCCGTCGCGCGCGCGGGACTTAGCGTTCTCCCATCGCGACGGACGTGGCGACGGCCGCGTCGAGAGGGGTGACGAATGCTGGCGTCCGAGCTGTCCGAGTTTGCCGAAGAGGAGGAACGGCGCAGGAAGCGCGCCCCGTGGGGCGTCATAGCGCTTGTTCTGCTGACCGGCCTGGCGCTCATTCGGAATGGTTCGGGGGAGTTCGACGTCGGCCCGCCGCAGCCCGCGTCGGCGGCGGCCCCGGACACCCGAGTCGCACCGGGCACCTTCTCCGCGGCCCCCGCCCCGCTGCCGTTCTCCGCGGCCGACCGGGTCCGGATCCCCGCGATCCAGGTCGACGCGCCGGTCGTGCCCGTCGGCCTCGCCTCGGACGGCTGGGTGGGCGCGCCGCCGCCGGAGAACCCGAATCTGGCGGGCTGGTTCACCGGCGCGGTATCCCCCGGCGAAAAGGGCACCGCGGTCGTCGTCGGCCATGTCGACAACGAACAGGGCCCGGCCGTGTTCTACGGCCTCGGCTCCCTGAAGAAGGGAAACCGGATCGAGGTCGTGCGCAAGGACGCAAAAGCCGCGGTGTTCGAGGTCTACGGAATCGAGGTCTTCTCGAAGAGCAATTTCCCCGGCGACCGCGTGTACGGCTCGAAGGGCACACCGGAACTGCGGGTCATCACCTGCGGCGGCGGTTTCTCGAAACAGAACGGCTACGACGGCAATGTCGTCGTCTTCGCCCGCCTGGTCGCGATCGGCTGAATTCCGCGGCCGGGCGGGCGGCGCACCCGCGCGGGCCGCTCAGGTCGGGCGTCTGCGCGGCACGGTGAGGTGATAGCCCGAGTCGATCAGGTACGGCAGGTACTCGCGGATCGCTTTGACGCTCTGCGAGCGGTCGCCCCCGGCGTCGTGGGAGAGCACGACGACACCGGGGGCGGCGCCGCTCTCCACCCGGTCGACGATGGTCTTCGTGCCGGGCTCCATCCAGTCGGTGCTGTCGATGGTCCACGCCATCGGCTCCATGCCCATCTCGGCGCCCAGTTGGAAGGCGGCGCGGTTCCAGGCGCCGTAGGGGGCGCGGAACCACTGGGGCCGCTCCCCGTAGGCGTCCTCGATGGCATCGCTGGTCCGCGCCATCTCGGAGCGGATCTGCCGGCGGTTGAGGGTGGTCAGCAGCGGATGCGTCCAGGTGTGGTTGCCGACGACATGGCCCTCTTCGGCCATCCGGGCCACCAGTTTCTTGTTGTCGACGACGCACTCGCCGCACACGAAGAACATCGCCCGTACGTCGTACTTGGCGAGGGTGTTCAGGATGTGCGGGGTGTAGTCCGGGTTGGGGCCGTCGTCGAAGGTCAGCATCATCTGCCGGCCGCGTCCGGAGATCTCCAGGATGGGTTCCTTGCGCACCTTGAGCCGGCGTGGCCCGGCGCTCGGCGGGCCGTACCCGGTCAGGGGCTGGAGCCGGAAGACGGAGGACTTGAGCGCCTGCCGGGCCTGCGGTCCGGCGACGGGCGGGGCGCTGCGGGCGGTCTCCTCGCCGCCACCCGCCATGAGGACTCCGGCGGTCCCGGCGCCCGCCAGCGCGGCGGCCCCGGCCAGCAGCATGCGACGGCGCGTGAACAAGTGATCGTTCTGCATGACCCATCAGTCGCCCGGCGGGGCTCCGACGCACCACAACAACACCGGTTCGGCGGCAGGAACGCACCCGTCCGGGCGAGTACACACCAGTGCGTGAAGGTTTCAGCGGCGGCGGACCAGCGGGAAGGGCAGGGTCTCACGGATCGTCAGGCCGGTGAGGAACATGACCGTGCGGTCGACGCCGATGCCGAGGCCGCCGGTCGGGGGCATCGCGTATTCGAGGGCGTCGAGGAAGTCCTCGTCCAGTTCCATGGCTTCGGGGTCGCCGCCCGCGGCCAGCAGCGACTGTCGGGTGAGGCGGCGGCGCTGTTCGACGGGGTCGGTCAGCTCGGAGTAGGCGGTGCCGAGTTCGGTGCCGAAGGCGACGAGGTCCCAGCGTTCGGCGAGCCGCGGGTCGGTGCGGTGCTGCCGGGTCAGCGGGGAGACCTCGGTCGGGAAGTCCTTGTAGAAGGTGGGCTGTTCGGTGCGCTCCTCGACCAGGCGCTCGTACATCTCCAGGACGACGTCGCCGGGCGTGTCGTCGGGGGTGTACGGCACGCCCGCCCGGTCGCACAGCCGGTGCAGCCGCAGGAGTTCGGTGCCGGGGCCGATCTCCTCCCCCAGGGCTTCGGAGATCGCGCCGTGGACCGTCCGGACCGGCCACTGGCCGGAGATGTCGTACTCCCTGCCGTCCTTGTGGGCCACCGGGGTGCCGAACGCGGCGGTCGCGGCGCCCTGGATCAGTTCCCGGGTCAGGTCGAGCATCACGGTGTAGTCGGCGTGCGCCTGGTAGGCCTCCAGCATCGTGAACTCGGGGTTGTGCTTGTAGGAGACGCCCTCGTTGCGGAAGGTGCGGCCCATTTCGAAGACCTTCTCCAGGCCGCCGACGCACAGCCGCTTCAGGTACAGCTCGGGGGCGATGCGCAGGTACAGGTCGAGGTCGTAGGCGTTGATGTGGGTGGTGAAGGGCCGTGCGTTGGCGCCGCCGTGGATCTGCTGGAGCATCGGCGTCTCGACCTCCAGGTAGCCGCGGTCCAGCAGCCCCTGGCGCAGGGCCTGTACGGCGGTGGAGCGGATGCGGACGACGGCGCGGGCATCGGGGCTGGTGACCAGGTCGAGGTAGCGGCGGCGGACCTTGACCTCGGGGTCGGTCAGGCCGCGGCGCTTGTCGGGCAGCGGGCGCAGGCACTTGCCGGTGAGCTGCCAGGAGGTGACGAAGACGGTGGGTTCGCCCTTGTCGCTCAGGCCCGCGCGGCCGGTGGCGGTGATGTGGTCACCGATGTCGGTGTCGGCGGTGAACCGGTCGAGCGCGGACCCCGATCCGTCGCGCGTGAGGGCGATCTGGTGGTCGCCGGACCAGTCGCGCAGCACGGCGAAGACGATGCCGCCGAAGTCGCGGACCAGCATGATCCGGCCGGCCACGGTGACGTCCTGACCCTGCGGGACGGCGGCGAGGGCGTGGGTGGGGGCGGGCACGCCCACCGGGTACGGATCGGTGCCGGCGGCGCGCAGCCGGTCGAGTGTGCGGTGCCGGACGCGGAACTGGTCGGGCAGGTCCGCGCCCGGGACGGCGGGCCCGGCCTTCTCCCCTCCTTCGAGGCCGAGCGCCGTCAAGGACGGCAGGCCCTGCGTGGTGGCGGGCCGCTGTCCGGGCTTCGGGTGCCCCTTTCCCCAGAGTTTGCGCAGTGAGGGTACGGACACGAAGCCCTCGGCGATGCCGGAGGCGACGCCGATGCGGGCGAGGGAGGCGGGCTCGCCGTAGCAGATGAACCGCGGGTACCACTCGGGCTGGTACTTGGCGTTCGAGCGGTACAGGGCCTCCAGTTGCCACCACCGGGAGAAGAACAGCAGCAGGCGGCGCCAGAGCCTGAGGACCGGTCCGGCGCCGATGCGGGCGCCCTCCTCGAAGACGGACCGGAACACGGCGAAGTTCAGCGAGATCCGGCGCACGCCCAGCTTGGGCGCGGCGGCGCACACTTCGGAGACCATGAACTCCATCACGCCGTTGGGGGCGGCGCGGTCACGGCGCATCAGGTCCAGGGAGACGCCGTCGGTGCCCCAGGGCACGAAGGAGAGCAGGGCGAGGAGCGTGCCGTCCTCGCTGAGGGCCTCCACGAGCAGGCAGTTGCCGTCGGCGGGGTCGCCGAGCCGGTCCAGGGCCATGGAGAAGCCGCGTTCGGTCTCGGTGTCTCGCCAGGCATCGGCCTTGTCGACGATCTCTTCCATCTCGTGGTCGCTGAGCTGCGTGTGCCGGCGGATGCGGCAGGTCGCGCCGGTACGGGCGACCCGGTGCACGGCCTGCCGGGTGACGCGCATGTCCCGGCCGTTCAGGTCGAACCCGGGGACGTGCAGGATCGCCTCGTCACCGAGTTGCAGGGCGCCGAGCCCGGCGCGGGCGTAGGCGCGGGCGCCGTCCTCGGAGGCGCCCATCACCGCGGGCGCCCAGGCGTAGCGGCGGGCCAGGTCCAGCCAGACGGCAATGGCGTGCGGCCAGGCCTCCGGGTCGCCGACGGGGTCGCCGCTGGCCAGGCACACGCCGGCCTCGACGCGGTAGGTGACGGCGGCCTTGCCGCTGGCCGAGAAGACGACGGCCTTGTCGCGCCGGGTGGCGAAGTAGCCGAGCGAGTCCCGCTCGCCGTACGCCCCGAGCAGGACGCGGATGCGGGCCTCCTCGTCGCCGTGCAGGGCGGCTTCCAAGCGCTGGGAGCGGAAGAGCGCGGCGGCGGCGTTGAGCAGGGCGAGGGCGCCGAGCAGGCCGAGCACGAAGGTGACGCGGCGGGGCGGGCGCCCGTCGAAGGAGCTGTTGGAGACGAGTCCGCCGCAGACCCGGTCGGCGGCCCAGGCCAGGTGCTGGCTCTCGGTCAGGGTGCCCGGGAACAGCGTGACCAGGCCCCAGCCGAGCAGGATCGCGACGACGAGACCGCCGGCCAGGACGGCCAGGGCACGCCACAGGGCGCCGCGGCGGGAGGCGGCGTAGAACTCCCGGCGGGTCACCACCAGCAGGACCAGCAGCAGGGTGCACAGCACGAGCGAGGCCAGCGACTCGGCGTACAGGCCGACGGAGACGTCGAGGGCGTTGGTGAGAACGAGCAGGCCCAGATACACGACAACCAGCCACCAGGCGACCTTCTTGCGGGCGGCGATGGCGCCGGCCAGCAGGAACAGGAAGACGGCGTACGCGAGGTTGGCGCTGATGGGGACGAGGAGCTCGTCGAGGGCGTGGACCACGGGGCGGAGTGCCCGGCGCAGCGGGGCGAAGAACGCGAGCAGGCCGCACAGCAGGCCGAGCGCGGCGAAGAAGGCCGCAAAGGCCTCCGGCACCCAGCCGAGCCGCCCCCCGGAGGGCGGGCATATCGGCCCGGCGGCATCCCGGGGTACGGCCGGCTCCGCGGTGGCTGTCATGGTTCCGACTCTAGGAAGCCCCCGCACGCCTCGCCCGTCGAACGGCGCCGCACCGCACGGCACGCCACGGCTTCCGACAGGGGCGGGGACCCAGGCCACGCACCGGCCCGAGCGGGACCACGCCATATGCCGGGCCCCGGTCGGCGCCGGTCGGACGGGCCTGATCATGGGCCGGAGGCTGGGGTTCCGATAGCCTCGGGTCGTGACGGAACAGCACGAGCAGCACTCGCAGTCGCATCAGTTCGAGCGGGGGACGGACGGGCCGAAGGTCATCCTCGTCGGGGTGGACGGCTCCGATTCCTCGCTGCGTGCCGCCGCGTACGCGGGTGGGCTCGCCCGGCGGCAGCACGCGCTGCTGGCCGTGGTGTACGTGCAGCCGGTGATGGCGGCCGGGGCGGCGTTCGGGGCGCCCGTGGCGGAGACGACCGACGAGATCGCCGAGGACCTGATCACGCAGATCCGGGAGGCTGCCGAGCGGGTCAAGGGGATATTCGAGGTGCGCTGGGAGTTCCACACCTTCCGCGGCGACCCCTACAACGGCCTGGTGAAGGCGGCCGACGAACTCAAGGCGGACGCGGTGGTCGTGGGCGCCTCGGAGCAGGCCGGCCACCGGATCATCGGCTCGGTGGCGGTGCGGCTGGTGAAGTCGGGGCGCTGGCCGGTGACGGTCGTACCGTAGGGCGCCACAGGGCGGTCACGGCGGCGGCCTTAGCGGGTGGCGAGCAGGCGGGCCGGCCGAGGCCTTACTGCGCCCGGCTCGTCCGGCCCGCCCCTCGTCCCGCACCTGGACCCCGCCGTGGGCCGTGCGTGGCGTCTTCCGTACGGGACACGCCTGGGCCATCATGATCCGCCGTCAGCCGTTTGCTTTCGGCGAAGAGGTGAGGCATATGGCCAGGCTCCGAATGGGTGAAGGAATTCTCCGCCGCAAACCCATCGAGCACATCGAGGAGACCGAGGTCGCCGAGGGCCCCCGGCTGGACCGGTCGCTCGGACTGTCGCAGCTCACCGCGATCGGCGTGGGCGGCATCATCGGAGCGGGCATCTTCACGCTGGCCGGCACGGTGGCCAACGGCACGGCCGGGCCCGCGGTGCTGGTGTCGTTCCTCATCGCCGGTGTCGCGAGCGCGTGCGCGGCACTGTCGTACGCCGAGTTCGCCGGGCTGATCCCGAAGGCGGGGTCGGCGTACACGTACGGCTACGCGGTGCTCGGCGAGTTCGCGGGCTGGTTCATCGGCTGGGACCTGCTGCTGGAGTACACGGCGATCGTGGCGGTGGTCGCGATCGGCATCTCGGGCTATTTCAGCTTCCTGGTCCAGGAGACGGGCGCCAACCTGCCGCACTGGATGCTGGGCGCGCCCGGCACCGGGCACGGCCACCGGGTCGACCTGTTCGCGGCGGTGCTGTGCCTGCTGATCGCCTGGCTGCTGAACCTGGGCATCCGCAGCGCGGCCCGCTTCGAGACGTTCGTGGTCGCACTGAAGGTGCTGGTGGTGCTGCTGGTGATCGGCGTGGGCGTGTTCCACATCAGCTCCGCGAACTACCACCCGTTCTTCCCGTTCGGCATCAGCGGCGCGTTCACGGGTGCGGCGACCGTGTTCTTCGCGGTGTTCGGCTACGACGCCATGTCCACGGCGGCCGAGGAGTCCAAGGACGCGCAGCGGCACATGCCGAAGGCGATCATCTACTCGCTGGCGATCTCGATGGTGCTGTACGTGGCGGCCTGTCTGGTGCTGACGGGCATGCAGAACTACAAGCACATCGACCCGAAGAGCGGCTTCTCGACCGCGTTCAAGTCGGTGGGCCTCACCCGCCTCGCGGACGTGATCGCGGTGGGCGCCATCATCGGCATCCTCACCGTGATGTTCACGTTCATGCTGGGCGTGACCCGGGTCTGGTTCTCCATGTCCCGGGACGGCCTGCTGCCCCGGTGGTTCGCGAAGACGCACCCGACCCGGCACGTGCCGACCCGGGTGACCTGGATCGTCGGCGTGGCGTCTGCCCTCATCGCCGGCTTCGTCCCGATCGGCTCGGCGGCCGAGCTGACCAACATCGGCATCCTGCTGGCGTTCGTGGTGGTGTGCGCGGCGGTGATCGTGCTGCGCTACCGGCAGCCGGACCTGCCGCGCACCTTCCGTACGCCGTGGATGCCGGTCGTGCCCGCGCTGGGTGTCGTCTTCTCGATCTGGCTGATCACGTTCCTGCGGTGGGAGACCTGGGTGCGGTTCGCCGTGTGGTTCGTGATCGGGTGCGTGATCTACTTCGGCTACTCCTACAAGCGGTCGGCCCTGGCCGTACGGCAGCCCGCCAGGTGAGCGCCGGGCCCGTCACTGGCCCATGACCAGTCCGTCCTTGGCGGCCCCGCGGCTGAGCACCACGTCCCGGATCCGGTCGCGGGCCGCGGTCAGATCGGCGCCGTGGCCGATCGCCTCGTTGACGTCGACGACCCGGCCCGCGTCGAGGTCGTACACCTGCGGAATGAACTCGGCGCTGGTGACCTGCCAGCGCTCCCGGGGCCGGGCGGGCGGGGCGAAGGTGAAGCGGCCGATCGTGGACTCGTCGCCGCGCCGGTCCTCGACGCCGTGGTCGTTGATCATCTCGCCGGCGATCTGGTCACCCATGCCGTAGACCACCCAGGTGCCGTTGACCTTCTCGTACGCCTGCGGGACGTGGGCATGGGTGCCGAGGATCAGGTCGATGTCGGGGCGGCCGGCGGTCTTCGAGGCGGTGAGCCGCCGGGCCAGGGTGAGCTGCTGCTGGTCCGGGTCGTCTTGCCATGCCGTGCCCCAGTGCACGGAGACGACGACCACGTCGGCGCCGGCCCACCGGGCGGCGCGGGCGTCGGCGATCATGCGCTGCTCGTCGATCTGGTTCACGGCCCACGGCCGGCCGGGCGGCAGCGGGTTGCCGTTGGTGCCGTAGGTGTACGACAGGTGCGCGACCTTCGCGGAACCCGCCCGGAGCAGCGTCAGGGAGCGGGCCTCGTCCTCGGTGCGGGCGGTTCCGGCGTGCCTGAGGCCCAGCCGGTCCATGGCATCCAGGGTGCGCTGGATGCCGCGGTCGCCGTCGTCCAGGGCTCGGTCGGAGGCGGTGGAGCAGCTGTCGTAGCCGGTGGCGGTGAGGCCCTCGGCGATCTGCGGCGGGGACTTGAAGATCCGGTGGCCCGAGTAGTCGCCGTCGGCGCCGTAGACGGTCTCCATGTGACACAGCGCCAGATCGGCGCCGGAGACGATGGGTTCGACGCCGGAGAGCATCGGGCGGAAGTCGAAGCCGTGGCCGCCTGCGTCGAAGTTCGCCCGGTCGAGGACGGAGGTCTCCGGCAGCACGTCACCGGAGGCGACGAGGGTGAAGGCGCGGGCGGCGGGCGGCGCCGGGTGGCCGACCCGGGCGGCGGAATCCTGGCGCTCCTGGTTCGAGCAGGCCGCCGCGGCGGCCAGTACGGCGGTCAGGGCCAGCGCCACCTGGTGTCTGCGTCCGATCATCAGCTCACCCCGAGATTTTCGTATTTGCAGACCGTTTCATGACAGGCATATGGGTACGAATCTGACTCGCGATGCAAACGGCCTGGGCGCCCTCATTAACCCGTCCGGTGCTGCGCCGCGCCGCTCGTCCCACCGTTCGCCGACGCGATCGACCGTCCGCCGCAGAGCCGTGCGCGCCCCCTGCCCCCCGTCCTCGCGCCGCGCTGCCATACGGCCATGACGGCCGGAACCTCACTCACCCACGCGACGGCGACCGCCGAGCACGAACTGGCCGCGCTCCAGCGCGAGCACGGCGGCCCCCTCTTCGCGCTGCTGCTGAGGCTCAGCGACGGGGACCGGCAGCGCGCCGAGGACCTCGTGCAGGAGACCCTGGTGCGCGCCTGGCAGCATCCCGAGGCGCTGCACGCCGCCGACTTCGACTCCGTACGGCCCTGGCTGCTGACCGTCGGCCGGCGCCTCGCGATCGACGCCCGGCGGGCCCGGCGGGCGCGGCCCCACGAGATCGGCGACGAGGTCCCCGAGAACGCACGGGTGACCGCCGACCCCGCCGAGCGGGCCGCCACGGCGCTCGATGTGCGCGAGGCTGTGAAGACACTCACGCCGGAACACCGTGACGTATTGGTACTCGTGTATTTTCGCGGGGCCAGTGTGGCGGAAGCGGCGAAAACTCTCGGCATTCCACCCGGTACCGTGAAATCCCGCGCGTACTACGCGCTGCGCGCGCTGCGCCGGGTTCTTCCGGGTTATGCAACCGACCTGCGGTGAAACCGACGGCCGGGTCAAACCTCGGTAAACCGCCTTGCTGTGACCCCCGTTCGGGCAATGGGCTGTCCTCATTCGCGTTCGGGACGGGGGGCCGGGTCCGGAGGTTCGGGCGACGCACACGCACCGGAGGAAGGCAGGAAGGGATGCTGCACAGAGGGTACGAGAGCACGGACGGCACCGGCGGCGGTGAACTGTCGGTCCCCATGGCCTGGTTCTACGCCGAGTACATCGCCGACGAGCTGCTGCGCACCGGCGACCTGATGCCGCCGACGTCCTTCGAGTTCCGGGCCGGCCGGGACGCGCTGGCGCTCACCGTCTTCCTGTCCGACACCGACGGCGAACTCTCCGGCATCCGGGTGGTCTCCCAGCTGGAGAACTGGGCGTCGCTGACGGCGTACGACCAGCCGTGGCAGGACTGGGTGCGCACCCGCATGGCCGAGCTGGCTGCCGAGGCGGCCGAGTCCGGCGACCCCTCCCCCGACCTCGCGCTGGCCTCCGACGCGTGGCGCTGGCTGGAGGAGACCGAGCTGCTCGCGCCGGACCTGGACGCGGTGCCGGGCGGCGGGGTGTTCGGCGAGGACGACGGGCCGAAGGTGTGGACACCGGCGTGGCGGCTCGGGCTGCCGCTGGGGCATCTGGCGATCCACCTCTTCTGAGCCGTCCGGGCCGAGCCGTCTCTTCCGGGCCGTCTTTTCCGGTCTCGGATCCGGTCGCGGATTCGGTCGCGGATTCGGACCAATCCGCGGGCCGGGCCGCTCCGAATCCCTCGGCCGCCCCCTGGCCGCGATTCCGGGCGCGGCTTGAGTGATTCGGCTGTCGGCTGCGTACGGGTGGGAGCACGGAGTAACCCCACCCGCACCCATCGGCACGAGGATTCGGCATGAGGTCCCTGGAATGGCATCGCGACGTCGGCGCTTATGCGCTCGGCGTGCTGGACGAGGCGGAGGCCTTCCGCTTCGAGGACCACCTCATGGAGTGCCCGCAGTGCGCGGCGCACGTGACCGAATTCGGCCCCACCACACGGCAGTTGCTGCTGTACCGCCGGGCCACGCCGCGCTTTGTGCACCCCATGGCGCAGCCCGGCCCCCGACTGCTGGACCGGCTGCTCGGCGAGCTGGCCCACCGGCGCCGGGTACGACGCCGCCGCACCCTGTACGGGCTGGCCGCCTCGGTGGTACTGGCCGTGGCCGGACCAGGGCTCGTGGTGTTCGCCGGTCACGACAGCGGCGGCACGCAGGGCACCGCGCACGTCACCGCGGCGACCGACCCCAGCACGGGCGTGTGGGCGCGGGTCACCTCGGCGGACGAGGACTCGGGCAGCCTGCTGCGGCTGGAGATCAGGGACGGCTCCGGGGTCCACGCCTGCCGCCTCGTGGCCGTCGGCCGCGACGGCTCGGAGCAGGTCGTCACCAGCTGGACCAACACCGGCGACGGCATCCGCCCCCTCACGACGCTCGGCTCCGCCGCACTGCATCCGGACCAGATCGCCCGTTACGAGGTGCGCACGGCGGAGGGGAAGCGGCTGGTGACACTGCGAGCACGCTGACGCCGAGATCACGACCGGGACACGCGGACTTGACCGAAGATTCACATTAGGTAAGCCTTACCTCAGCTTGATCTGTGAGTCCCCTAGGAGTCGTCCGTGTCCACATCTCCCGAGCCAGCCGTGTCCCCGCAGGCCCGCCCCCTGCCCCGGCTGGGCCTGTACGACACCTGGTGGACCGTCGGGGGTGCGGCCGTGGCCGCCTGCCTGAGCCTCATGGCCTGCGCCTGGATCTCGCTGCATGTGCAGGTGGACGCCTCCCTGCACACCGCCGCGCTGTTCGTGCACCTCGCCTCGCTGATCCTCGGCTTCGGGGCCGTCCTGGCCGTCGACTACCAAGCTCTGCTGTGGCTCACGGGCCGGTGCAGCCTGGCAGACGCGCTGAACAGCACCAACCGGCTGCACGTCCCGATCTGGGCCGGGCTCGCCGGACTGGTGGCCAGCGGGGCGCTGCTCCACCCCGACATGGGCTCCCCGCTCACCCGGACCAAGCTGGCCCTGGTGCTCGCCCTCACCCTCAACGGCCTGCAGGCCGGGCTCCTCACCCGGCGCATGGCGGCGCGGCGCGGTGCCCCGATCGCCCCGAGGCTGCTCGTCTGGGGCGCCGCCACCGCTCTCGTGTCCCAGGTCTGCTGGTGGGGCGCGGTGGTCATCGGGTTCCACAACAGCAGGCGCTGACGCGCCCCCTCGCTTCAGCCGGCCCGTTACTTCAGCAGGCGGGACAGTCTGCGGTCCGCGAGGGGCTTGCCGCCGGTCTGGCAGGTGGGGCAGTACTGGAGCGAGGAGTCGCTGAAGGAGACCTCGCGGATGGTGTCGCCGCACACCGGGCAGGGTTCACCGGCGCGGCCGTGAACTCTCAGCCCGCTCTTCTTCTCCGCCTTCAGGCGTCCGGCGGCCAGCCCCCGGGAGCGCTCGACGGCCTCGGTGAGTGTGCCGCGCAGCGCCTCGTAGAGCCGGTGGGTCTCCTCCGGGGTCAGGGACGCGGCGAGTTTGAAGGGGGACATCTTCGCGGCGTGCAGGATCTCGTCGCTGTAGGCGTTGCCGACACCCGCGATCAGGCTCTGGTCGCGCAGGGCGCCCTTCAGCCGGCGCCGCTCGTCCTTGAGCAGGGCGGCGAAGCGGTCCTCGTCGAAGCCCGCGGCGAGCGGGTCGGGGCCGAGGCGGGCGACACCCGGGACGTCCCCCGGGTCCCGGACCAGGTACACCGCAAGGCGCTTCTGCGTGCCGGCCTCGGTGAGGTCGAAGCCCTCCCCGGTCTCCAGCGCCGCGCGCAAGGCCAGCGGCCCCTTGCCGGGCCGGGGCAGGCCGTCCGGCAGCCGGTCCTTCCACTGGAGCCAGCCCGCGCGGGCCAGGTGGATCACCAGGTGCAGCCCGCTGTCTGCCCCGATGTCCAGGAACTTGCCGTACCGCCGCACGGCGGTCACCTCGCCACCCTCGAAGGCGGTGACCGGCGGGTCGTACGTCTTCAGCACACTGACGGCAACCGGCAGCACCCGCACCACCCGCCGCCCGACCAGGTGCTCGGCGAGAAAGTCCTTCAGCGCTTCTACCTCGGGCAGTTCCGGCATACGTCCAGCGTGCCATCCGACCGGGACGCGGTGGCAGGTGCCGTCGGTGTGCCGGAGCAGCGAGTCGATCTGCCCGGCGCGGACCAGCTGGACGACGCCAGTGGACAGGTCGGCCTGCGCGTACAGGCAGGTGGCGAAGCGGTCGGTGTCGAGATCCGGCCTCCCCCAGAGGGGGTACCCCCAAGCGGACAGCGACGTCGGCGCGCACGCTGGGGATGGTGCGGGGCAGCATCGCCTGCTGCAGGCTCTGCGCGATGCAGCTGCCGAGTGCGACCAGCACGGCCCGCTCCTCCGCGGAGAAGCCGCGCCCGGTCGCTGTAGGGCAGTTCTCGGTGAACTCCTCGGGGCCCGGGAGACGACCTCGTCGAGCCGTACTCCCTGGGGAAGCAGGTCGAACACCTTACGCGGTCGCGCTCAGTTCCCGAGGACGCCGGTGGGGCTGTCGAAGATGCTCCCGGTGCCGCTGCCGGTCGAACCGGGCTCGGTGGACGTGCGGACGACGGGCGTGCTGACCGCGGGCGTGCCGTCGGGGATCAGGCCGCCGATGTCCAGCAGGTCGGAGATGCCGGGGACGTCCGGCGGGCCGATCCCCTGCGGGGTGTCCGGAGTGGAGCCGTCCGGGGAGGAGTCGGGGAACGGCGGGTCCTGCGGGGCGGTCGTGCCGAGGGCCGGGATGCCCGAATCCGCCGGACCGGTAGAGGCAACGGCCGGGTCGGTATGGTTGCCGGCCGTGGCCGCAGGGAGCGACGCTTCGAAGCCCGGGAACCTGCCGGTCCCGCTCGGGCTCGGGCTCTGGCTCGGCCGGCCGAGGCGCGGGGGTTCGGTGCCCGCGGGCGGCGTCGCCCAGGCCGGTGCGGGTACGACGTGGTCCTGGCCGACGTCGTGGCCGATCCGCCGCTCGAACCAGGTGTCCGTCTTGGTGTCGACGACCGTGATGGCGGTGATGGCCCGGGACGCCGGGGTCACCATGATCACATCGTTGGGCCGGTAGCCGGACCAGGCGGTGCCCCGGGCGGTCGGCATGCCGCGGATGGACTCGGGCGGCTTCAGCGGGTTGCCGCAGGCGCAGCGCACGCGCGGCACACCCCGGCTGTCGACGAGGACCGCGGTGCCGGCCTGCAGGACGGACTGGAACCCGGACGCCTGCCGGTCCTGGTAGTAGTGGTTGGTGACCCGGGTGTCGGCGCGCAGCACGACCGGCGCCAGGCCGCGCAGATAGCCGGGGATCGCCGCGCGGGAGATGCCCGCCGCACGGGCGAAGGCGTCGCCCTTGGCCCGGTCGGCGGCCAGATGGCCGATCTGCCGCTCGACGTCGCAGCCGGAGGTGTGTGCGGTGCCGCTGTACAGCCCGGGGGTCGCGCCGGAGAGGGCGCGCACCGAGCGCGGCGGCTCGGCCCCGCCGGCGCGCTGCGGCACCTCCGACGGATCCGACGACCTCGACGAACCCGACGAACTCGGCATCGTCGGCGCCATCGGCATCGTCGGCATCGCCGGCCTCGTCGGCGTCGTCGCCGTGGGCGGTGGGCTGACGGGGGTGTGGGCGTCCGTGGAGTCGATGAAGGGGGCGGGGCCCTGGTCCGCCGCGGGCTGGAGGACGACCTCGCCGCCCGGCCCGGTCTCCCGCACGCTCTGTCCGACACAGCCGGAGACGAGGAGCGCGAACGAGAGCGCGCAGGCCGTGACGATGGATCCGGCGGGTATCCGCACCGTGTTCTCCCGCATCCGCTCGATGGCCAGTTCGTCCCCTATTGTCTGCTTCACCGGCTCAGGTCACGCAAGCGGAGCGCCGTGGTACACAGGGTGACGAGGCCCGGTGCCGCTTGGGGCGCGATCGTCACGATGGCCACAATGGAGGCAGGGAGCACACGGCCGTGAACTGGTTCACCGCACCCGAGTACTGGCTGAGCCGGCTGGTCCTGCAGCGGGCTCTGGCCGCCCTGTACCTGGTCGCGTTCCTGACGGCGGCCTTGCAGTTCCGGGCGCTGCTGGGCGAGCGCGGCATGCTGCCGATCCCCCGCTACGTGGCGCGGGTGCCCTTCAAACGGGCACCGAGCCTGTTTCAGCTTCGCTACTCGGACCGCTTCTTCGCCGCCTGCGCCTGGACGGGCTGCGCGGTCTCCGCCGCCCTGCTGGCCGGGGCCGACTCCCAGCTGCCGCTGTGGGCCGGGGTGGTGCTGTGGCTGGTGCCGTGGGCGCTGTACCTGTCGATCGTCAACGTGGGCCAGACGTGGTACGCGTTCGGCTGGGAGTCGCTGCTCCTGGAGGCCGGTTTCCTGGCCGCGTTCCTCGGCAACGACGAGGTCGCGCCGCCGGTCGTCGTGCTGTTCCTGCTGCGCTGGATCCTGTTCCGCGTCGAGTTCGGCGCCGGGCTGATCAAGATCCGCGGTGACGCGTGCTGGCGGAAGCTGACCTGCCTGTACTACCACCACGAGACGCAGCCGATGCCGGGCCCGCTGAGCTGGTTCTTCCATCACCTGCCGAAGCCGCTGCACCGGGTGGAGGTGGCCGCGAACCACTTCACCCAACTGGGTGTGCCCGTCCTGCTGTTCACACCCCAGCCGATCGCCTCGGCCGCCGCCGCGCTGATGATCGTCACCCAGCTGTGGCTGGTGCTTTCGGGTAATTTCTCCTGGCTGAACTGGATCACCGTCGTGCTGGCGCTGTCCGCGCTCCGGCTCCCCACCACCGCCCCGTCCGTGCCCGCCGCACCCCTGTGGTACGAGATCGTGGTGCTCGCCGTCGCCGCGCTCCTGGTGTACCTGAGCCGCAACCCGGTGATGAACATGATCTCCCGCCGCCAGATCATGAACCGCTCCTTCGACCCGCTGCACCTGGTGAACACCTACGGCGCCTTCGGCAGCGTCAGCCGCGTCCGCTACGAGGTGGTGGTGGAGGGCACGCTGGACGAACTACCGCACGAGGACTCCGACTGGCGGGAGTACGAGTTCAAGGGCAAGCCCGGCGACCCACGCCACTGGCCGCGCCAGTTCGCGCCCTACCATCTGCGCCTGGACTGGCTGATGTGGTTCGCCGCGCTGTCGCCGGCCTATGCCGGGGAATGGTTCGGGGGGCTGGTGGAGCGCCTGCTGGACAACGACCGCGACACCCTCCGCCTCCTGCGCCGCTCCCCCTTCCCCCCCGACACCCCGCCCCGCTGCATCCGCGCCCGCCTCTTCCGCTACCGGTACACCACCTGGCGCGAGCTGCGCGAGACCGGTGCCTGCTGGGAGCGGACGTACGTCCGGGACTACATGCCGCCGGTACGGCTGGAGCAGGCACCGGCCCGGCGCTGATGAGCCTCGGGGTCAGCTCGCGCGCCGCAGCCGCAGCGTCATCAGCTCGAACGGCCGCAGGCGTACGGTGATCCGGTCGCCGTCGCGGGCCGGTGGCTCGGTGTCGCCGAGCGGCCGTTCCAGCAGGTCGGTCACCGTCAGGTCCGCGAGGGCGAAGCCCGCCGTGAGGGTCGCGCGGGCCCGGCTTCCGTGGGCCTCGTGGAAGCGGACCACCACGTCACCGCTGCCGTCGTCGGCGAGCTTCACGGCCGTGACGACGACCGCCTCGTTGTCCACCGTGATCAGCGGCTCGACCTCACCGGCACCGGTCGTGCGCCGCTCCGGCAGGTTGATCCGCCAGCCCTCGCGGACCGCGTCGGCGATGGCCGCACCGGGAATGAGAGCGTGCCGGAAGCGGTGGACGCCCTGGTCGGTCTCGGGGTCGGGGAAGCGCGGGGCACGCAGGAGGGACACCCGAAGAGTGGTGACCGTGGTGGTCGTACCGCGGTCGCCTTCGGTGCGGACCGTGCGGGTCACGTCGTGGCCGTACGTCGAGTCGTTGACGACGGCGACGCCCCAGTCCGGTTCGGCCAGGTGCACGAAACGGTGGTTGCAGGCCTCGAACTTGGCTGCCTCCCAGGAGGTGTTGGTGTGCGTGGGCCGGTAGAAGTGCCCGAACTGGGTCTCCGACGCGTACCGTTCGGCGTGCAGGTCGAGCGGGAAGGCCAGCTTCAGGAACTTCTCCGTCTCGTGCCAGTCGACCTCGGTGTCGATGTCCAGCCGCCGCTCCCCCGGCGGCAGCGACAGCACCTGCATGACGCGGGAGGCACCGAAGGACCGTACGATCCGCACCGACGCCCCGTCCTCTCCTACGGTCACCTCGTCGGCGTCCGTCAGGTCCGTGACCGTGTTCCGGTAGAACTCGTCCACGTCCCAGGCATCCCACATGTTCGGGAAGTCGGGGTGGAGTTGGAGGAGGTTCGCGGCGGCGCCGGGCGCGACCGTCTCGCGGTCGGCCTCGATGTCGTAGGCGGAGACGACCAGGCCCCTGGCGTCGATCCCGATCCGCAGCAGGCCGTTGTCCAGGAGGTGTCCGCCGTCCGGGCGCGGCGCGAGCGACGTGGTGCCCTCCCTCCGGGGCGCTGCCGCCCCGCCGGCCGGGACGCCGGCGCGCGGGTGCGGGGTGGCGTTGAAGACGAGGGGGGTCTTCCCCTCGCCCGCCAGGGCGCGCTGGGCCGCGGCGATGATGTCGTTCAGTTCCGCGGCGACCCGCTCGTACGTCGCCCGGGCCTCCCGGTGCACCCAGGCGATGGACGAGCCGGGCAGGATGTCGTGGAACTGGTGCAGCAGGACCGTCTTCCAGATGCGGTCCAACTCCTCGTAGGGGTACGGGAATCCGGTGCGTACGGCGGCGGTGGCCGCCCACAGTTCGGCCTCGCGGAGCAGGTGCTCGCTGCGGCGGTTGCCCTGCTTGGTCTTCGCCTGGCTGGTGAGGGTGGCGCGGTGCAGTTCGAGGTACAACTCACCGACCCAGACCGGCGGTTCGGGGTACTCGGCCTCGGCCTTCCGGAAGAACGCCCGGGGTGTCTCCCAGGCGACGGTGGCCGAGCCTTCGAGGTCGCGGAGCCGGGCCGCCTTGGCGACCATCTCCCGGGTCGTACCGCCACCCCCGTCGCCCCAGCCGGTGGGCGCAAGAGAGTGCCGGGCCTTGCCCTTTTCCTTGAAGTTCCGTGCCGCGTGGGCGATTTCGCTGCCCTTCATCGAGCAGTTGTAGGTGTCGACGGGCGGGAAGTGGGTGAAGATCCGGGTGCCGTCGATGCCCTCCCAGCGGAAGGTGTGGTGCGGGAACTTGTTCGTCTGCGACCAGGAGATCTTCTGCGTGAGCAGCCACTTGGAGCCGGCCGCCTTCATGATCTGCGGAAGTCCGGCGGCGAAGCCGAAGGTGTCGGGCAGCCAGGCCTCCTCGTTCTCGATGCCGAACTCGTCCAGGAAGAACCGTTTGCCGTGCACGAACTGACGGGCCATCGCCTCCGAGCCCGGCATGTTGGTGTCCGACTCCACCCACATGCCTCCGGCCGGCACGAACCGCCCCTCCGCCACCGCCTTCTTCACCCGCGCCCACACCTCGGGCCGGTGCTCCTTCACCCAGGCCCACTGCTGCGCCTGGGACATGGCGAAGACGAACTCCGGCTCGTCCTCGATGAGCGCGGTCATGTTGGACGTCGTACGGGCCACCTTGCGGACGGTCTCGCGCAGCGGCCACAGCCACGCCGAGTCGATGTGCGCGTGCCCGACGGCGCGGATGCGGTGGGCGGACGGAACCGCCGGGGCGGCCAGCACCTCGGTGAGCTGCGCACGGGCCCTGGCCGCCGTACCGCCCACGTCCTGCAGGTCGACGGCGTCGAGGGCCCGGTCGACGGCGCGCAGGATGTCCCAGCGGCGCGCGGAGTCCACCGGCAGCTCGGCCATCAGCTCGCCGAGCACCTCCAGATCCAGCACCAGGTCCCACACGGTCCGGTCGAACACGGCGAGGTCCATGCGGGTGAGCGTGTACTGCGGCTCGTGCCCGGCGGTGTCCTTGTCGCCGAGCCAGGTGGGCCGGAAGGGGTGGTAGTCGAGGATGACGGGGTTGGAGGCGGCCTCGATGTGCAGGCGCACCTCCTCGCCGCCCTCGACGGGCGCGCCGACGCGCACCCACTGGTTGCGCGGGTTGAGGCCCTTCACCGGGGTGCCGTCGGGCCGGTAGACCAGGCCCTCGCACTGGAAGCCGGGCATGTTCTCGTCGAAGCCGAGGTCGAGCAGGGCCTCGACGGTCTTGCCGGCCCACGCCTCGGGGACGGTCCCGGTCACCCGGAACCAGCTGGTACCCCAGGGAGCACCCCACCTGGCGCCCACCTCGATCGACTCGGGCTCGGCGGCGAGCCCTTCCTCGACCGGTACCGGCTCCCCGGGCGCGTGCCACACCGCGACCCGCAGCGGCACGGACTCGGGGTACACGGCGGGGCGGATGCGCTCGTCGAGGACGCGTCTGAGGCGGGCTTCCACCAGCGTGCGGTCGTCATGCATGCGGGATGCTCCCTGCTGGGTTCCGGGGTGATTACCAGGTGTGGGTGACGGTCACCGGAGTCGACGTGTTGTACAGCTCCCCCACGCCGCGCAGTTCGAATCGTGCGGCCGTCTCCCCTGGTGCGGGCTGGAGACCGGCCACGTAGAAGGCGCGCTGGCAGGTGCCGCCGAGGAAGCGGCGGGTGCCGTCGGGCAGGACGCGGTGGAGTTCGTAGTGGCGCACGGGCGCGGGAGCCGCGCTCCAGGCGAAGCGCAGGTCGCCCCCGGTAGCGGCGGTGATCCGCAGGTCGGAGGGGGCGGCAGGGGTCGGGGCGGTGTCCCGGACGGCGAGGCCGCCGAGCCGCCAGCGCACGGGACCGCCGCCCACTGCGGTGAGGCGGACACCGAGGGCGTGGAGGGTGCCGGACAGCCCTGTGAGCCGTACAGTCGTCGTCTGCCAGGTGTTGACCGAGTTCACAGGCAGAAAGGTGTACGGCGGTGTCGCACCCGGGCCACTCGGCTCGGCGGTGGCGACGGCCAGCTCGATGTTCACAGCCCCGGCGTCGGTCCGGTGCGTCAGCTCGACAACCGTGTCAACACCGATCGGCAGCCGGGTCGCGTAGAGATCGACCACTGCCGGTTGATCCAGTCCACCCTCCACCAGCACGCTGCTGCCGCCCCGCCAGGCGTCCGCGAAGTCGAAAGAGACGGTCGGCCGCTGCCCCGCCGTCCGTACGGCCCACCGCCGCGAGGGCAGGCGGTCCTGGAGCCCGAGGTGGTTCCAGGGCGCGTCCGAGGTGACGGCCCCGTCCTCGTACCAGCGCAGCCCGTGCCCCGTGTTGAACACGCTCGCGAACGGCACCGAGGTCACCGTCGACCGGTCCGCCACCGACACGGCCGGCGCCCGCCACGGATCGGTGCCGTCCGGCCGGGACGGGTCCAGCGAGCGCCCGGTCCAGAACCGGTCGTCGGCCGCGTGGAAGTCTCCCGGGCCGCGCTGCGTGTCGGGCAGGTGGTTGCGGGTCCACTCGGGCCGGTAGAGGCCGATCGAGGTGATGTGCGCCTTCCCTGTCGGCACGATCGCGTCCCAGTCCACGTACGAGTCGGACCCGTTCGACTCGACGTCGATGCCCGCCCACAACTCGTAGCGGCTGCGGCCCAGTCGCTGGGCCTTGGTGCCGGAGGAAGCGAGCGTGGCCGCGCTCCAGCGGAAGTCCACGAACATGTCGTCGGCAGCCTGGAAGAACGCCTGGTTCTGGCTGTCCAGCGCGCCCTGCCAGCTGACGGTGCCGTTCACGGTCATCGCGTCGTACCAGGTCACCCGCTGCCCCTGCGCCACCGCGAGCGCCTTCAGCTCCTTGACGAAACCGAGCATCGCGCTGCCGAGCGCGGTGTTGCCGCCGCCCGTCTCGGCGTTCACGAACCAGCCGTCGAAGCCGTACGCCCGCGCCACCGCGACGAGTTGCGCGGCGAGCGGACAGTGCCCGGAGGAGTCCTTCTGCACGAGGTCGCGGGTCCACTGGAGCTGACCGCCGTAGGCGGTGGGCGGCAGGAAGATGTTGCCGAGGACGGGGACGCCGTGCCGGTGGGCCGCGTCCACGATCGGCGCGTTCGGCGCCAGGATGAGCCCCTCGCCCGCCGAGCCGCCCCAGAAGACCAGTTCGTCGAGGTACGCCCAGTGGGTGAGGGCGTAGTAGTCGGCGGTCGCCGAGCCCTGCGCGGGGTTGCTGGAGGTCGGCCCGAAGGACACCAGGGCCTGGATGCGCGCCTGGCCCGAGCGGGCGGTGGTGTTGGCCGGAGTCGGCGTGAAGCGGGTGGCGAGCGGTACGGACGCGGCGTTGAAGGCCAGGTCGGGGTCGTCGGCCGCACGCCAGGTCTTCAGGCTGCGCCAGGTGATGCCGGTACCGGGGCTGCCGGAGGGGAGGGAGTCCGGATACCAGTAGGAGGCGTACGGCGAGGTGGTGGTGGCCTTCGGACGGGCCACGGCCGAGGCGGGAGCGGCCAGGGCGGGAGCGGCCGGGAGCAGGGCCGCGGCGGTGCCGGCGATCAGGACGGTGCGTCTGCTGGGGTTCACGAGCGGGTGCCTCCTTGTGGGGTGGGGAGTACCTGACCGGGAGTGACGACTTCGGTGATGCCGCGCGCGGCGAGGTGTTCCTTGTCGTCCGCGCGGGTGTCCAGGACGGTGGTGGGGCGGGCCCCGTCGGCAACGAGCCGGAAGAAGGCGTCGAAGACGGGCCCGCCGGGGGCGCAGCGGGAGCGGTGGGCCGGGTCGGCGGGCACGACGAGGGCCGTGGCGCGCACGGCCGGAGACGCGTGGTGCGCGCGGGCCGCGTCGGCCAGCACGCGGGCGAGGGCCTTGGGATGCCGTTCGCTGGTCAACAGGCCCAGTCCGTATTCGAGTTCGGGAAAGTCGGCCAGTTCGCGGGAGACGTCGTACGAGCACCACCAGGTGACGCCCCACAGGTCGGGGCAGTCCAGCACATGGCGGACGGTCGCCTCGGCGAAGGCCGCGGCGTGCTCGGGCGGCACGAGGGGCGCGGGTGCGCCGACCTCCTGGAGCCACACGGGCCGGTGCGGCTCCTCGGCCCAGGCCTTGCTCAGCTCGACGAGGTAGGCGGCGTGGTGTTCGGCCGGCACGGCGGTGCGGCCGTGGCGCTGGACGGTGCCGTTGAACACCCAGGAGTGCACGGCGGTGACCGCGCCGAGGCGGGCCGAGTGGCCCGGGGTGAAGGGCTGGTCGTCCTGGTACCAGGCGGCGTCGTACGAGGCGTGCAGGTGGGTCCGGCCCGGGGCGCCCTCGGCGCACGCGGCGAGCAGCCGGGCGAGCCAGCGCTCGGCCTCCGCGGCGGTGATCCGGTCCGGGTCGGGATGGGGCCCGGCGGCGAACTGGTTGACCTCGTTCCCGACGGTCATGCCGAGGAAGTTGGGCCGGTCGGCGAGCGCGGCGGCGAGGGTGCGCAGATAGCGGCTCTGGCCCTCGACCACGTCCGGGTCGGTGAACAGGTTGCGGCGGTGCCAGGTGCGGGTCCAGGCGGGCAGGAAGTCGAAGCTGCTCAAGTGGCCTTGCAGTCCGTCCACGTTGACGTCCAGGCCGCGTTCGCCGGCCGCGTCGGCGAGGGCCACGAGCTGGTCGACGGCGCGCGGGCGGATCAGCGCGCGGTTGGGCTGGAAGTACGGCCACAGCGGGAAGACCCGGATGTGGTCGAGGCCGAGCGCGGCGAGCGCGTCGAGGTCGGCACGTACGGAGTCGAGGTCGAAGTCGAGCCAGTGGTGGAACCACCCTTCACTCGGGGTGTAGTTGACGCCGAAGCGCACGGCAGGGGGCATACGGGATCCTTGCGGGAGGGGGGTCGGAGAGGTCAGCCCTTGACCGCGCCCTCGCCGACCCCGCGGAAGAAGTACCGCTGCAGGCAGGCGAACAGGGCGATGAGCGGTGCCACGGCGATGACGGTGCCGGCGGCGACGATCCGCTCGTCATCGGCGAAGGTGCCGTGCAGATAGTTGAGGCCGATGGTCAGGGTGAACTTGGACGGGTCGCTCAGCACGATGAGCGGCCACAGGAAGTCGTCCCAGGCGCCCATGAAGGCGAAGATCGCGACGACGGCGAGGGTGCCCCTGACCGACGGCAGCGCGATGCGCCAGAACCGCTGCCAGACATTGGCACCGTCGACGTAGGCGGCCTCCTCGATCTCGTACGGCAGGTTGCGGAAGGCGTTGCGCATCAGCAGGACGTTCATCGCGCCGACCGCGCCGGGCAGGACGACGCCGACGAGCGTGTTGTTCAGGCCGAGTTCGCGCATGGTGGTGAACTGGGCGATGACGATGCCCTCCACCGGCACGAGCATCGCCAGCACGAAGACCAGCGTGGTCACGCGCCGGCCGCGGTAGCGCAGCCGGGCCAGGGCGTATCCGGCGAGCGCGGAACCGGCGCAGTTGGTCACGACGTTGGCGCTCGCGACCTTCAGGGAGTTCAGGACGTAGTCCCAGACGGGGATGGTGTCGGCGACCCGCTCGTAGTTGTGCAGGGTCGGGTGGCTGGGCAGGAACTTCGGGGGCGAGCTGAAGATGTCCTCGGTGGGGCCCTTCAGGGAGGTGGACAGCTGCCAGAGGAAGGGGCCGACGGTGAGGGCGAGAACGGTGAGCAACAGCAGGTAGCGCCAGAGCAGTTCACCCCACCGGATACGACGGCCGTGCTCGTCGGTGACCCTGGGCCGGCGGGCCTCGGAGGCCGGACGCACGGGCCGTGCCTTCTCCAGGACGCTCACGACTCCTCCCGGCGGTCGGCGCGCAGCACGAGCAGCATCAGCACGACAGTGACGGCGAACACGACGACGGAGAGCGCGGAGGCGTAGCCGACCCGGCCGGTCAGCCCGGTGCCGGTGCGCTGGACGAGCATGACGAGTGTGGTGTCCTCGCCGGCCGGGCCGCCGCTCGGGCCCGCCATCAGGTACACCTCGGAGAACACCTTGAACGCGGCTACCGAGGACAGCGCGGCGACCAGCAGCATGGTGGAGCGCACGGCGGGCACGGTGACGCTGAGGAAGCGGCGCACCGGTCCGGCGCCGTCCACCGCGGCGGCCTCGTGCAGCTCGCGGGGGACGTTCGCCAGCGCCGCCAGGTAAATGATCATGTAGTAGCCGAGGCCCTTCCACACCGTGACGGCCATGGCGCTCAGCAGGAGCAGCCACTGGTCGCTGAGGAACCCGGCCCGTCCGATCCCGACCGCCTCCAGCAGGGAGTTGACCAGCCCGCGTTCGTCCAGCAGCCACACCCAGATCAGTCCGACGACCACGATGGAGGCGACGACCGGGGTGTAGAAGGCGGAGCGGAAGAAGGTGATGCCGGGGATGTTCTTCTGCACCAGCAGCGCGAGCAGCAGCGGCAGGATCACCAGGGCCGGTACGACACCGAGGATGTACAGGGTGCTGTTGCGCAGGCCGGTCCAGAACATGTCGTCGTGCCACAGCTCGCGGTAGTTCGCGAGGCCGACGAAGCGGCCCGGGATCAGGGTGCGGCGGTCGGTGAAGGAGTTCACGACGGTCGACACGAACGGGTACAGCACGAAGGCGCTGACGACGAGCAGCCCGGGTGCGGCGAACAGCCAGGGGCTGCTGGGCAGTTGCCGCCGCACCCGGGACGCCCGGACTGGCCGGGGCGCCCGGGAGGGAGCGGTGGAAGTGGCCACGACTGCTCAGCCCTGCTGCTTCAGCAGCTGGTCGCAGGCCTTGACAGCGTTGTCAAGCGCTACCTTGGGGCTCTCCTTGCCCTGCAACGCCTTGGCGACCTCGTTGCGCAGGGCGGTCTTCATCTGGTCGCTGAACAGGACCGGCGTGTAGTTCACCGCGTTCTTCAGCGAGGTGGCGGCGGCGATGCGCACGCGCGTCTCGTCGGTGCCGTCCTGCTTGGTGAAGTAGGGGTCGGCGAGGGAGCCGGCGGTGCTCGGGAAGATGGCGACCTTCTTGGCGAAGGACATCTGGTTCTGCGCGTCGGTGACGAAGTGCGCGAAGGCGATGGCCGTCGGGGTCCGCTTGGTACGGGAGTTGACCATCACGCCCATCACGTACATGTTGACGTGCCCGGTGCTGGAGATCTGGTCGGTGATCCCGATGTTCTTGTAGAGGTCCGGCGCGTTCTTCTTGAAATTGCCGAGGTCCAGGGCGCTGCCGGGGTTCATGGCGACGGCCTCGGTGAGGAACTTCTTGCCGGAGGACTCCGGGGTGGCGGTCAGCGCCTGCGGGTCGAGGGCCTTGGCGTCGTACAACTCCTTGTATTTGGCGAGGAGTTCGGCGCCCTTGGCGTCGTTGAAGGCGAATCCGTCGCCTTCCTTGTTCATCAGCGGGACGCCGTACCGCCCGAAGTCCTCGATGGTGGGCACGTTGGCGAGCGTGGCGACCTTGCCGCCGCTCTTCTCAGCCATCTGCAGCGCGTCGGCGAAGAGTTCGTCGTACGTCTTCGGGGGCGTCTCGGGATCGAGTCCGGCCTTCTCGAACAGGGACTTGTTGTAGAAGAGCGGCCCGGTGTTCAGGTACCACGGGAAGGCGTACGTGCCGCTGAGCCCCGGTACCTGGTGGCTGGCCCAAGCCCCGTCCAGGTACTCGGACTTGTACTTGCCGGCCGCCTTGTCGAGGTCGAGGGCGAGTCCGGCCTTGGCGAGCGGGGCGACCAGGTCCGGGGAGACGTTGACGACGTCGGGCAGGGTGCCGCCCGCCGCGTCCGCGCTGATCTTGTCGGGGTAGCCCTCGGCGGGCTGGTCGATCCACTTCACATGGGTGCCGGGGTACTTCTTCTCGAAGTCCGCGATCACGCCCTCGAAGTAGGACTTGAAGTTGGCGCGCAGGTTCCAGGTCTGGAAGGTGATGTCGCCCTCGACCTTGCCGGAGGCGTCCTTCGCTCCCCCGTCGTCGTCCCCCGAACCACAGGCGCTCAGCGGCAGGACGAGGGCGACGGCAGCGGCGGCGAAAATTCTGCGGGAGATGCGCACGGCGGCTGGGCTCCTTTGCAGCGAAGGTTGGCTTGAGGTGCCGGGCCAGACCTTGCACGCCGATTCCGGGCATCGTCAATGGAGTCGACTCAGCTAAAGTCATTAGTGGCTCAAAACCCCTGCTCACAGTGGCGAGTTGGAGGTATTGCCGCCGATCACTAATGCGCTTTAGGGTAAAAGTGCTCAAGCGCATTAGCAGTTGGCTTGGACCGTACCGTCCGAGGGGGAGCGTCGCGGTGCCGGAGAAACGATCACCCGCACGCCGGCCGACGATGAAGGACATCGCGCGCCGCGCCGGAATCTCCGAGAGCGCCGTCTCCTTCGCGCTCAACGGCCGCCCCGGAGTCTCCGAGGCCACCCGCGCCCGGGTGCGCCGCGTCGCCGAACAGCTCGGCTGGCGGCCCAGCACGGCGGCCCGCGCCCTGTCCGGCGAAGGAGCGGCCACCGTCGGCTTCGTCCTGGCCCGCCCCGCGGACACCCTGGGCGTCGACTCCTTCTTCCTCCAACTCGTCTCCGGCATCCAGGAAGTGCTCGCCGAACGCCACCTCGGGCTCCTCTTCCAGGTCGCCGAGGACGTGGCCGACGAGTGCGCGGTGTACCGGCGCTGGTGGGCGGAGCACCGGGTGGACGGCGTCCTGGTGGCCGACCCGCGCACCGAGGACCCGCGGCCCGACCTGCTGGACGAACTCGGCCTGCCCGCCGTGGTGATCGGCGGCGCGCCCGACGTACGCCACCCCGGCCTGTCCACGGTCTGGGCCGACGACGCCGGCGCGATGGCCTCCGTCGTGGACGAGCTGACGGCCCTCGGCCACCGCCGGATCGTCCACATCGCCGGGCTCCCCGGCCTCGCCCACACCCAGCGCCGGATCGCCACCCTGCGCGCGGAGGCGGAACGCCGCTCCCTGACCGAGGTCCGCTCGGTGACCACCGACTACTCCGACACCGAGGGCGCCGCCGTGACCCGCCGGATGCTCGGCGGGTCCCCGCCCCCGACCGCCCTCATCTACGACAACGACGTGATGGCCGTCGCCGGTGTCGCCGCCGCGTCGGACCTCGGCTTCCGGGTCCCGCAGGACGTGTCGGTGGTGTCCTGGGAGGACTCGGCGCTGTGCCGCATGGTCACCCCGCGGCTGTCCGCGCTCTCCCGCGACAGCGCGGAGTTCGGCCGTACGGCGGCCCGGGAACTGCTCGCCCTGCTGGACGGACACGCGGCCCGCGCGGTGGGAGTGCCCGTGCCGCACCTCACGGGCCGGGGCAGTACGGCGGCCGTTCCCGGCCACAACTGGCCTGGCGAACAGGCGTCTTGAGAGATCGGCCAGGCATACGATGGCCCTCCGGCCGACTTGGTGAGGGGCCGGGGCGTCCAAGGCGACCGTCGCCCTGGACCTGCCGGACGGCGACGGATAAGGCACCCCTGCGTAAGACCGCCGAGGCCCACCTCGGTCTCTGCACGATGAAACGTACCGACGAGCAGCCGAGGAGCAGACGTGAGCAACTGGGCCGGGCGGAGCGCCGCCGAGATCGCCGCCGCCGTACGCGAGAAGCGGGTCACGCCGCGCGAGGTGGTCGCGGAACACCTCGCGCGGATCGAGCGGACCGACGGCCTGACAGGGGCGTTCCGCAAGGTCCGGGCGGAGGCCGCGCTCAGCGAGGCGGACGCGGTGGGATCCCGTCCGGAGCTGGCGGATCTGCCGCTCGCCGGGGTGCCCGTGGCGGTGAAGGACAACGTGGCGGTGCGCGGCGAGTCCCATCGCGACGGGTCCCGTGCGACCGCGGACGCCCCGGCCGCCGAGGACCATGTCACGGTGGCCCGGCTGCGGGCGGCCGGTGCCGTGGTCGTGGGCCTGACGAACGTGCCCGAACTGTGCGTCTTCGGTACGACCGAGGGCGTGTACGGCACCTCCCGCAATCCGTGGGACACCTCCCGCACGGCGGGCGGCTCCTCCGGCGGCAGCGCGGCGGCGGTGGCCGCGGGGCTGGTGCCGATCGCCCTCGGCAACGACGGCATGGGCTCGCTGCGCATCCCGGCGGCCAACTGCGGGCTGGTCACGCTGAAGCCGGGGCTCGGGGTGGTGCCGGCCGGGATCGGCAACGGCGACTGGTTCGGCATGTCCGAGAACGGACCGCTGGCCACGACGGTCGAGGATCTGCGGCTGATGCTGTCCGTTCTCGCGGACTCGGAATTCACGGGGCAGGAGCAGCGGACGCCGCGCCGCATCGCCGTCGCCCTGCGCAGTCCGCTCGCCGGGGTGAGCGTGAGCAAGCCGTACACGACCGCGGTCCGGGAGGCGGCCGGGGTGCTGGCGCGGGCCGGGCACCGGGTGCGGCGGGCCGAGCCGCCGTACCCCCTCTCCCTGGGCGTGACGGCGCTCCAGCACTGGACGGCGGGTACGGCGGTGGATGCGGAGGGGCTGGATCCGGCGCTGCTGGTCCGGCGCACCCGGGTGCACGCGGCGGTGGGCCGGCGTTTCGTCCGCAGCGTCCGCACCGGCGACAGCCGTGAGCGGCTGCGCGCACGCCTGGCGCCGTTCTTCGCCGAGCACGATGTGCTGCTCACTCCGGCGCTGGCCCGCCGCTCCCCCAAGGCGGGCCCGTGGCACGAGCGCGGCTGGCTGCGCAACATCCTGGCCAACACCGCCTATTCGCCGTTCACCCCGCCCTGGAACCTGACCGGCTGGCCGGCCATGTCGGTCCCGTTCGGCACGCTCCCCTCGGGCGCGCCCTGTGCCGTACAGCTGGTGAGCCGTCCCGGCGGGGAGCGGGACCTGCTGGAGCTGGCGGAGGAGTTGGAGACGCTGCACCCGTGGCGGCGGACGGCGCCCTGAGGGGTGCTCGGTCGAGTCGGTCAGGTCAGTCGAACGCCCGGTACATGATGTGCAGGCCGACCCGGCCGTGCCGGGGGTGGTCGTAGGCCTCCGGGATCGTGGCCAGGATCGTGAAGCCGAGGGAGGTCCAGAGCCCCACGGCGGGGTTGGTTTCGACCACCGCGTTGAAGACCATCGCGCGGTAGCCGTGGGCCTTGGCCTCGGCGAGGACGTGTTCGGCGAGGGCCCGGCCGATGCCCTCGCCGGTCCGGTCCGGGTCGACCATGAAGCCCGCGTTGGCCACACCCGCGGCGGGGCCCCCGTAGTTGGGGGTGAGGTAGGCCGAGCCGATGACGGCGCCGGTGGGGTCCTCGGCCACGTAGACGCGCTTGGCCGGGCTCATCCACAGGTCGCGGGCCGCCTGTTCCGAGGTGTCGGGGTCCCAGGCGTAGGTCTCGGCCGCGGCGACGATGCGGTGCCAGAAAGGCCAGATCCGTGGCCAGTCGTCGGCCACGGCTTCTCTGATCAGCATGGGCGTGAGTCTGTCACGCCCATGCGTGCGGCGATCGCGAAGTTCCGCCCGGGGTCAGTCCACGCTGGGCAGGATGTGGGGTTCGGCGAGGTCCTCCTCGTAACCCGCGAGGCGGATCGGGGCCGACCGGGCCCATACGTCGAGGCTGCCCAGCTCCTCGGACCGGCGGCGGCGGCCGGTGGGCTCCGTGGGTTCCTTGGGGCGCTCTTCGCGATTCGTCTTCTCCGGTGTCACCGCGCACTCCTTATGTGTCGGGTCACCCTCGGGGCATACCGAACAGTCTGCGCTTCGGCGCTCGACGCCCGCTCGGGTCTGGATGGAAGCCAGTTCGGACGCGGTGGCGCCGGTTCCTCGTGTCAGAGCAGGCCGTTGTCCACCGGCGTACCCCGGGACGGACCGTGGGTGTGGGTGGGACCCCTTCGTGCTGTCCGTCCGACCCAGATTAACCAAATGAGCGGGCGCCCGCTCGATAGGGAGTGCAAACAAGCTGTAACTATCGCGAGTCACTTGGCGTTCAATGCCTTCAATATGCTGCTATTTACGGCAAAGTGCATCACTCGGGCGCCCGAGTGAATCACCCACTTGGCCTACTCATGCGAACGCATCTTCGATGTCTGCCTCTGTCCGCTCGAACGGACGCGGCTCAGTTCAAGTCCTGTTGGCCGGGTCGCAAGCTCGCCATGATCTGGTGACGGGCGGCAACGGCTGACTCGCGGAAGGACTGACGCATGGAGCTGCGCAGCGTCGAGGAGCTGATGGATCTGCTGTACGCCGGCCGGCACCAGCACGCGCTGCGGACCGCGGCGCTGCTGCGCCGCAGCCGCCCCGCCGACAAGGAGCTCCAGGTGGCGGGGCTGGTGCGAGGCATCGGGCCGGTGCTGCACCCGGGCCCGGGTGACGAGGCCGGGCGGGCCCGCAGTACGGCGGAGGCGGTGCGCTCGCTGCTCGGGGAGCGGGTGTTCCGGCTGGTGAGCGGGGACGCCGGGCCCGCCGACGACGACACGTCGCGGCTGCGTCAGGCGGACGAGGAGGGCCGGACCGCGGGCTTCGACGCGGGCGTACTGGAGGACTGGCGCACCGTGCTGGAGCTGGTGGCGGCCCGCAACTCCCGCCTCGGCGCCGTCGATTGAGACCCGGGGCGGCGCGGAGCCGCCCTGAGGTCCTGTCGTCACATTCCCGCCTGCCCCGCGACGCCCGGCACGCCCGCTCGCCGCGTTGCCGAAGCGCCCACGTGACTCCGCCACGCGGACGCTCCGGCGCCTTGCGATCGCACGCACCAGACGCCGCGGGGCCCGCCCTTCGGGGCGGACGACGGGAATGTGACGACAGGACCTAGGCTCACCACTTGCCCGGCGCGTAGTCCTTCATGAAGACGCCGTACAGGTCCTCACCGGCCTCGCCGCGCACGATGGGGTCGTAGACGCGGGCGGCGCCGTCGACCAGGTCGAGGGGCGCGTGGAAGCCTGCCTCGGCGAGGCGCAGCTTGTCGTAGTGCGGTCGCTCGTCGGTGATCCAGCCGGTGTCGACCGAGGTCATCAGGATGCCGTCGGTCTGGAACATCTCCTCGGCGCTGGTCCGCGTCACCATGTTCATGGCGGCCTTCGCGGCGTTCGTGTTCGGGTGGCCCGCGCCCTTGTAGCCGCGGCTGAACACGCCCTCCATCGCCGAGACGTTGACGACGTACGCGCGCTTGCTCTCTGCCTTGCGCGCGGCCTCGGCCATCGCCGGGCGCAGCTTGCTGATCAGGATGAACGGCGCCGTGTAGTTGCACAGCTGGGTCTCGAGCAGCTCCACCGGGGAGATCTGGTCGATGGACTGCACCCAGGTGTTGGTGTCGACGACGTCGGGGACCAGGCCGCCCGCGTCGATGGCCGTGCCGTCGCGGTGCCGGGCCACGCTGGCGTTGCCGGCGACCAGGGCGAGGTCGGCCACCTTCTGCGCGTCGAGCCCGCTGGTCCCGACGGGGAGCGCGGCCAGTCCGTCGACCGCGCCGGAGTTGAAGGCGCCGATGACGTGGTGGGCGGGGAGTTCACCGGCCGGCAGCGGGGCGCTCTCGCCCTCGACCAGCGCGGCGTACGCGGAGGGCAGGCGGCGCACGGTCTGCGTCGCGTTGTTGATCAGGATGTCGAGCGGTCCCTGCTCGGCGAGCTGGTCGGCCAGGGCCACGGCCTGGGCCGGGTCGCGCAGGTCGATGCCGACGACCTCCAGGCGGTGGATCCAGTCCGCCGAGTCCTCCATGGCCTTGAAACGGCGGATGGCGTCCTTCGGGAACCGCGTGGTGATCGTGGTGTGCGCGCCGTCGCGCAGCAGGCGCAGCGCGATGTACATGCCGATCTTGGCCCGGCCGCCGGTGAGCAGGGCGCGCTTGCCGGTGAGGTCGGCGCGGGCGTCGCGCCTCGCGCGGTTCTCGGCGGCGCAGTCCTGGCAGAGCTGGTGGTAGAAGTAGTCGACCTCGACGTACCGCTGCTTGCAGGTGTAGCAGGAGCGCGGGCGCTGGAGTATGCCCGCGATCCGGCCGGGCTCGACCTTGGAGGAGGGCAGGATGCCCTCGGTCTCGTCGTCGATGCGCTCGGCGGAACCGGTCGCGGTGGCCTCCGTGACGGAGCGGTCGTGCGCGGTCTTGGCGGCCCGGCGCTCCTGGCGGCGGCGCTGCTTGACCGTGCGGTAGATGTGCGAGGTGGCCCGGCGCACCTTGATCGCGTCGGGGTGGTCGACATCGAGCTGGTCCAGCTCCTCCAGCACGCTCAGGCAGACAGCCAGGCGCTCCGGGTCGATACCGGGGCCGTACACGACCTCTTCCATGGCCGTGGAGCCGTCGTCTGTCACCGTCATCGCGCTGCCGCTTCCCTGATCACCCGCGCAGCGCGCCGACTCGCGCCCGCTTTCGAACGGGGAATTTTACGGAGCACAGGCCCCGTGAGCCAAACCGCACGGACCCGGGTATCCGTCACACCCAACGTCCACCCACCACAGACACCCCACCCGCCCCACGCCTCCCATCGACGGCCCCGCCAGACAATCGACGCCGACCCCGCGCCACCGCCTCCGCAAACCCGCAGACCAACGACGACAAATCCGCCCCGCACGCCGCCCGCGAACCCCGCAGACCACCGAAGGCGACTCCGCCCCGTGCCCCTCCACGAGCCCGCACACCATCAACGGCGAGGCCGCCCCACTCCCCTACATGAGCCCGCACACCACCGATGGCAAATCCGCCCCGTACCCCGTCCACGGACCCACCAGACGACCGACGGCGAAGCCGCTCCGCCCCACCAGGGTCCGCAGACCACCCACGGCGAGCCCGCCCCATTCCCCCATTACGAACCCGCAGACCACCCACGGCGAGCCCGCCCCACTCCCCCTCCACGGACCCGCGAGCCGCCAACGGCGAATCCGCCCCGCAGGGGCCACTCGCACCCGACGACGAAAGTTGCATGTGTGGTGCGGGTGGGAGACCGGACCCGGCCGGAGGCCGGGTGGTCAGTGGTCGCAGGCCGCCAGCAGCGTCTCCACCTCGGCCGACACCGACCGCGCGAACACGTCCAGGTCCGGCACGGCCTGCGCGTCGGCGACAAGCCCGTAGTGCACGCGCCCGCGATACGTCGAGATCGCGACCGCGAGCGACTGCCCCGGGGCGAGCGGCGCCAGCGGGTAGACCTCGTTCAGCTGGTGGCCGCCGAGCCTGAGCCCCAGCCCCGGCAGCGGCACGCTCGTGACGAGAATGTCGAACCAGAGCCGCGCGGCCTGCCCGACCAGCGGTCCGCCGAGCCGGTGCCCGAGGGCCGGCACATGGTCGGCGAGCAGGGCGACGGCCCCGGCACCCCGGTTGGGACCGGCGTCCTTGTTGCGGACCATCGCCGTGCGCACGGTGGCGAGGCGGTGCAGCGGGTCGGGGTCGTCCACCGGAAGCCGTATGAGGTAGCCGGAGAGCCGGTTGCCCTGTGGCTGGACGGTGCGCGGGCGGCGCCGGGAGACGGGGACGAGCGCGCGGGGCGCGACGCCCTCGCTGCCGTCACCGCGTTCGTCCAGCCAGTTGCGCAGGGCACCGGCGACGACGGCGATCAGGACGTCGTTGACGGTGCCGCCGACGCTCTTGCGGACCCGGTGCACGTCGTCGATGTCCAGCACGACCCCGGCGGTGCGACGGGTGCCGCTGGGCGCGCAGGTCAGCGCCGAGGACGGGCGCATGCCGAACGTGGACCGGGCGAGCGAGGCGCCGATGTCCAGCGCCCGCCCCACGTCCGACAGCGCACCCTTGACCAGCCCCGGGACCAGCCCGGGCAGCCTGCGCACGTCGGGCAGCAGTCCGCGCGGCGGCTCGACGGCGCGCGGACTGCGCTCGGGCAGGTCCACCGGGTCCAGGACACCGGCGGCGAGCTTGAGCGCGCGCAGCCCGTCGGCGAGGGCGTGGTGGAACTTGAACAGCACCGCGAAGGACACCCCGTCCTCGCCGGGCAGGACATGCGCCTCCCACGGTGGCCGGCCGCGCTCCAGCGGGCGTTCCATCAGCCGTCCGGCGACCGCGTGGAAGTCGGCGGTGGGGGCGTGCAGCCGTACGTGGTTGAGCGGGTCGAAGTCCGGGTCGGCCTCCCGCGCGGCACCGCCGAAGGCGAGCGGCTGCCAGACGTCGCGGATCCGCATGCGCAGTCCGGGTACGGCGGCGGCGCGGGCGGCGAGCAGATCGGCGGCGTGGGCGCCCGCGGTCGGCGAGTGCGCGCCGAAGACGCCGAGCGCGCCGAGGTGCATGGGGTACCGGTCGGACTCCATGTTCCAGAAGGCGAGGTCTAGGGGAGCGAGCAGGTCGGAAGTCAAGGGCTTGCCTCGCACGTCGTCGACGGTTGGATATATGCAGTCAAACCCCGAGTGCTGATTACGGTCAAGTACGATCAGGCTACGCTCAGTTAACAGCAGATTAAGTCCCACCCCCTCCGAAAGGGGTGGGACTCATGGCACTGCTGAGGTCACTTCAGGACGGGCGGTGCCGCCTCGGGTGACGTACCCCACTCTGACGGGCGCGGGCCGACCGTGAACGCGAGCGTGCGCAGGGAGCGCAGCACGTCCGTCGTGACGTAGGTCCGCGGCTGCGCCGTGCCGTCGGCGTGGACGGCCTGGATGTAGCGGTCGGCCGCGGAGGTGCCGGGCGCCGTGACCGTCAGCCCGCCGCCCGGCCAGTAGCTCCGGTCGAGGGTGAGGTCGACGCGGTCGAAGACCGGGGTGGTCAGGCCCCAGGTGCCGTAGCCGGGCTGGATCGGGAAGAGGCCGATGGACGACAGCACGTTCCAGGCGGACATCGTGCCGAGGTCGTCGTTGCCGGTGACCCCGGTCGGCCCGTCGGTGAACAGGGTGAGGGCCGCGTGCACCACGTCCGTGGTCTTCCACGGCTGGCCCGTGGACAGGTAGGTGTAGGGCGCGGTCAGGTCGGGCTCGTTCTGCGGGTTGTAGAGGGCCGCGTTGTAGTAGGCGTACGGATCGTCGTGCACCCACACCTGACGGGCGGTCGTCTCGGGGTCGGCCAGCAGCTTGTCGTAGGCGAAGAAGGTGTCCAGGCGGTCGTTGGCGGCGCGCTGACCGCCGATCAGGGCGACCACGCCGGGCAGGTCCTGCGGGACGAGCCACTGGTACTGCCAGGAGCTGCCCTCGTGGAAGCCGGGGCCGCTGGCCGGGTCGGCCGGACCGGTGAACGCCCCGGAGCCGTCCCGGGCGCGGAAGAAGCCGATGCCGGGGTCGAAGACGGTGCGGTAGTTCCGCGACCGGGCCGCGTAGCGGGCGGCGTCCTGCGGGTGGCCGAGGCCGCGGGCCATCTGGGCGAGCATGGCGTCGGCGAGGGCGTACTCCAGGGTGACGGAGGCGCCGTGGTGGTAGTCGGAGTCGCCCAGCTTGGCGAGCGGGCGGTCCTTCTCGTAGGGCGCGAAGCCGTGCGCGATGTACTCGGCGTTGGCCTCCCGGCCGATGCCCGGGTACGTGGCGGGCGGCACGCCGTCGGCGTTCTTCTTCAGGGCGCGGTAGGCCAGCTCCTCGAAGCCCTTGAGCAGGCCCGACTGGTAGGCGGTGGTCAGGAACGGGGTGACCGGATCGCCGCTCATCACGTTCGTCTCGATCGGCCCGTACCCCCACTTGGGCAGCCAGCCGCCGTCCTCGTCGATCCGCACCACCGACCGGGCCATGTCGCGGGCCTCGCGCGGCGCGAGCAGGGCGAGCAGCTGGGCCTGGGTGCGGTAGGTGTCCCACAGGGACCAGTTCTGGTAGTAGGTGAAGCCGTCGGCGTGATGGGTGCGGCGGTCCCAGCCGAAGTACCGGCCGTCGGTGTCGCTGCCGATGTTGGGTGCGAGGAACGAGCGGTACAGCGACGAGTAGAAGGTGCGGCGCAGGGCCGTGGTGCCGCCGTGAACGTGGACGGCGGCCAGCCGTTGCTCCCACGCCTCGCGGGCCTGCTGCCGTACGGCGTCGAAGGGCCGGCCGCCCTCGCTGGCCAGATTGGTGGCGGCGCCGCGCGAGTCGACGTACGACAGGGCGGTGGTCGCCTCGACGGTACGGTCCTTGGTCGCGTCGAAGCGGACGTAGGCGCCGCCGTGTCCGCTCCGGGACCCCGGGGCGAGCGTGGCGCCGTCCCAGGTGCCGTACGCGGTGAAGGGCCGGCTGAAGCGGGTGATCGTGTACACGGTGTACGGGCCGGTGTCCCGGCAGAAGCCATGGCCGGTGATCTCGGTGCGCACGGTGTGGTCGTCAAGGATCTCGACGGCGCTGGAGACCGCCTTGTGCAGCGCCTGGGCCGCGTTCAGCAGGACGTTGGCCTTGCCGGTGGCGGGGAAGGTGTAGCGCTGCACGCCGGTGCGCTCGGTCGCGGTCAGTTCGGCCCGGATGCCGGAGGCGAGGCCGACACGGTAGTAGCCGGGGCTCGCCTCCTCGTCCTGGTGCGAATAGGCCGCCGCGTACTTCGAGTAGTCCGTCTGCGTCACGTCACCGGTGGTGGGCAGCACGGGCAGGTCGCCACCGATCCGGCAGCCCACGCCGGAGAGATGGACCAGCGAGAAGCCGCGGATACGGCTCTCCGTGTAGTCGTAGCCGGTGCGGTGCCCGGTGTCCGGGGAGAGCTGCACCATGCCGAAGGGCACGGCCGCGCCGGGGAAGGTGTTGCCCTCGTTCTGGCTCCCGATGAAGGGGTTGACCAGGTCGGTGAGGTGGCCGTTGGTCCGCTCGGCGGCGCGTGCGCTGGGGGCGGCGATCAGCGTGGACGCTGCCATCACGCCGGCCAGGCACAGCCGCGTGCGCCGGATCCCTCTCATGTCGGATGACCTCCGAAGGTTCGACATCGATGTCTGCATCGTGAGGGCCGACAGGGCCGAATCCGGGCAATGAGCACGGATCGCGGGTACGCGTCGCGCGCGCGGAGGGAGCATTTTGACGTTCCGCCAGGACACCGGCTGTGCCCCCTGTCAGAGCGCGAGCTTGAACCCCTCGTGGCTGCGGGCGAAGCCCAGCGCGGTGTAGAAGCGGTGTGCGTCCTCGCGGTTCTTGTTGCTGGTCAGCTGGACGAGGGCACAGCCCCGCGCGCGGACCCGGGCGACGGCGCGGTCCATCAGGGTGCGGCCGAGCCCGCCGCCGCGCCGGTCCGCGCGGATCCGCACCGCCTCGATCAACGCCCGCTCGGCGCCGCCCTTGCCGAGCCCGGGGATGTACGTCGCCTGCAGGCAGCCCACCACCATGCCGCCGTCCTCGACCAGGACCAGCATCTCGTTGCGCGGGTCCTGCTCGATGGCGGCGAACGCGCTCTCGTACGCCGGCGTCACCTCGACCGCCGCCGAATCCACGACCCTGTCCTCGTCGGCGAGCAGGGCGAGCACCGCGGGCAGGTCGGCGCGGGTCGCGGGGCGGAGGACGAGGGAGGGAGCAGAGGCGGAGGCGGCAGAGGAAGCGTCGGCGATCATGCCGTAGACCCTATTGGCTGTCAGGAGACGCGCTGCCCCTTCCCCAGCGCGATCGCCCCGCCCTTGGAGACCGTGTACAACTCGGCGTCCCGTTCCGGGTTGACGCCGATCGTCGCGCCGGGCGGGACCTCGAGCACGGACCGGGTGACCTGGCCGCGGATCAGGCAGCCCGCGCTGATGATGGACTCGCTGGCCATGCCGCCCGCGCACCTTGGTGGAGACGTCGGCGTTGACGAGGTTGGACAGGACGAAGTTGAACCATGGCTGCCCCGAGCGGACCGGACTAAGCCTGCTCGAGGATCTGCTCGTACAGAGCGGCGGTGCGCCGGGCCACCGCGTCCCAGCCGAACTCCCCCACCGCACGCTCCCGTCCGGCCTCGCCCATCCGCCGGGCCGTCTCCCGGTCGCCGAGGACGGTGTCCAGTGCCCGCCCGAGGCCCTCCTCGAAGTCGCCGTCCACGTCGACGAGAAGTCCCGTCTTCCCGTCCTCGACGACCTCGGGGATGCCGCCGACCCGGGAGGCCACGACCGGAGTACCGCACGCCATCGCCTCCAGGTTGACGATGCCGAGGGGTTCGTAGACCGACGGGCAGACGAACACGGCGGCATGCGTGAGGAGTTGGATCACATCCGTGCGCGGGAGCATCTGCGGGATCCAGAACACGCCGTCGCGCACCCGGCTCAGCTCCCGGAACAGGTCCCGGAACTCCCGGTCGAGCTCCGGGGTGTCGGGCGCTCCGGCGCACAGCACCACCTGGACGCCCGGATCTATGTCCCGTACCGCGCACAGCAGTTGGGGCACGCCCTTGTGCAGGGTGACGCGGCCGACGAAGAGGACGTACGGGCGGGCCGGGTCGATGCCGTGCCGGGTGAGGGCCTCGGTGCCGCGGTCGGGCCGGTACAGGCGGGTGTCGATGCCGTTGTGCACGACGTGCACGCGGGCCGGGTCCAGGGCCGGGTAGCAGGCGAGGACGTCCTCGCGCATGGCGCCGGAGACGGCGATGACGGCGTCGGCGGCCTCGACCGCGGTGCGCTCGGCCCAGCTCGACAGGGCGTATCCGCCGCCGAGTTGCTCGGCCTTCCAGGGGCGCAGCGGCTCCAGCGAGTGGGCGGTGAGCACGTGCGGGATGCCGTACAGGAGCTTGGCGAGGTGGCCGGCGAGGTTCGCGTACCAGGTGTGGGAGTGGACGAGTTCGCGGCCTTGGACGGCGGCGGCGACGGCCAGGTCCACGGAGAAGGTGCGCAGCGCGTCATTGGCTCCGTCGAGCGCGGACCAGGGGCGGTGCCGTACGACACCGACGCCTCGGCCCTCGCCCCAGCAGTGCACCTCCAGGTCCACCAGGGAGGTCAGCTCCCGGGCGAGGAACTCCACATGGATGCCCGCACCGCCGTACACGTCCGGCGGGTACTCCCGGGTCAGCAGTCCCACTCGCACCGTCAACCCCCTGGCTCCGGCGGGCAGTTCCCCCTCATGGTCACCCGGACGGGGCGCGCGGGGAAGAGCGCGGGGGCCGGGTGAAACAGCAGTCGCCGCACAGCCCGCCGCCCGGCACCCGGTAGTACAGGCAGCAGCTGCGGCGGCGGAACGCGGTGCCGGAGCGGATTCCCGTGGCGCGCAGCAGGGGGTGGGCGAAGAGGCCGTCGGTGAGGGCGCGGGAGCGTTCCGCCACGTCGGTACGGCCGGCCGCGCGCGCCCACCGGTCCAGTTCCCGTGCGGCACCGGCGAGCGAGGAGCCCGCGTTGCCCCACAGCAGGCCCGCCGCGACGCCGAAGCGGGCCCGCAACACCGCTGTCAGGGGCGCCAGATGGCCCTCCAGTACGGTGGCGGCCAGGGTGGCCGCGTCGCCGGGCAGAGGGCGGACCTCGGTCAGCCACAGGTCGTCGGGGGCGGAGGCGGCGGCGTCCCAGCGCAGCAGCCGCGGATCGAGGTCGGGCAGGTGCCCGTACAGCGCGGCACAGCCGAGGGCTACCGACCAGAGCCGGGCGGCGAGCGCCTGGTGCGCGATGGAGGCGGAAACCCTCAACTCGGAGGTGCGGAGGCGGTCTGCGACCGTTATGACACGAAACGTCAGAGCATTTCGGTCAACAGCTGTTTTTGCGGTTTCGTAGGTCTCCGCGAGGGTCGGCAGCGGGCCCGGATCCGCCCCGCAGGCGGCTCCGGTCGTGTGCAGGACGAAGAAGCCGCCGAGTGGGCGGAGCGCGACGAGATCAGGGTCGAGTTCCACGAAAAGCACTAGTACCAGGCTCGATCGTCGCTGGAGCGTCCGGGTCTCCCTCTCCGGTCGCCCACCTGGGGGATGATCGCCCGGCGTGTGTACTCCGCCGGTAGTAGGAGGCATTGCGTGCTCAGGGACGACGACGGGAACAGGCCCGGCCGGGCAGAGTGTTCGCCATGAGAGCCGACCGTACGCCGCGCCGGGCCCAAAGGCCCCGCCTGACGCAGAGGAGACGCCGATGAGCGCCCTCGCGTTGTCCGTGGTGCTGTCGATCGTCTCCGCCCTCGCCTACGCGGGCGGAGCGATCGTGCAGGAGCAGGTCGCGGTGTCCGCCCCTGACGGCCCGTCCATGCCGCTGCGCAGGCCGAGCTGGTGGGCGGCGCTGGCGCTGAACGGTCTCGGCGGTCTGCTGCACGTCGTGGCGCTGGCCTACGGCCCGCTCAGCCTCGTCCAGCCGCTGGGCGCTCTGACCATAGTCTTCGCGCTGCCCATGGCGGCGCTGTTCGTCGGCCGCAGGGCCGGGGCGACCGCCTGGCGCGGCGCCGTCATGGCCACGGTCGGTCTCGCCGGACTGCTGTCCCTCGTGGGCTCGTCCGACTCGCACTCCCTGGACGGGGCCCAGCGGGTGGCCGTCGCGCTGGTCACCGGCGGGGCGGTCGTCGCGCTGATGGGCGCGGGCCGGGCCGCGCAGCGGCGCCCGGCGATGCGCAGCGTGCTGCTCGCGACGGCCTCCGGCATAGCCTTCGGCATGTCGTCGGTGTTCACCAAGACCGTCGCCGTCGACTGGACCGACGGGATCAGCTTCGGCGACCTGCCCTCCCTCGCGGTGATCGCCGTGTTCGCGGTCGCCGGTGTCCTGCTCTCCCAGGCCGCCTACCAGGGCGGCGGACTGGCCGCGCCGCTGGCCACGCTGACGGTGGTCAATCCGGTGCTGGCGGCTGCGGTCGGCATCCTGATGTTCGGCGAGGCGTTCCGCTACGCCGGCACGGGCACCGTGCTCGCTCTGGGCTGCGGTGTGGTGGCGGCGGGCGGGCTGATCCTGCTGACCACGGTGCGGACCGAGGGGACGCCGGCGGAAGCGGGCGTGACGGAGCCGGAGACCGGCCTTACGGCGGTGGAAGCGGGCGTTGCCGCTCTGGAAGCCGGTGTCGCCACCGGGGACGCGTTCCCCGGCGTACCCACGCAGCGCGCGGCCACGGAGGCGGATGCGGAGCCGAAGCGGGCGGAGCCGGAGCTGGCGGGGGCGGAGCTGGCGGGGGCGGAGCTGGAGAAGGCAGTGCTCGGGCTCGGGCCGGACGGGGACGAGGGCGAGGCAGTCGTGCCCTCGCCCGCCCCCATGCCCATCCTCTGCTACGTCCTACCGGCCTGGTACGACCCGCTGGCCACGGGCTTCCGCTTGCCGCTGGATGTCCTGGAGCGGGGCCGGCCGGTGGTCAGATCCTGACGCCGCCCGCCCGGAGCCAGGCGACCGGGTCGACGTCCGTGCCGAAACCGGGCCCCGTCCGCACCTCGAAGTGCAGATGCGGGCCCGTGACGTTTCCGGTGGCCCCGGACCGGCCGATGCGCTGCCCCTCGGACACGTTCTGCCCGGCGCGCACGGAGATGGCCGACAGGTGCCCGTACTCGGAGTAGTGGCCGTCGGCGTGCCGTATCACCACCTGGTAGCCGTAGGAACCGCCCCAGCCCGCGGCCACCACCTGTCCGGCACCTGCCGCCTTGACGGAGGTTCCGGTCGGCACGAGGAAGTCGATTCCGGTGTGGTAGCCCAGCGACCAGTGCGACCCGGCCTCGCGGTAGCCGGTGCCGAGGGGCGCGTGCACGGGGGCGACGAGCGCGTGGCCGCTGCCGGCCGGCGCGTGTGCCGTATGCCCGGTCGGCCCCGTGTGCTTCTTGGGAGAGGTCTTCTTCTCGGAAGGGGATTTACTCTTCTGAGACTTGGACGACTTGGGCGTGGTGCGGGTCTCGGGCGCCGGCGCCGCGGGGGCGCGCAGGCTGAGCCGCTGGCCCGGCAGGATCAGGTCGGGATCGGCGCCGATCGTCGCGCGGTTGCCCGCGTACAGCCGCTGCCAGCCACCCCGCACATGGTGGTCGTCGGCGATGCCGGAGAGCGTGTCGCCGTGCACCACCGTGTACATCTCGGCCCTGCCCGCGCGGGACTGCGGGGTGGTCTCGGGCAGCACGTCCCGTACGGAACTGCGCGCGGTCCGCGCGGGCCGGGTGACGGCGCTCTCGGTGTGCACGCCGGCGCTGCCGCCACCCCGGTTCAGCCCGGCCTGCCCCGAACACACCGGCCAGGCGCCCGGCCCCTGTCCGTCGAGGACCTGCTCGGCGACGGCGATCTGCTCGTCCCGGGAGGCGAGGTCCGCGCGCGGCGCGTACCGTGTGCCGCCATACGCCTCCCACGTGGACTGGGTGAACTGCAGCCCGCCGTAGTACCCGTTGCCGGTGTTGATGCTCCAGTTGCCGCTGGACTCGCAGGCGGCGACCTTGTTCCAGGTGGCCGGGTCGGCGGCGTCGGCGGTGCCGACGGCGACCAGCGGGATGGCGAGGCCGGCGCCGCCCGCCGTGACGGTGAGTGAGGCGCGGTTGATCCTGTTCGGCTGGTACCGGCGATGCCGGCCGCGTACGGCCATGTCCGATTCCCCTCGGCATGCGTCAGGAGCGGCAAAAATATGCGCTGCGAACAGGCCATGACAAGATGCAAACCCGCCCTCCTGACCCGCCCAAGTGGCCGGGAAGGGGCCCCTGTTGAGGCCATCGGCGCCTTCGCTCCGTATCACCGGTGGAATCCCCCCCGCGGATCGCGCGGATGACCTGCCGGATGGCCTGTGGCGGGTCGGACATGCATCCGCCGGGGCGGCACGTCAGGATGGGCTGGGGATCCGGGCCCGTAACGACGGAGCCGTGGTCACGAGGCAGCTAGGGAGCAGGCGGTATGAGCACTTCGGCGCAGATCGGCGTCACCGGGCTGGCGGTCATGGGCCGCAACCTCGCCCGGAACTTCGCGCGCAACGGCTACACGGTCGCCGTGCACAACCGGACGGCGTCGCGCACGCACGCGCTGGTGGCGGAGTTCGGGGACGAGGGGGACTTCGTCCCCACCGAGGCCGCCAAGGACTTCGTGGCGGCGCTGGAGCGCCCGCGCCGGCTCATGATCATGGTGAAGGCCGGTGAGCCGACGGACGAGGTGATCCAGGAGTTCGCGCCGCTGCTGGAGCCCGGTGACATGATCATCGACGGCGGCAACGCGCACTTCGCGGACACCCGGCGCCGGGAACGGGCCCTGCGCGAGCAGGGCATCCACTTCGTCGGCACGGGCATCTCCGGCGGCGAGGAGGGCGCGCTGCACGGCCCGAGCATCATGCCGGGCGGTTCTACGGAGTCGTACGCGTCCCTCGGCCCCATGCTGGAGAAGATCTCCGCGAAGGCGAACGACGGCGCGCCCTGTGTGACGCACGTGGGCCCGGACGGTGCCGGTCACTTCGTGAAGATGGTCCACAACGGCATCGAGTACGCCGACATGCAGCTGATCGGCGAGGCGTACCAGCTGCTGCGAGACGTCGCCGGGTACTCCCCCGCGCGGATCGCGGAGATCTTCCGCACCTGGAACACCGGACGGCTGGACTCGTACCTGATCGAGATCACCGCCGAGGTGCTGTCCCATGTGGACGCGGCGACCGGGAAGCCGTTCGTCGACATGGTGGTGGACGAGGCCGAGCAGAAGGGCACGGGGCGCTGGACAGTCCAGATCGCGCTGGACCTGGGTGTGCCGGTGTCCGGCATCGCGGAGGCGGTCTTCGCCCGCTCCCTGTCCGGCCACGCGGCGCTGCGGGCCGCGTCCCGCGGGCTGGCCGGGCCGAAGGCGTCCCCGATGAGCGAGTCGGAGGCGGCGGCCTTCGCGGACCGGGTGGAGCAGGCGCTGTACGCGTCCAAGATCGTGTCGTACACGCAGGGCTTCCACGAGATCGCCGCGGGCGGCGAGGAGTACGACTGGGACATCGACCTCGGCCGGGTCGCCTCCATCTGGCGCGCCGGCTGCATCATCCGCGCGGCCTTCCTGGACCGCATCCGCGCCGCGTACGACGCCCGCCCCGATCTGCCGAGCCTGCTGTCGGACGAGACGTTCGCGCAGGAGATCGCGGCGGCGCAGGACGACTGGCGCGAGGTGCTGGTCGCGGCGACGCGGCAAGGAGTGCCGGCACCGGGCTTCGCGGCAGCGCTGGCGTACTACGACGCACTGCGCGCCGAACGCCTGCCCGCGGCGCTCACGCAGGGGCAGCGGGACTTCTTCGGCGCGCACACGTACCGGAGGGTGGACCGGGAGGGTTCGTTCCACACGCTGTGGGGCGGTGACCGGACGGAGGTCTCCGCCTAGCTTCTGCCGCTTCTCAGGTCAGCGGCGGTCCCGGTTCCGGATTCGGTACGGGCTCCGGGCCCGGGGGGATCGGTGAAGGCGACGGCTCCGGCGGCCCCGGCTGGGGCGGTGCCGGAGGCGGGGGCGCCGGAGGCGGCGTCGGCTCAGGGCCCGGCGACGGCTCCGGTGGCGGAACCGGAGTGGGGTACGGCTCCGGTGGGACGGGTTCGGGGTACGGGCTGGTCATGGTGTCCTCCAGCCGCCGGCGGGACATCACCCGCGGACTACTCCCCCGACTACCCGGCCCCCGCTCGGCCAGTCACCCCGACGTCGTCACGCCGGTACGGCCCCCGGGCTGCGCTGCTGGTCGGAGCCGGGCACCGGCTCGGACGGGTCGGCGCCGAGGGAGACGATCCGGTTGCCGCCGTCGACATGCACGACCCTCGGCTTCAGTGCCCGCGCCTCGGCGTCGGTGACCTGGGCGTAGCTGATGATGATCACCAGGTCTCCGGGATGCACGAGATGGGCGGCGGCCCCGTTGATCCCGATGACCCCGGACCCGCGCTCCCCCTCGATGATGTACGTCTCCAGACGCGCGCCGTTGGTGATGTCGACGATGTGCACCAGCTCGCCGGGCAGCAGGTCGGCGGCGTCGAGGAGGTCGGCGTCGATGGTCACCGATCCCACGTAGTGCAGGTCGGCCTGGGTGACGGTGGCGCGATGGATCTTGGACTTGAACATTGTGCGAAACACGAGGAAACTCCCGATTTGCCTGCTCCCTGCCTGCTTCTGCAGGTCAAGGGCGTTCACCGGAGGCTACATCGTTCCGCATGTCCGGTCAGCTGTCGGCCCATAGTCCACGAAATGTCGTCAGCGGCAGCGGGTGTGGCGTGGGGGCCCTTCGGCCTGACACCATGGCTCACTTCCCGTAAGGGAGACAGCGGCCCAGATCGTACGGGTGCCGTCGTCAGTCACGTGTGTGCCGAGCGCTTGGGTGCAACTGGCGACGATTCCGAGACCGCGACCGAACCCTGAGGCATTGTGCCAGTGCTTCCCTGTGGAGCCCCTTCCTTGGTCGCGCACCTGAATCCGCAGGTGAGTTCGGTTCCTCCGCAGGTTGGCGGTGATAACGGTGCTGTCGGTGTGGACGATGGCGTTCGTCGCAAGTTCCGTGGTGACGAGCAGGGCCGTATAACGGATGCCCTGGTCCGCCAAGTGCTGCTGGTCCAGCCATAAGCGAGTCAGATAACGACAGATCGGGACGGAACGGTCCATTGCGGGGAAATGGACGGTGACGATGTGCGATCGGCACCAGACGGCGGCCAGCGCCCGGACCGCCGACGAGTCAGGCCATCGCTCGATGTCCTGGGGGGAAAGATCGATCCGCGCGCACGCACGTGTGGTCAACATGTCTTGTCACTCCTGGTCCTGTGGGATGCGGGCCGCAGCGAGAAGTGCTGGCGCCCTGGGCGCGGTCCAGCGCCGACGTTGAGGGGGCGCGCCCTGCGCGTCAGGCATGAAGGGCGTGCATCTCTGCATCGACAGCGGCCTAGTGGTCTTCCATCGCCGGCGAGGCGTGGATGGGCTGTTGCCGGGAACACGTCTCCAGGCTTCCCACCACTGCGCCCGGCATCGAAGGCGTAGCACCGATCCCGTCAGGGGCTGCCGCATCTCCTACAGAAGAGCGGAGGTCCCCAACTGGCCATACAGGGGGTGACGGCGTTCACGGCTGTCTTGTTTCAGCAACTCGCTCCGTTTCACGGGGATGCGGAAATTACGCGTCAGCCGACGCCGGCCGACGCCGGCTGACGGATCCAACACCTCTCGCGGGGTGCCCATCGTGGTAGCCCGCCGTGCAGCGGCCGGCACGAAACCGACGCGTTGAAAGCGGACGACCACTCCGCCGGAGAGGACGGGCGGCCCACCATTGGATGTAACCGTTATCCACCGGATTGGCATATGGCGACAACACTTACCCGAAGGCGGACACCCGGATGGCCTAACCTGTTGTGATGAAAATATCGGTTTCATGCGGGGCGCATGGGTGACCAGACGGATTGATGGTGCCGCTCGCACACTATGTGCATCATGGTGCTTCCACAGATTCATTCGGGAAGCCCGATAGCACTCAGAATGCTGGCGATTTTCTCGCACGGCAGTCGACGTCTGCCGTATTGCAGCCAAGAGCCGATCGATGCGACGCTTTCCGGCCACGGTGTCGATCAGACGGTATGACCTTCCGGTGCCACCTGGATGTGCTGCCGCCCCGCCGCTTCGGTCACGCATGCGCACTGGACCAGCCTGCCGGCCCTCGCACTTCGCCTTCAAAGTCGGCCGAAAACAGGCAAGTTAGGTGCTCCCCGCCCGCGGGAACGATGGCAACGGTCGGGGCGGTGCACGTTGCCGACCGGTTTGCTGCGATCAACATCTGGTTTGTACTCCGATCGGGTGACGCAGGCGCCGCCCCCCTTGAGATGCCACTCATCCGTGTCGCATTACTGGATTACGAGCCGGCGGGTTGCCCATCCCTTTCCGGGGACGTGACTGCTACCCGTTCCGGTCCTCACTCCCAGCACGCGAAGTATGCGGCGATCAGGTCGAGTTCTCGTTCACAGGCAGCCACCTCCCGGACAGTTGGAGGCAACCGCTCCCACCGGCCTCGTAGCCGATGAGTGAACCAGTAATCTCTTCAAGGGAGTGCCAACATGTTCCGTTCCCGTCTTGCCGCCGCCACCGTCACCGCCACCATGGCGGCGGGCGCCGTCGTCGGCATCGCTCCTCTGGCCATGGCCACCCCCGCCGCCGCACCTGCCTCAGCCTGTGTCGGCGACCTGCAGTCCGCGCAGACGTCGAACAACGCCGCCATCGCGGCCGACCAGGCCGACGACCCCGCTGCCGCCCGCACCCACAACGTGGCCACCGCCGCCTACCTCGAGGCCGCCATCGGTGACTGCCAGGGACAGCCGCAGGTCGTGGGGGCCGGCATCCTCATGGCCACCGCGACCAACGCGACCGCCCTCGTGTACAACATTCTCGGGTTCTCGAGCGTGGCCCTGGGCTCCGAGCAGGCGACTGCTTCGGCAATCAGCCAGGCACTGGCCAACGCGTCCTGACCGGTACATGCGCAGGTGGCCCTTGCGGCAACGCCCCCTGCTCCCGTCCGTCCCTGCGTGAGCCGGGACCAGCCGCCCGCCGGGACCGTCATCACCCCCCGGCCCGGCGGGCGGCAAGCGGGCAGGGGGCCTGGGCGTCGGTGAGTTCGCGTCCGCCGCCTGCCCTGCAGATTCTCTGCGTCCGCGATGCGCGACTGTCGTCTCCAGGCACTTGCTTGCAGCGGAGAGCTGTCGCTCCCCTCACGTCTGGCAGGTCATCATGCCGATTTCCGCCATCATCAATTCTCTGTGCCGCTCCTTCCTCATGGCATCCCGATGCCTGTTTCCCCCGCTTTACCACCTTCCGCCCGCTCTTGAGAGGACAAATTCGCCGTATAGCGGTGATGACCGGGCACCGGGCGCCGAAGGATATGTCGACGGGAAACAAAAAGGCGACGTACGAGCAGCCCCCCGCCGTCACGGGACGTCGGAACCGAAAGTGCCGAATTCCGTTCGAGTGATCCTTTCCGGAGGCCCGGACTGGGTGCCGGTTCCTGCCGTATGGGAAGTCACATCCCTGGAATCCGAGCCCAAAGTGAAGGTCCTGTGCGGCAACGCCTACGAACATTTCGAGTTCTCGGGTCTGTACTCCGTCCATGAAGGGGAGCAGTTGCCCGTCTACCGCTGGTGCCGTCGCACCTACGTGGCCGAATAGCCCACCATCTGACCCTGAAGGGAATACCCATGACCGACTCACTGTCACAGGCGGGTGCCTCGTGAGGCGGCGCACCGGCGCACGTGCGCGGGACGCCGTCGTCACCGGAATCGGACTGTGCCTTCCAGGTCTGGAGAATCCGGTGTTCACCGCCGACGACCTCTGGAAGGTCGCCTCCACCGGAACGTCCTGCCTCGTCAAGAAGGGCGTCTACTACGGCAGCGTCAACCTCTCCGCAGCGGTGTTCAAAGAGCGTGTACCCGGCATCCCGGAATTCTTCTCACGCCACTACACGGACGCCCATCGCTTCGGGCTGGTCTCGCTCATGCAGGCGTGTCTGGACGCCGGACTCGATGTGCAGCGCGACCTGGAAGAGGCCGCCGTCCTGGTGGGCCGGGGCGGAGTGGATGCCAACATCGACAGCTACCTCGCCGTGCTGCGGGCCGATCCGGCGACCTATCCCGTCGCTGAGGCGCTGGAAATGTTCGTCGCGGCGGAACAGGCCATCACCCCGTCGGACGTCGCCCTGGTCCAAGGCGCGCTCACTCGGTCGAGAGGCGCCAACTTCACGGTGTCGTGCGGCTGTGCCTCGTCCGCGCTACAGGTCGGCAACGCCCTCGGCATGATCGCCACCGGTGAGACCGACATCGCCGTGGTGACCGGAGTCGACGTCTTCAGCATCACGATGATCCGCAACATCCAGCGCCTGTTGAGCGGAGCCCAGGATGCGTACGACGCCATGCGCTCCCAGGACATGCCCGGCCTCCTGCCGTCGTTCGACGCCCTCATGCGTCCGTACGACGAACGTGCCGACTGCATCAACCACGGCGAGGGGTCCGCGACCATCATCATCGAGAGCCGGGAGCACGCCTTCGGACGAGACGCGGGCCTCTACGGTCAGATCCTGTCGCAGGTCACCACGCGGGACGGGCTCGCGAACCCGCTGGCCTGTGACGAGACCGGGAAAGCACTGGTGTCCGCCGTGCGAAGGTGTCTCGGTGACACCTGGGACATCGATCAGGTGCCGTACATCCACGGGGGCAGCGACGGCAACATGGTCGTCACCTCGTTCGAGGCGAATGCGGTCAGGGAGCTGTACGGCTCGGCGTCACGCGACCTCCTCATGTCCTCACAAGAAGGTTGCTTCGGGCACAACGGCGCTCCGGCCGGCTGTCTCGGGGTGGCGCTGACCCTGCTGATGATGCGGAACCGTCAGGTGTGTCCGACGGCCAACTGCGAGCAGCCGGCCGACCAACTGACCTTCAACCCGGTCCCCGGGACGGTGCCCCACCCGCTCGACTTCGACTACGCCTTCAGCTTCAACTACCAAGTGGGAGGGGTGAAAAGCGCGATCCTGCTGGGCGGCCCGGACGTCTGATCCACGCCCTGTCTGCCCCCACCGTTGCGCGGTGTCACCCGCTCCGGACAGTGGAGAACCCACGGAGCCAGGTGCTGCACGCCGCCTCCACGGTATCCCGTGAACGCGTGCGGACGGACGCCACGCGCATCCGCACGGGCCGGCTCTCGTGCAGGAGCCCGCCATCGCACGGCCCGACAGGCGGCCCATCCCCCTCTTCCGGGCGCAGCCCGCGCTCCTCCCATCTCCCACCGACAAGGAGACTTCCGTGACCAACGACAAGCGCGGCCCTCGGTCGGCGAACGCGCCCATCGCCGTCATCGGCATGGGATGCCGACTCCCCGGAGACGCCGACTCCCCGGCCGCACTATGGCGCCTGCTGGTGGAGGGGCGCGAAGCAGTCGGCGCTCCACCGCCCGGCCGGGATGTGGCCGGTGCCGGGCACGGGGCGCCCACCGACGCGCGCCCCGCCCTGCACCGGGGCGGCTATCTGAAGGACGTCTCGCGGTTCGACGCGGACTTCTTCGGAGTCGCGGGTCGTGAGGCCGACGTTCTGGACCCCCAACACCGGCTCCTGCTGGAGGTCGTCTGGGAGGCCCTGGAACACGCCGGGCTGCCCCCCGACCGACTCACCGGTTCCCCGACCGGCGTGTTCACGGGGCTGAGTTACAACGATTACATGGACCAACTGGCCGGACGGCCGCAGGAACTCGAAGGCTCCATCCTGACGAACGGCCACTGCGTCGCCGCCGGCCGAGTCTCCTACCTCCTCGGCCTGCACGGCCCCAGTATCGCTCTCGACACCGCGTGCTCCTCCTCGCTGGTCGCCTTCCACCTGGCCTGCGAGGCTCTGCACCGCGAGGAGTGCGACCTGGCCCTCGCCGCCGGCGTCACTCTCATGCTTGCTCCCCGCATCACCCGGACCTTCGCCCGGATGGGCATGCTTTCCCCGACCGGCCACTGTCACACCTTCGACGCCGCGGCGGACGGATTCGTCCGCGGTGAGGGCTGCGGCGTCGTCGTCCTCAAGCGCCTGTCCGAGGCCCGCCGGGACGGCGACCGCATCCTGGCCGTCGTCCGCGGGTCCGCGGTGAACCAGGACGGCCGTTCCGACGGCCTCGCCGCCCCTTCCGCCGATGCACAGCAGGCCCTCTACCGCGCCGCGCTCAACCGGGCCGGTGTCGACCCGGCCCGGATCTCACTGATCGAAGCTCACGGCACGGGCACCCCCGTGGGCGACCCCGTGGAGTTCGCGAGTCTCGCCGCCGTGTACGGCAATGGTCTCTCACCGTGCGCACTCGGCTCGGTCAAGACCAACCTCGGCCACCTGGAGCCGGCCGCCGGAATCACCGGGCTGATCAAGACCGTCCTGTGTCTGCAGCACGGCATCATCCCTCCGAACCTGCATTTCACCCGCTGGAACCCGGCCATCGCCGCGGACGCCACCCGTCTGTTCGTCCCATTCGAAAGCACGCCGTGGCCCGCCAAGGAACCGGTCAGGTTGGCCGCTGTGTCCTCGTTCGGCTTCTCCGGCACCAACGCCCACGTGATCCTGCAGGAGCCTCCGCGGCCCGCCCGCTGGGCCGGCCTGCCCGTCCCCCGTCGCCCCCGGCCGGTACCGCCCGAGGTGATCCTGGTCGGGGCCGGATCCCACCGGGCTCTGCCGGACGCTGCCCGCAGACTGGCCGACTGGCTGGACACGGACGGCGCGAATGTCCCGCTTCGAGACGTCGCCCACACCCTGGCGCTGCGACGCAGGCCAGGCCGGGGACGCCTCGCGGTCGTCGCCCGCTCCCGCACCGAGACCACCGACACGCTCCGGCTGTTCGTCAACGGCCTGCCGACTCCGGCCCTCGTGTCCGGCACGGCCGATGTCACCGCCCCCCGCCGTCCTGTGTGGGTGTTCTCCGGCCAAGGCTCCCAGTGGGCCGGCATGGGCCGCGAACTCCTGGCCCAGGACGAGGCGTTCCGGAAGGCTCTGGCCGAGGCAGACGCCCTGATCCGCAAGGAGGCGGGCTTCTCCGTGTCGGACCTGATCCGGGCCGGCGAGTCGGTCACCGGATGCCCACGGGTCCAACCGGCCCTGTTCGCGCTGCAGATCTCCCTGGCCGCAACCTGGCAGGCACACGGCGTCCGACCCGCCGCCGTGATCGGCCACTCCATGGGAGAGGTTGCGGCCGCGGTCGTGGCCGGAGCCCTCACCCTCGCCGACGGCGTCCGCGTCATCTGCCGTCGCTCGGCGCTGCTGGAGCGGATCGCCGGCACGGGCGCCATGGCCACCGTCGGTCTGGGCCGGGCCGCGGTGGAAGCCGCACTCGTCGACGAAGGCGCCGACGGCGTGTCCGTGGCCGTCCTGGCGGCGCCCGACGCCACCGTCGTCTCCGGCGACGCCGACCAGATCACCCGTCTGGTCAGCCGGTGGGACGAGCGCGGAATCGCCGCCGTACCCATCGCGGTGGACGTCGCATCGCACAGCCCTCACGTCGACCCTCTGCTGTCCGATCTGCACCAGACACTCTCCGGCCTCGTTCCCCGCCCGCCTGACATCCCCTTCTACTCCACCGTGACAGAGGACCCGCGGCAGAACCTCCTCCTCGACGCCGCGTACTGGTGCGACAACCTCCGCCGGCCCGTTCGCTTCCACCCCGCCGTAGCCGCGGCTGCCCAAGACCGGCACCAGGTCTACATCGAGATCTCGCCCCATCCCGTGGTCACCCAGTCCCTCACGGACAGCCTGGCCCAGTTGGTTCCCAACGCCGTCGTTCTGCCCACTCTGCGTCGCGCGCAGGATGAAGTCGCCACCTTCCGGACCCAGCTCGCCGCCTTCCACTGCAACGGCGGCATCGTCGACTGGACTCCCATGTACGGCAACGGTTCCCTGGCCGACGCGCCCACCACCACCTTCGATCGCATGCGCCACTGGGCTGCGGGCCCGGCGCCACAGGTCGACGGCGGGGCCCTGCCCGGCCGACACACCGAGGTCCCTGGTGACCCGGTCCGGCACAGCTGGCACGCCACCGCTCCTGCCCAGCACCTGCCCTGGCTCGACGACCACCGCGTCCACGGCGCCCCTGTCCTACCGGGCGCCGGCTTCTGCGCCGTGTTCCACACCGCGGCCCTCACCGCATTGACCGGTGCCGCCCCCGGCCTCGACCTCATCGACATCGCCTTCCACGACCTGCTGCCCCTGAACAATGACACCGAACTGAGCACCACCGTCACTCTCAGCGACGGCGATCAGGCAACCTGCGAGATCCACTCCCGTACCCCGGACGGCTCCTGGCAACTGCACGCCTCAGCCATCGCCCGCCGGGCACTCGCGTCCCCCGACACCCGTGCCGCCTCCGTCCCCGCACTGCACCGCAAACATCCCATCCCCCTTGATCCCGGCAAGCTCTACGCCAGGCTGCGCGCCTGTGGACTGGAACACGGCCCCGCCTTCACCGGCATCACCGCACTGCGGACCACCAAGCGGCAGGAGAGTTTCTGGGCCCGCATCCAACTACCGCGCATTGCCCTCACCCCTGCCCCCGCCCTGAGCGTCCACCCCGTCCTCCTCGATCTGTGTCTCCAACTGCTCGTCGCGGGAGCGGGCCGAGAGACTGCACCCGCACCGATCCTCCCGGTCGGGGTCGGTGCCCTCCGCCTCCTCGGAGACCCTGCTCGGGCCGTGCACGCCCACGCGTTGATCACCGAGAACAGCGATGCGACCCTCGCTGGCAATGTCCGCGTCCTGGATGCCCACGGCCGTCCGGTCGTCGCCCTTGACGACGTGCGTTTTCTGCGGGGCGCACCTGCCGGAGAGACCCCCGTCGACCAGTGGTTCATGGAACTCGGCTGGCACCCCGTCCCCCGGCCCGGCGCCGACCCGAACCCGCCCGGAAACTGGCTCGTCCTCGGCGAGGGGGACGGCCGGGCCGAACGCCTGGCCGGGCTCCTACGCTCCGTCGGCGCCCGCGTCGAGGCGCGGGAGATTCCTCTGGACTCGCAGGGACTCGCCTCACTGGCCGAGACCTTCGGCCGGCACCTGGCTGCCGGAAGCGACCCATGGCGCGCCGTCGTCCTGCTGTGCGGCGCACCCTCAGCTGACACCACTGACCCCACTCAGGGCGCGCAACAGCGCGCACGGCGGCTGCTCGCTCTGACTCAGGCGGCCGACGAGCACTGCGGAACATGGCGCCTGTACGCGGCCACCCACCACGCGTACGCCGTTACGGCGGAGGAAGCCGGCCATCCCGCGCACAGCACCGTGCGCGGCGTGGCACGCGTCTTGGCGGTCGAGCGGCCCCGTATGCACCCCACCCTCGTCGACACCGACCCCGACGAGCACGGGCTGCGCACACTGGCTGCCGAACTCCTCGCCGGCGCGCCCGAAGACGAGGTGGCACTGCGCGGTGACACCCGGTACGTCGCGCGCATCGACCGGGCTCCCGTCACACCCGCCGAAAGCACGGCCCGAACCACCCGAACCGTCCACTTCGAAGACGACGGGTTCCGCCTGCACGTCGGGCGGCTCGGAGATCTCGACAGCCTCGAACCGGCCGCGACCGGCCGTCGCCGGCCCGGCAAGGGCGAGGTGGAGGTACGCGTCCATGCGGCGGGCGTCAACTTCCGTGATGTCCTGACCGCTCTGGGGATGCTCGGCTCCGAGCCCGCCACCCCCTACCGCATCGGTTTCGAGTGCGCGGGCGTGGTCAGCGCCGTGGGACCTGGCGTGGACCACCTCCGTCAAGGGGACACCGTGCTCGCCGTTCAGCTGGAGGGCGGCGCCTTCGCCTCCTTCGTCACCGTCCCTTCCGCCGCCGTCGCTCCCGTACCGCAAGGCTTAGCGCCTGCGGCGGCGGCAGGACTGCCCACGGCCTACCTCACCGCGTGGTATGCCCTGCAGCACGTCGCACGGCTCGCACCCGGTGAACGCGTGCTGATCCACTCCGCAACCGGAGGCACCGGCCGGGCCGCGATCGCCGTCGCCCGTCTCCTGGGCGCAGACGTGCTGGCGACGGCCGGCTCGGAGGAGAAACGGCATCAGCTGCACGGGATGGGAATCCGCTGCGTCATGGACTCCCGCACCTTGGACTTCGCCGAACAGACTCGTCGGGCCACCGACGGACAAGGGGTCGACGTCGTCCTCAACTCCCTTGCCGGACCCGCCGTCCGCGCCGGACTCGAAAGCCTGCGCCCGTTCGGCCGCTTCGTGGAACTCGGCGTACGCGACATCATGGCCGACGCTCCCCTCAAGCTCGGCCCGCTGCGCCACAACATCACCTTCAGCACCGTCGACCTCATCGAACTGCAGCAACGCCGACCGGAGTTGTTGGCCACGGTGCTGCGCGAGGTGATGGACCACATCGCCGCGGGGAGGCTCAAACCGCTGTTGTGCACCGAGTACCCCCTGGACCGCGCGGCCGACGCCTTTCGGCTGATGGCTCGTGCCGGACACACCGGCAAGATCGTGCTGACTGTTCCCGACCGGGGAGAGACCACCGCCGTGGTGCCCGAGGGCCCGCCCGTCGTGCGCAACGACGGCGCCTACATCATCACCGGGGGGCTGGGAGGACTGGGCCTGGCCACCGCCTGCTGGCTGGCCGAGCAGGGAGCGGGCCGCATCGTCCTCAACGGGCGCCGTCCCCCGTCGCTGGACACCGCTCGCACCGTCAACGACCTGGCCACCGACACCACGGTCATTCTGGGCGATATCTCGCGGCGCGACACCTCGGAACGGCTGGTCGAGGCTGCCACCAAGGGTGGTGTACAGCTGCGCGGCGTGGTGCACTGCGCCATGGTTCTCGACGACGCCGCGTTGACCACCATCCGCGACAACCAGCTCAAGCGCGTATGGGCGCCCAAGGTCACCGGTGCATGGAACCTCCACTGGGCCACGGCCGACCGGTCACTGGACTGGTTCGTCGTCTACTCCTCGATGAGTTCCCTGCTGGGCAACGCTGGACAGGGCACGTACGCAGCAGCCAACGCCTGGCTCGACGCCTTCGCCACCTGGCGCACACGCAACGGCTTGCCCACACTGGCCGTCGGCTGGGGCCCGTGGGGAGAGACAGGGCAGGCCGTCGACTTCGCCGAGCGCGGTTACGAGACGATTCCCACTCGAAAGGGCTTGGAAGCGCTCCACTGCCTCCTCGCCCACCAAAGGGTCCGGACCGCCGTGATCCCCGGACCTCCCCAGACCTGGATCCCCCGTGCAGCCGCGGATTCCAGCTTGTTCACCCTCCTCGCCCCGGACGGTGTCCACACGGAGCAGAAGCAGACCGGAACCGGAAGCTCGGACATCCGCGCCCGCATCGAGGCGCTGCCTGCCGGCATCGCCCGCCAGACCGCCCTGGAGAGCTACCTGGCAGACCACATCCGGGCCATCCTGCGCACCAGCAGCGCCACACTCGACCCGAACACCCCGTTGAAGTCCCTGGGTTTCGACTCGCTCCTTGCCACCGAGCTGCGGATCCGCCTCGACGCCGACCTCGCTGTCCGCCTCGCGAGCAACTTCGTCTGGCAGCATCCGACCGTCGCCTCCCTCGCCACGGCCCTGGCCGCTCACATGGGCCTCGCCCCACAGGAGAACGCTTCGTCCTCCGAGACCTAGTCATCGCACCGGACGGATCCCGCCCTGCAGTTGTGTCCCGCTCCCGTCGGCAGCGGGACACGGCCGTGTGCGAGCCGGCCACCGCGATGGCGACCGTCCAGTCCTGCGAGGGGCTGTCCGGCTGCGCGGCCACCCTGAAACCTTCGCAGGCCAGAGCCTCATCTCGGGATCAGAGGCTCGGGCGCCGCCGGGCGACGAGCGCAGCGACGTCGTCATCGAGCTCGCCGCCGCTGAAGGCGATCAGGTCGCGATGGAGATGGTCGAGGAGCTGGTGAGGCGCCTCGCCGCTCCATGAGCGGATGCGTTCGGCGAGGGGGTAGAAGGCGCCGGAGCGGTCACGGGTCTCAGTGACCCCGTCGGTGTACAGCAGGAGCCGGTCTCCGGGGTAGAAGGGAGCGAGGTCGACGTGGTATCCGTCGCTCACCAGGTTGCCCAGGTTGAGCGGCGGCGAGGGGGCGGCGGGCTGCAGCTCGTGGACCTCGCCGCGGTGCAGCAGCAGCGGAGGTGGGTGTCCGCAGGTGACGGTCCGGACAATCGGTTCGTCGTCCGGGATCTCGGCGATCAGCGCGGTGATGAAACGTTCAGCGATCTCCGAGCCCGGGACCCCTGGAGCCTGGCAGGCGTGGCGACTCATACTCGTCTCCAGGCGGCACGCGAGGTGGGGCAGGTCGGGCGCGTCGTGGGCGGTCTCGCGGAAGGCGCTGAGCAGCGTCGCGGCCGTCTGCATCGCGAGCAGGCCCTTGCCGCGTACGTCGCCGATGAGCAGCCGCACTCCGTGCGGGGTGCGTAGCGCCTCGTACAGGTCGCCGCCGATCCGGGCTTCCGCCGCGGCGGCCAGGTACAGGCTCTCGAGCGTGACGTGCCCGAGGTGCCGCGGTACCGGATGCAGCACCGCCAGCTGGGCGGTCTCGGCCACTGAGCGGACCTGAACCAGCTGATGGGCGCGTCGGCCCAGCAGGCGGTTGAAGAAGACGGCGAATCCCGCAATCGCCACGAGGGTGGCCAGCTCGGAGTAGGCAGTCGCATCCTGCAGCGCATCGAAGTCCACCATCAGGCCGACAAAGATCGCACACGCGCCCACTCCGATGAGCACGGTCCCCCACAGGGGCAGCAGCGCGGCGGCAGACACCATGGCCGTGGCGAGGAAGGCATCCGGCCTGACATCGCGGGGCGTGAAGAGGCCGACGATCAGGCCGATGAACAGCAGCAGAGCAGGCAATAGTGGCAACAACCTGCCCCGCACACCGGCGCTGTGCGGGACTCCGCGTTCCTCAGCAGGCCTTGCCACCGTGCCGCTCCCCAAGGTCTCACAGGTCGAGCGGCAGCCCAGGGTCGGAAGCCAGGCCGCCGATTTAGGTAATTTTACCGCCGTTCGTCCGTAGCCTACGAACATCTGGTGAGCGGCGGTGACGCACAGGCGTCAACCGGTACATGCGCCGGTCCGGCCCCGGCCCGTCATGGCGCGGGCCGGGGCTGGCGGCCGGGTTCAGGTGGTGGCCTCGGCGGCGTCGTCGACGAGGCGGGCGGTGATGCCTGGGTGGCTGATCATGGCGACGTGGGACGCCCCCGGCACCTCGACGACGCCGTGGGCGCCTGCGCGCTGGTAGCAGGAGCGTTGCAGGGCCGGTGGAATCGCCTTGTCGTCGCCGGCGACCAGGCCCCAGGAGGGGATGGTGTGCCACGCGGCGGCGGTGGTGACGTCGGTGAAGGAGGAGGCGCTGAAGGGCCGCTGAGTGGCCTGCATGAGGCGCGTGGTGGCGACCGGCACGTCGGCGGCGAACACGGCCCGGAACCTGTCGGCCACCAGGTACAGGTCGGTGCCGGTGGTGCCGTCGGGATTGGGGTAGGGCACCGCCTGCGTCGCGGCCTGGATGATGCTGCCGGGGTACTTGTTGATCAGAACGCCGAGCTGCTCGCCCTCGTCGGGAACGAACGCGGCGATGTAGACCAGTGCCTTGACGTCGGGGATTCCGACGGCGGCGTTGGTGATGACGGCACCGCCGTAGGAGTGGCCGACCAAGACGATCGGGCCCGTGATCGACTTCAGGACACTGGCGATGTAGGGAGCGTCGATGGGCAGACCACGCAGCGGGTTGGCCGGGGCGACGGTCGTGTAGCCGGCACCCTGGAGGCGTTCGATCACGCCGTTCCAGCAGGAGCCGTCGGCGAAGCCGCCGTGCACCAGCACGACGGTCGGTCTGGTTCCGGCCGTGGGGCTGTCTGCGGCGCCGGCGGTGGAGGCGAGCGGTCCCATCAGCGCTGCCGTTCCTGCGACGGCGGCACCGGTGGCGAGGACTCGGCGGCGGGTGAGCTCAGGGCCCATGGGGGACTCCTTCACAACGGGTCAGGGCCTAGGAGTGGCCGTTGAGTCCTTGGGCGGCCTGGGCGATGACGGCGGCCACGACGGCCGGGCGGGACACATAGACGGCGTGGCTGCCCGGGTCTCGGTGACGGTCGCTCTGGCCCGCTCGGACATGGCCCGCTGGGCGGGCGGCGGGATCATGCGGTCGTCCGTCGCGACCAGGTACCAGGACGGCTTGGCCTGCCAGGCCGGTTCGGAGACGGCTCCTTCGAGGGCCTCGACGCCCCAGGGGACCTGCGAGTCGGCCATGAACGCCGCCAGCTTCTCGGGCACGTCGGCGGCGAAGGAGGCCGCGAACCTGTCCCGGTCCAGGAACAGGAACCCGCCCCGGGGCGGCAGGATCGGCGGGACCGGCGCCCCGGGCGGCGGATCGGCGATCAGGGAGCTGACCGACTCGCCCTTGTCCGGCGCGAACGCGGCGATGTAGGCGAGCGCCGCGACGCCCGGGTGGTTGCCGGCCTCGGTGATGACGACGCCGCCGTAGGAGTGGCCGACCAGCACGGCCGGACCGTCGAGGCCGTCGAGGACCTGGTGCGTGGCGGAGACGTCGCCGGCCAGCGACAGGGTCGGATTCTGTACGACGGCCACCTTGTATCCGTCGGCGGTCAGATGGTCGTAGACCCCCTGCCAGCCCGAGCCGTCCACGAAGCCGCCGTGGACGAGGAGGATGTTGCGGGGTTGCGCGTTCTCGCTCATCACTTCTCCCGTTTCATCGGACGGATGAGGTCACGCGCAGAACGCTAGAAGCCGGACGGACGGTGTCGATTCCGTCATGTGACGTAGTTCGGTGACAGCGGTGGCTGCCAGGGCTAGCCTCTCGGCACGGACGGCTGTTGCGGGGGGTAATGATGGTCGACCGGCCGGCATCCCGCGTCATGACGGATCGCTGGCGCTGGTGGGAGAGCCGGGAGTCGGGAAGACGGCGCTGCTGGCCGCTGCCGCCCAGGAAGCCGAGGCCGCGGGGATGCGGGTGCTGCATGCCGTGGGTGTGCAGTACCGGGCACAGGCCAGTTACGGCGCTCTGCAGCAGCTGCTGATTTCGGTACCCGAAATTCACTCAAGGGCGATGAGAATGCCTGCCCTTGTCAGAGCCCTTGGCTTCGAGCGGGGCGCGGCACCCGGGCACGACGCGGTCGCCGAGGCCGTGGTGTCGCTGGCCGCGGGCCTTTCCCGTGACGTCCCCGCCCTCCTGGTGCTGGACGACGCGCAGTGGCTGGACCGGGCGAGTGCCGTCGTCCTGGGGCAGGTGGCGCGTCGGCTTCCGGGTACCGGCACGGGGCTGGTGTGCGCGGTCAGGGTCGGGGAAGAGAGCTTCTTCGACCACAGCGGGCTTCCTGTGCATGAATTGGGTCCGCTCAGCGAAGCCGCCTCCGACGAGTTGCTCCGCCGTCGCTTCCCGGCGCTCGCCTCGCGGGTACGACAGTGTCTGATCGCCGATGCCGAAGGCAATCCGCTGGCGCTGTTGGAACTCCCGGCCGCACTGACCGAATCCCAGCGGACGGCGTCCCAGGCCTTGCCGAAGCGCATCCCGTTGACCCAGCGGCTCCAGTCGACTTTCGCCTCCCGCATCAGGACTTTGCCGGCAGCCACGCGGCATCTGCTGCTCGTTGCCGCGTTGGAGGGCAGTGGCAACATGCTGATCGTGCGCCGCGCGGTGGCCGGTCGGTGCAGCCTGAAGCACCTGGCTCCGGCAGAGCGCATGCAGCTCGTCCGCATCGACGACACGACCGGGCGTCTGGGATTCAGGCACTCGCTCATACGCTCCGCGGTGGTGGATCTGTCGACCAGCGACCAACGACGCAGCGTGCACCGCGCACTCGCGGAGGCATGGATCGCGGTCCCGGAGCAGCGGGCCTGGCATCTGGCGCAAGCCACGGTCGAGCCCGACGAACAGATCGCCGCCCTGCTCGAGGAAGCCCGCCGATGTGAGCGCCCGCCGCGGCGACGGGCCGAACGCGGTGGCGGCGCTGGTGCGCGCCGCCGAGCTGAGCCCGGCAGGGTCCGCATACGCTCGGCGGTTGGCCAAGGCCGCGTACGTCGGCGCGAACCTCACGGGCGACGTGCGCGATGTGCCGCGTCTGCTGGACGACGCGCGACAGGCCGCCCCCGATGCGGAATCCCCGGCGGTCGCGGTGGCCGCCGCGTTGTATCTGCTCAACAGCTACGGGGACATCGACACGACCCATCGCCTGCTGTCCGGCGCCATCGCCCTGCAGCCCGAGCCCTACGACCTCACCGACCCCACGCTGTTCGAAGCGCTGTCGACCCTGCTGATGGTGTGCATCCACGGCGGCCGGCGCGAGCTGTGGTCGGGCTTCGACGCGGCACTGTCGAAGTGCACCTCGGTTCCGGACACCCTGCACCTGTTGCGGGCCACCTTCGCCGATCCGGCCCGGGCCCGCCCGGCCGACTGGGCCCGGCTCGACGCCGCGATCCGGACGCTTCACGGCACGTGGGATCCGGTACGGATCGTGCGGATCGCCACGGCCGGCGCCTACGCGGACCGCCTCGGTGCGATGGAACAGCCACTACGGCTCACGGCCCGCGGCGGACTGAGCGGGCAGAGCATCTTCCCCGCCATCCAAGCCTCGTTCCTGTGGAGCAGTCATGCCTGGTTCACCGGCCAGTGGCCGGAGCTGCGCCAGGCGGCCGAGCAGGGTCTGCGCTGGTGTGAGGAGCTTGACCATCCACTGCGTTCCTGGACCGGCAAGTTCGTGCTGGCCTGCGTGTCCGCAGCCTGCGGCGACTACCGGGCTGCTCGTGGGTTCGCCGATCAGATGGACCAGTGGGCCGGGTCTCGCCGAGGCCATGCCGTCGGTTGCTACGCCGCCCATGCCAGGACGCTGATCGCCCTGTCGGAAGGTGACTTCGAAACGGCCTACCGACACGCGTGCAGGATCACGCCGGCCGGAACGTTCGCGCCTTTCGCCGGACACGCACTCTGGGCGATCCTGGATCAGGTGGAGGCCACCGTGCGCACGGGTCGCCGCGAGAAGGCCGTCCACCACGTCAGGGCAGCCGGGGACGCCGGCCTCGAAGCAGTGTCACCGCGGTTGAAGATGGTCCTGCTCGCCTCGGCCGCCCTGGCAGCGGAAGGTGACGAGGAGGCCGCGCTCGGGTTCGGCGAAGCGCTGGCCGTCGAGGGGGCCGATTGCTGGCCCTTCGACCACGCCCGTATAGAGCTGTACTACGGCGAGCGGCTCCGCCGCGGAAAGGCACCGGCCCGGGCCCGCAGGCATTTGAGTGCCGCCGCGGAAACCTTCGGGCGGCTCGGCGCCCACCCTTGGACGGAGCGGGCCGGCAAAGAGCTGCGCGCATGCGGCATCCCGGTGCACGCCCGTGCCCTGCCCGGTGGCCCCGCCTTGACGCCGCAGCAGTGGGAGATCGCTCGCCTGGCAGCCACGGGCCTGACCAACAAGCAGATCGGGGAAAGGCTCTTGCTGTCTCCTCGGACCGTCTCGACGCATCTCTACCAGCTCTTCCCCAAGTTGGGCGTCACGTCTCGGGCCGCACTGCGCGACGCGCTGGAGCAGCTGGACCGGCCGTAAGCATCAAGCCGCATCCGCACACGGTCGACAACGCCATCCGCTGCACCACTGGCCCGATCAGAGGGAGAACGTCGTCAGCGACAGCCAGTGCGTCAGGTCGGAGGCGCAGCGCACGGAGACGCTTCGAGGGATACGGAGGTGACGAACTCGTCACGCCCGTGTCGGCACACTGCGTCAGGGTGTCCCTGAGGCACCGGGCTCCTGTCGCCACCGACCTGCTGGGGAGGGATTCCGTCCGATGCCAGCGCCGAAGGCTCTCGCGGTGCGGCCGACGGCGTCGACAGCGGTATCCGCGCCGACGAAGCAGCGGCCGGAGACGACCGGTTCCGCACCGTCGCCGATGCAGGCCCCGTCCAACGCGGCGATGACGGCCGCCCTGGTGGGCGCGGGCACAACGGTTCCGGCTCCGCCCTTCCCCGGGCGGCCGGGGCCCGCCGCCCAGGACATGGTCGGCAACGGCGCCGTCGCGGCGGCCGGCCGCGCCGAGGCGGGTGCCGCCCCGGCGGTGGCCGTCGCCGCACCGCCGGCGCGGGGTGCGGAGGCGGAGGCGCCGGCGCGGGGTGCGGAGGCGGAGGCGCCGGTGGCTCCCGGCGCCGGGCCGGAGGTGAAGGTCCGGCCGGGCCCCGACGCGGATCCGAAGTTCGCGTCGCTGAAGAAGGACGTACGGCACAAGAAGCGGGCGCTTGCCGCCTCGCACCCGCCGCCGCGCACCGAGGCGGGGGCGGCGCAGGATGCCGCGCTGCCTCCCAAGGACGACGAGGTGGCGCAGGGCAAGACCGCCAATGCCGAGAGGATGAACGAGGCCCGGCCCAAGGAGTTCGACAAGGAAGCGTTCATCAGGGCGGTCGAGAAGGCGATCGCGGACAAGGCGCCGAAGAACCTGGACGAGGCGGACAAGTTCGCAGGCTCCGGCAAGGCGGACGAGGTCCGCGCGGAGGTGCACGGCAAGGTCGGCGAGGGCAAGTCGGACTCGGCCGAGCAGATCGCCACGACCACCGCCGCGCCACCGGACACGTCGGCGGCCGTGCCCAAGAAGGTCGTGCCGATGAGCGCGGACCGGCCTCCCGGCACGCCGGGCGCGCCGAACCCCGCGCAGGCCGTACCGGACCGGCTGCCGCCCTCCGCGACCGATCTGTCCGCCGGCCCGGCCCAAGTCAACCAGCAGATGGCCGACGCGCAGGTCACCGAGGGGCAGCTTCAGAAGTCCAATGAACCGACGTTCAACACGGCGCTGGGCGAGAAAAAGGCGGCCGAGCGGCACTCCGAGACGGCCCCGGGTGCCATGCGCAGGCACGAGGCGAACGAACTGAGCGCTTCCACCGCCCGGGCCCGGCGGCTCGGGGTGGCGGCGATGGGCGCGATGAGCGCCCAGCGGGTGCGCACCGGGCAGCAGGTCCACACGGGCAAGACCGGCACCAAGAGCCGGGACGAGGAGAAGCGGGCCCAGGTCACGGCGGTCCTGCAGGGCGTCTTCGACACGATGAAGAAGGACGTCGAAGCGATCCTCCAGGGCCTCGACAAGCTCGTGGACGACCAGTTCAGCCGGGGCGAGAAGGCGGCCCGGGACGCGTTCACCGCCGAGCACAAGCAGAAGATGGACGAGTACAAGGACCGCCGGTACTCGGGCGTGCGGGGCAAACTGCGCTGGGTCCGCGACAAGTTCGCCGGGCTGCCCGCGGAGGCCGACAAGATCTTCGAGGAGGCCCGCGACAACTACGTACGCCGGATGCGGCAGGTGATCTCCGGGGTCGCGGACACCATCGGCGCGGAGCTGAACCGGGCCAAGCGGCGCATCGCTCAGGGCCGGACCCAGATGCAGGACGCGGTGCGCAAGCTCCCGGCCGACCTGCGCACCATCGGGCAGCAGGCGGCGGCCGAGTTCACCGACAAGTTCGACGAGCTCACGCAGTCCGTGGACGACAAGGGCACCCAGCTCGTCGACACCCTGGCCACCAAGTACACCGAGGCGCTCAAGTCCGTCGACGACGAGATCGCCGAGGAGAAGGAGAAGAACAAGGGCCTGGTGGCCAAGGCCGTGGACGCGGTCAAGGCCGTGATCAACACCATCCTGGAACTGAAGCGGCTGCTGCTGTCGGTCCTCGCCAAGGCCGCCTCGGCCGTGATGCTGATCCTGGGGGACCCGATCGGCTTCCTGCGCAACCTGGTGTCCGCCGTCGGCGCCGGTCTGCGGCAGTTCCTCCAGAACATCGGCCGCCATCTGCAACAGGGCATCCTGTCCTGGCTGCTGGGCAAGACGGCCGAGGCGGGCATCGAGCTGCCGGCGACGTTCGACACCCAGGGCGTGGTGAAGATGCTCGCCGGCCTGCTCGGCCTGACCTGGCAGAACATCCGCGCCCGGATCACCCGCAAGGTCCCCGAACCGGCGGTCGCGGCGGCCGAGACCGCCGTCCCGCTGGTCGCAGAGGTCCGCAAACGGGGCGTCGCGGCGATGTGGGAGGACCTCAAGGCGCGCGTCGGCGACCTGCGAAAACAGCTGCTCGACAACGTCATCGACTATGTCACGCCGACGATCGTGGTCGCCGGCATCATGTGGGTGATCTCGCTGCTCAACCCGGCGTCCGCGTTCGTCCGGGCCGTGAAGCTGATCATCGACTTCGTGCGCTTCATCGTCACCCAGGCCCGCCAGATCTTCGAGTTCGTCAACGCGGTCCTGGATGCGGTCATCGCGATCGCCCGCGGCGGCAGCGGCGGCGTCCCGGCCCTGATCGAAGGCGCCCTGGCCCGCTCCATCCCCGTCCTGCTGGGCGTCCTGGCGGCGGTCCTGGGGGTGGGCGGCATCGTCGCGCGGGTCCGGACGATCGTCCAGCGGCTGTCCGCCCCGGTCAACAAGGCGGTGGACTGGGTCATCGACAAGATCGTCGGCCTCGTCAAGAAACTCTGGGCCAAGCTCAAGTCCACGTTCGACAAGAAGAAACCCAAGCCCAAGCCGAAGCCCAAGCCCCGCCCCGACCGCCCCGGCAAGCGTCGCGGCCGACGGCCCAAGCGCCGCGACGAACGGCGGCCGAGGCGCAGGACCGCTCCGGACCGCCGGAAGAAGGACCGCACGAAGAAGCGGTCCCAGAAGGACATGCAGCGCGCCCTGGACGCCGCCGTCCGCGAGGCGACACGCCTGCTCGGCGAGGAAGGGGCCACCGAGGAGTCGATACGGGAGGGGCTCCCGGCCATCAAGGAGCGTCATCGCCTCACCCGGATCGAGCTGAAGAAGAAGGGTTCCGACACGTACTCCGTGATGGTGACCATCAACCCGTCGAAGAGCACCGCGTACAAGGAGCTCTTCCCGTACCGGATCGACCGGGCCCAGGGGAAGTTCACCATCAAGCGCCACCCGCACGCGGTCGTGCAGCTCCAGCCGATCGACCCGCGCATGGCAGAGGGGAACGACCGCTGGATCGGCTTCGTCGTCAACATGGCCGCACTCCCCAACGAGATCACCAAGAAACCCAATGTCGCGAACCGCTACCTCGACGAGGCGTGGCGGGGCACTGGGATCCTGCACGCCCAGGACATGGCGGCAGCGCGGACCGCCGTCGTCATCGGCATCAACTCCTTCGAGCGACTCGATCCGCAGGAGGGCGACGCCATCCGCGGCGCCATCGACAGCGTCCGCCCCAAGCCCGAGCTCCTGGCAGCGGTGTTCGGCTTCGTCTGGACTCCCAGGTGGGTCAAGGGCAAGCGCGGGCGCAAGGTCGACATCGAGGAGGTACGCGCGGCCTACCGGCAGCTCAAAGGCTCCAACAAGCGGCGGGCCGAGGCCAACGAGAAGCGCCTGCGCGACAAGGGTGCGCTCCCCTACGGCGTCTTCCGCGACGAGGTGATCCGCTCCGAGTACACCAAGTCGGCGGTCGACATCCTTCAGAAGGTGAACAAGCAGGTCCACATCGTGAGCCAGGACGCCGACACCGGTGTCGCCGCCATCAGCGGGGTAGGGGTCCTCAGGGCGTACGAGAAGGTGCTGACCGAGCTCGGGGAGCACCCGCTGATCACGATCGGCGGCTACCACTTCGACGGCTTCGACTGGGGAAGGAAGGCCGACCGCCGCGCGAAGCAGCTGACGCGACTGGCCAACGAGCTGGACCGGGCCGTTCGGGTCGCCATCGCCAAGAACGAGGAGCATCGGCGGATGCTCTACCCGACCGAGCCGAACATGCTCATCAAGGCGTGGGACGGACAGAAGGGCAGCGTCGGCGGGATCTTCCAGGACGCCCGGGGCAAGGCTCTGCTGGAGGTCCAGGGCCTGCTCTACGGTGTACGCGGCGCCGAGGGCCGCGCACTGCGCAACGCGCTCATGAAGGCATTCGGCACCGACTTCTCCATGGCGTACACGCCGGACGCGAGCACCAGCACGAGCCCGCTCCCCGACGACGAGGCCCGGGGCCTCACCGTCATTCCGCTCGCCGTCCGCCGGGCCGCCCAGGGCAGGAGGCGCGTGCGCGGCGGCGAGGAGGTGCTGCGCACCGCCCACCGGATGTACGCGCTCATCATCCAGTCGCAGTCGACCGCCAGCGCCCGTAACCTGGCCAGGGAGTTCACCCTCGCCACCCCAGGGCTGGACGAGACCGCCCAGCGCCTCCTGCAGGACAAGGTCTTCTCCCATGTCGAGGACACCGCCATGCTGATGGCCGACAATCCGAGGCTGACCGGCAACAGCCAGGCCGTCAGAGCGCTCAAGGACCGGCTCGACGCCGAGGTCAAGGCCCTGAACGAAGAGCTCCAGAAGCAGGGAGCGGACCCCGCGCTCAAGCAGGCCGTCGACAAGGCGCACGAGACGGCCAAGGAGATCATTTCGACGATGACCGCTCCCCAGCTCGCCAAGGTCTGGAAGAACATCAACCTGGCCTTGGACGCCGTCACGAAGAAGCCGTCCGAACGAGAAGGCCGACGAGGAGGCCGACGATGACCCCGGACGCCGTCGACCGGCTTCGCGCCGAAGCGGCACGCGACGACTACGCGTCGATGGCCCGGCTGGCGCGAGCGCTGTACGGGACGGGGCTCGGACCGCACGAGGTACTGCGCGAGTGCTACGGCGTCGCGTTCCCCGATGAGGTCTTCGTCATCGTGGAAGGGGGGCTGTGGCGGCTGCACCTGCTGGCGCTCTTCACCAGTCAGCCCTGGCAGCTGGCCGTACCTCCCGACCGGGGCGGCCCGGCGGCCAAGCCCGCCGGCCTGACCGACACCGAACTGCTGCTCCTGACCGGGGACCCTGATCTGATGCCGCTCATCCGCATTCCCGCTGCCGATATCGGCAGGGAAGACCGCATCGTCTGCTACCGGCTCAGCGAGCTCCGGGCGGGACGCTCGACGGTCTTCCGCCTCTTCGAGTCCTCCGATGCCGAGGACGCACTGTGCTGTGGGGCATCCCTGCTGGAGGTCCTGCACACCGAGCACGCCAGGTCCGTCCGCCGACTGGAGAAGGAACTGCGATCCCCGTCGAGCTGGGGTGCCGATTCGGTGGACGACGAGGTGGACCGGGCGTACGAATCCCTGGAGCGGGTCGAGGAGTTGCAGCGGCAGGTCGCCGAGCGTCTCGCCGGGGGTCAGGGGGATGCGGGGGCCTGAACGGCCTTCGGCTTCGACGGCAGCGGCAGGGTCGGCAGCGCCGTCCGCGGGAGCGTGTCGGGGCTCGTCCGGGCCGCCGCGCCCGCCACGACGGCATTCCCTACCTGGTTGTGGCCCATCACGAGGAGACGTTCGATGACGGTCGACGGTTTCGCCGGGGCCGGCGCCGGGGTCTGGCGCACTGCCGTCGCCGTCTCCTGGGTCCTGGCCGGCGGCACCGGCGCCACCAGCCGGTGCAGCGAGAGCGGGGGTTCGGTGGGCAGCATTCGGTGTCACCCCTTGGACGGGTCGTCGAGGAGATGGGCATGGGGGCCCAGTTCGTTCGGGCGGAGCAGGCGTGCCTCGCGCTGGAACTGGCGCGCCACCCCGCGTACGACATGCCGCATGGCGATCGTGTCGCCGCCGTCCGCCGCGGCCAGCGCGGCGGTGCGGGCTGCCGCCGTGATGCCGGCGCCGGTCATGTCCAGGCGGGCCAGCGCGTCCAGGTCCACGTCCGCGGCGAGCGGGGCCTGCTCGGGGAAGGCGAGGCGCCACAGCCTGCGCCGCTCGGCCACGCCCGGGCGGGGGAAGTGGACGACGAAGTGGAAGCGCCGGGTGAACGCCGGGTCGATGTTGTCCTTGAGGTTGCTGGTGAGGATCACCAGGCCGTCGCTGGCCTCCAGACGCTGCAGCAGATAGCCGACCTCCATGTTGGCGTACCGGTCGGTGCCGTGCTTCACCTCGCCGCGCTTGCCGAACAGGGCGTCGGCCTCGTCGAAGAGCAGCACCGCGTGACTCTCCTCGGCCTGGCGGAACGCGGTCTCCATGTTCTTCTCCGTCTCCCCCACCCACTTGGAGACGACCTGGGCGAGGTCCACCTTGAGCAGTTCCAGGCCGAGCATGCCGGTGACGATCTCGGCGGACAGGGTCTTGCCCGTGCCCGGCTCCCCGGTGAACAGCGCCTTGACCCCGCCGTGTGCCGAGCGGCGGGCGAAGCCCCAGGTCTCGGCGATCCGGGGCCAGGCGCGGAAGGCCGAGGCGATCTCCAGGATCTGGTTGAACTGGACGTCGGGCAGGACCAGGTCGTCCACGGTACGCCGGGGCACGATCGCGTGCACGGCGCGTCCACTGCGCCCTCGGGTGACGGTGGCGATGGCGGGTTCGACATGGTCGGCGACCGGTTCGGGGCGCCCGTTGCCCGCCAGGCGGGCCCCCGTGTCCGCGACCGACGCCACGGCGCGCAACTCGCCGCTGCTCATGCGGTACCGGACGGCGAGGTCCTCCAGGAGGGTGCCGTTCAGGTCCGGGAGCGCCGCCGACCACATCGCCCGCCGGTCGGTGAACCCCGGTACCGAGACGGTGAGTTCGGCGTAGGAGCGCGCGGCGAGCAGGGCCGCCGGGCGCCAGGGCTTCAGACCGGTCAGGCACACCGGCACGCGGGAGCGGAGCAGCGCGGCGGCGATGATGTCGACGTGACTGTGCGGCTGCGGCTCGCCGTGCAGGTCGTCCGTGGGGATCCACAGCACCGCGCCCAGCGCGGCGGCCGTGCGCAGATCGGCCTGGGGGTCGCCGGTGAGGGTCCGCAGCGGCGCTCCGGCCGTTCGGGCCAGGGCCTGTACGGCGTCGAGCTGGTCGTCGGGCGGGCAGCCCCACAGCCCGGCCAGGTCGATGTCGCCCGCGCCCAGCGCCCTGCCCAGACGGTTGAGCCGCTCCGAGGACAGGTGTGGGGGCAGGACCTGCGGATCCGGCTGTACGACCTCGCCGGGGTCGTGGCCGAGCAGACCGACGTCCGTGCCCCAGCCCAGCAGAAAGTCCAGCACATCCGGTCCCAGGACGAGTTCCTGGGCCAGCTCGACCGCGGATTCTCCGTAGGTACGCAGCAGTCCGTACCGGCGCAGCGGCCCGGCCGGCCCGAGCGAGCGGCGCAGGGCGAGGCGGGCGGCGGCCGGGCTCGGCAACTCGGCCGCGCCCTCCGGTTCCTCGGAGCCCGCTTGGCTCAACGACCCGACCGTGACCAGCAGTTCCACACTTGGCAGCCGCCGGTTCAGGTTGTCCACGATGTAGGCGTAGATCCGCTCGTAGCCGCGGTCCAGTTCGGGCGCGGCCACCAGCAGCAGCGCGTCCTGTTCGGCGCGGGTCAGGCCGAACCGGATGGCGAGCGTGTCCAGTGGGAGGGTGCGGCCCTCGGCGGACGCGCTCCGCCTCAGCTCCCGTTCCGCTTCCGGCTCGGGCCGCTGGGGGGCGTACGGGCCTGCCATCGCGTCGGTGAAGGCGGCGGCCTCGCCGAGCAGCACATCGACCTGTTCATCGGTGACGCAGTACGGCGTGAGGTCCGGCCGGGTGAGCCGGGCCGCGATCCGCGACTGCCGCTCGACGGCGGCGCGCAGTGCCCGGTGGACGTCCGCGAGGCGGATCCGCAGGTGTTCCAGCGCCGGTTCGCCCATATGGCTCAGCCTCCCGAGAAGGTCAGGGTCCGCCCGCCCAGCCAGGCCACGTCGCGCACGTCGGCGAGCAACCCGCCGCGCAGCAGGTCCGCGTGGCGCCGCCCCAACGGGACGCGCACCCGGACGGCGGCCGGTTCGAACCGGACGGTGGCCTCCAGGTCGGCGAAGCGGCCCAGGGCCAACAGCGGATCAGGGGTCTCGCCCTCGCGCCAGAGCGTCCAGGCGATCGTGGCCAGGCCCAGGGTCGCTGCCAGGGTGACGGAGCGCTCCAGTCCGCTGTCCTGGGCGAGCGGTACCGCCCTGCGCTCGGCCACCAGCGCGGTGACCAGGTTCGCGAACCGGTCTGCGTGGCCGGGCAGTTCGGCGGCGAGGTGCGGATCCGGCAGCTGTTGTGCCGCGCCTGTCCACAGGGGCGTACGCCAGGGCAGCCGCACGGCCGGATCGCCGCGCAGGGGCCGTACGCCGGTCAGGAACGGCACGCCTGCCGAGTCCAGTTCGCGCAGCGAGCCGGGGGGAAGGGGGCCTTTGCAGACCAGCACCGGTGGCCTCCCGGCGGCCTGCCAGTACGGCAGCAGCGCCGCGAGGTCCGCCGTCCAGGCGATCGGGAAGACACCCTGGGCGTCGACCAGGAAGAGCCCGTCATCGGCCCCGGTGAGCAGGAGCGGGTCGGCGGGGTCGTGGCCGCGGCACACCGAGAGCGCCAGGACGCCGTCGAGCACCGGGAGCGCGGGCCGTACCGCGCGCGCGAACGCGGCCAGCCGCTCCTCGGGCACGGGCGGTTCGAGCCCGGCGAAGGCGGCGGCCACCTCGCGGTCCGCTTCGCCCCGGCGCCAGCCGCGCGTGGTCACGCCCAGCACCTTGTATGCCAGGGCCGCGGCGAACAGCGGTGCCTCCTCGATCAGTTCGACACCGGCCAGCGCGGGGGCGATCGCGTCGAGGTACCCGATGCGGGCCAGGGGTCCGGCGAGCAGGAAGGGCAACACGGAGCACACACGCACCTCTTCGGTGGCGCGGACCGCGACGGCAACTGACGCCGTCGGCGGATTCGGCTTCTCGACCACCTGGTCGTGCTCCCCCGCCAGCGACCGCACCAGCCGTGCCACCTCCTCGTGGTCCGCCGAGTTCACGTACTCGGCGAGGAGCCCGGACAGGGCCGCAGCGCCGGCGTCCGCGGCCTCGGTACGGAGAGGCTCGGGCAGCAGCTCGGTCGGCCTGCCGGGGCGGGCGCGCTCCACGAGTTCCGTGAGAAGCCGGACGGCCGCCGCGTCGTCGTCGCCGAGCAGGGCGAGCGCATACACCTGGAGCGTCTCCTCGGGCAACAGCGCGAGGAGTGCGTCCAGTTCGCCCCGCTCGGCGAGTTCACCGAAGAGCGCGGCGGCCGAGGGCGCGTCCCGGACGGCCGCCTCGGCGGCGAAGGACTCCTCGAACGAGAGCCCCTGGGCGGGCGCCTCACCGGGGACCTGGACCATCGCGACCGGCGCGAAGTGGACCTCGGCGGGCGCGTGGGACCGGCCGGGCCACCCGGTCCCGCCCAGCCGGACGGTGACGGTCACCGGCTCGGTGATCTCCAGGTCCGGGCCGTCGCCGGTCAGCTGCTGGGCGAAGTGGTCCGCCAGCAACTCCGGGAGGATGTCCGTCACTTGCCGCACCAGGCCGCGCGGGTCCGGCCCCCAGCTCCATCCACCGCGCCGGACCACGGTCACCGTGCACCGGTGAACGGTGATCTCACCGGCCTCACCGAGGGTCCGTGCAGTGGGCGTGGTCACGTCACACTCGCCTCCTCCAGGCGGCCCGCCCAGCCGCCCACCAGCACCAGCACGCCGTGCTTGCTGCCGAGGTCGAGGCTCACCGGCAGTTTCACCTGGGTCTGCTGGGCGGGGAGTTCCCCGGCGAGCACATGGGTGTCCTGGTCGTCGGAGACCAGGGCGACCACCTTGGCAGGCCGGGCCGCCGCGACCTGCACGGTGATGGTGAGCCCGTCCGTCGCCAGCGCGATTCCGGCGCTGCCGGTCCAGCCGGCCAGCCGCACCAGCGTGGGTTTGGGCCTGCCCTCGGGGCTCAGCTCGACCCCGAACGCCAACGGGTCGACGAGGGCGGCCGGTTCGTCGTCCACGGCCGCCACGGCGAGGTCCCTGGCCTTCAGTGGAAGGGTCGCGATGCGGCCCTCGTCGAGGAAGACGCGCATCGGCAGCGCGCGTCCGACGAGCGCGGCCACATCGGCGGGGGCGCCGGCGCCGGTCAGGGCCAGCGCGCCCACCACATGGCCGGTGTCGGCCGCGTACACCACGGTGAGAGCCATCGTCAGCCACCTCCGTTCGTTGCCGCGACCGTCGCCAGGACGAGGAAGTCGACGGCCCCGGGCCGTTCGACGACCGCCTGCGTCGTGGCCTCGTACAGCCGTGTCCGGCACCTGACCCGGCGGTCGCCGTCCACGGCCGCCTCCACCGTGCTGACCAGTGTGGATCTGCTGGCAGTCGGCGGAATGCGCGGAGTCAGCTGCACATGGATCACGACCCGGCCGTCGGCGATCTGCTCCGGGGTGATGCCGGACGGCAGCGGCAGCAGCATTCCGTCCGTGGCCGTCCCGGACACCACCAGGGTGCTGCCGACCGGCATCCGGCCGCTGAAGCTGCCCTCGATGGTGAGGTTGCCGTTGGCCGCGAGGGTCATCAGCGGGGCGACCGTGCCGCTGCCCTGGTAAAGGCCGAAGACCAGACTGGGCTTGTCGCCCCCGGACAGTACGAGCGCGGGCTTGCCCTCCTCGGCGTTCGGGCCGGTGCGCAGGGTCAGCGCGCCCGAGCGGGCCGAGACGGTGTCCGCGCGTACGCCCGCGAAGCGCACCCCGACCCCGCGGGCCTTGGTCTCCACCCCGCTGAAGTGGCCGTCCGTCCAGCGGACGTAGCCGAGCAGGACGAGCCAGCGGGCGGGCGGATCGGCCGGCGGGGCGCCGGTCGCGGGCGGGCGCTGCTCGTCGACCAGCCGCTCGTCGCCGAGGCGCCCGAAGAGGATCTGGTACGACTCCTCCACGCGCGTCTTGGTCGCGCCGCCGGTGCACGATACGGGCCCGGGTGCCTGGGCGGGCTCCCGGTCGGCCGCGGTGAGGAAGACCGGGTAGGGCTCGTCCGTCGGCTGGTCCGCCCCGTTGACCTCCTCGAAGTCGCTCTCGCGCAGCACGACCGGCTCGGTGAGGACCACCTCGCGGCCGGTGCCGTCGACGGCGATGCCCGGCGCCACGCTCACCTCGACATAGCGGGCGTTGGTGAGCGGGTCGGTGCGGCCCCCGGTGACCAGGCCGAGCCCCTCGGCGATGCCCCAGTCGTGCAGATGACGGGCGTGCCGGGCGGCCGTGCCGCGCGCGTACTCCACCGTGGCCGACAGGTCCGCGGCGGCCAGCACCTGGCCCTCGTGGAAGGCGGGGCGCAGCGGGCCCGTCATGGCGTCTCCCCGGACTTCGGGCTACGGGAAGGGCGGGTGCGCCTGGCCAGCGGCTTGGCGGGCCCGGCCTGGGCGGACGACTCGCCGGACGGCTCACCGGACCCGCCCTCAAGGTGCGCGAGGCGGGACTCGAGGTCTTCCGGAACCTGCCCACTCAACCGGCCGACCTGGGTCTGGGCGCTGCCCAGTTGGGTACGCAGCCCTTCCAGGGCGGCGGTCAGCTCAGCCACTTGGGTGCGCAGTATCGCCAACTCCTGGATGCTGTCGGTCACTTCACTGGGAGTGGTGTAGACCTGTTCGTGCAGCGCCTTGGGCGGTGTCTCGCCGGGTGCCGGGGTGAGCAGCAGGGACAGCATCTCCTCCAGGTCCCCGGTGCGCGGCCAGTCGCCGAGCAGACCTTCCACGTAGGGGCGCACGACTTCGCCCTCCGGCGGGAGCGTCGGCTTCTCGAAGCGCGGCAGGGGCCCGCAGCACACCCGCTCGGCCAGTTCGCGCAGCCGGTAGAGCTTGGGCAGCCACTCGCCGTACGCCCCTCCGCCCGGCAGCACCTGCTCGCGGGTCCCGGAGCACACCCGTACGACTTCGCAGTCGTCCAGCTCCAGATGGGCGAGGAGCACGTCGGTGTCGGTGCAGTCGCCGCACGGCGGGTTGAGTGTGGCGCACGCCGCGTCGGTCAGGAAGCGCCGCAACGCGACGGTGAGTGCCGCCGCTGCTTCGGCGATCTGCTGCACCTCGGCGATGGTCGCCTTCTCCACGCTGTCCGGCGGCGGGGCCGGCAGCAGCGGCGGTACGTCGACGGCGGCGACCTCCGTGCGCAGCCGGCAGTCGCCGGTCTCGCCCACCTGGTCCAGGCGGCACAGCAGCCACTCCCTGATCAGGCCGAGGTCCGCGCGGAACTCCACCCGCAGCGCATGGCTCAGCGGTGTGCCCTGGGCCACCATGCGCACTTCCAGCGGCGCGTCCGCGTCGCCCTGCTCGGGCACCACCCGGGCCGCGGTCTCGGTGACGACCGCGCGGGCGAGGGTGCGGCGCAGCGGGTCCGGCCAGGCCGCTTCCATGTCGGCTTCGCGGAGCCGGTCGCAGGCCGTGCCCAGGACGCCGCGGGCCTCCTGGACGGTGGCGAGGTCCGGGTACTCCCCCTTGAGCCGCTCCTGTCCGGCGGCGTCGTAGGTGTCGTAGCGGGCCACACCCCCGGCGAGCGCGCGGACGTGCTCGGTCATCTCGCGGGCGGCCGGCGGTGGCGGCGGCCCCTCGCCGCCCGCGTTCTGGCGCAGCCAGGCCAGGGATGCGGCGTACCGCTTGGCGTCGGCTGCGTCGAAGCGGAACGTCAGGCCGGTACCGGCCGAGGCGGTGAACAGGGCGTCGAGGTAGTACTCCAGGCGCCGGTCCCGGGTGCGGGCGCGGTCGGCCCGGACCAGGTCGCCGATGCTCGCGAGCAACTGGGTGCCGGGGTTGTGGCGGTGGTCCTCGAAGTCGTCGCACTTCACGACGAAGCGGAAGCCCTCCTGGATTCGGGAGGGCACACAGCCCGGCGAGGGGCAGGGCTCCTCCGTGGCGTACGGCGCCACGGGCTCTACGGGCAGCTCCTGGTAGCGCACATAGAGGCCGTAGCGGCGGCCTCCTTCGTCGTCGCAGTCCTCGCCGCAGTCCACGCCGAGGGCGCTGATCCGCTGTTCCCGCACCAGGGCCCGTACGTCGACCTGTTCGGTGCAGGGCACCACGATGTCGTTGCCCGCGCAGTCGAGTGCGTGTCCGGGGTGGACCGCCACGATGCCGCCGCCGCACGGGGCGCAGGTGACGCCGAGGCCGCAGATGACCCCCGGTCCGTACAGCGAGCGGTTGTGCAGCCTGCCCTTCGCGGTCATGTAGTCGACCAGCAGACCGAGGTCGTCCTCGGTCAGCAGCTGGCCCGCGAAGAAGCGCGGGCGCACGAAGGCGGAGGTCCGGGTGGCGTCACCACCGCAGCCGCATCCGCAGTCTGTTCGCATGATCAGCGCTCCTTAACGAAGAACCAGCTCTCGAAGACGTCCCCGCCCGCCCCGGTTCCGGACGTCCAGGGACCGATGCCGGACGGAGGCAGTTCGCAGCCCCCGTGGGCCGCCAGCAATGCGTCCGTGCCGGCATCGATGGTCGGTACGCGTCCGCCGACGTGGGTGCCGTCGACCGGACGGCAGCAGCGGTCGAGGATGAACGCCGCGCGGACGGTGATCATCACGCGGTCGCCGTCCTGCAGCGTCTCGCGCGTGGTCTGGCGGTAGCGGAGCTCCTGGGTGAACTCGCCGCATTCGGCGCCGGGTTCGGTGAAGGTGCCGCCCATGTACCAGGTGGAGGCGTTGCGGCCGCTGCCGCCCTCGATCACCTGGATCTCCACCACGCCCGGCTGCAGCGAGTCGGCGCGCACATCGGCGGAGAACCGCACCACCAGGCCGCCGCCCTCGTCCTGGGTACCGAGGAGGGCCTTGGCCTCGTCGATGGTGTACGTGTGTCCGTGGATCCAGTTGATCCCGGTGATGACCGTGGGCAGATGGCGGCCGAACGGGCGGCGCACGTTCATATGGATCTGGTCCCGGCGCACCGGCTGGTACCGGTCCACGCAGTCGATCCTGGCCAGCCAGAGTGTGGTGTGCTCGCAGCGGGAGCAGCAGGTGTCGCAGCGCTCGTCCACCGGCGGCTCGCATCCGGTGACGACCACCTTGTGGCACTCCTCCGTCCAGCCGAACTCGCAGTCGGAGGTGTCCGCGCAGGCGTCGTTGTAGACGGCGCGGGTGGGCTCGACGGGCCGCTCGGCGTAGCGGATGCCGACCCAGACCGTGTCGGTGTCCCGCTCGCCGGGGGGCAGCGCCTGCCACAGGTCGATATCGCAACCGCCCCGTACCACGACCTCGTTGCCGTCGCAGTCCACGGCGAGGCCGGGGGTGATCCGCACCCTGGCCCTGTGCCGGGTGTGCTCCGCCTCGGTGTGCTCGTCGGTGTGTTCACCGGTCTCGGCCGGCTCGTCGGCACCCGTGTGCCCGTCGCCGCCGGGCGTACAGTCGTCCTCCCCCGGCACCGGCTCCACGAAGAGGCCGCACACCACGCCGTAGCCGAGCAGGCAGCGCATGCGCAGCTTCAACCTCTCACGGTAGTACTCCTGTTCACGCTGGAAGTCCCTGGCGCCGAGCATCTGGCCGTGGAAGTACCGCAGCCTGCGCAGCGGCGGCGCGTCGAACTCCGCCGTCCCTGGTGTTCCTGTCTCCGTCATCGCCCGTCCTCTCACGACACTTGCGTATGCACACCGACGGCGGAGACGACTCCCACGCCCACCCCTCGGCGCAATCCTCTGGATCCCGGCCTGAGCACCCCGTCGCGGTTCAGCCGCAGCGGGTTTCCGCCGCCGAGCACGGGCGGCGGCAGCGGGACGAACGCGGTGTCCACGCCGACCGTGGACCGGGAGCCGACCACGAAGCCGGCGCCGCCGGTCCGTACCGCCCCCACCGTGTGCGCGGGCGCCTGGCGCTCCACCAGCCGTCGCAGCGCCCGGATGTCCGCCGACCCGGCGGGCAGCAGCACCCGGAACCGGTGCGCGTGCGCGGTCAGCGGATCGCTGTCGGGCGCCCCGAACGCACGCAGTGGCGCCGCGCCCAGTTCCGAGCCGCCGACCCGGAAGCGACTTGCCGAGCGGCCGAACAGCCGTACGGCGCCGAGCCCTTGGTCCGGCCCGGGTGGCGCGCACCCGACGGCCGCGCGCAGCTGGGCCCAGCGGCGGTCCTTGGCCAACTCGTCGATGACCGGGGTCACCCCGAACACGATGCGCACCGCTTCCCGCAGCGCCCAGGGCGTGCCCCGGCGCCGGTACAGCTCCGGGGCCGCGGCGAGCAGCGCGCGCCGGGTCCGCGCGTCCCAGCCCGCTTCGAACGACAGGCCGAGCAGTCCGGCGAGCCATGGCAGCACCCGGTCCGGTACGCCGGCCGGGTCGAGGAGCGCCGGATACCGCTCGACGACCCGGTCGAGGTCGGCGAACGTGGCGTCGAACAGCGACAGGAAGCGCTCGGTGAAGTCGTCGGCCGCGGGGTCCTGACGGAAGGCGGGCGGCAGCAGGTCGGCGCTGGTGACCCGGGGGAAGTCCAGCCGGATCCGGTGCACGACCGGAGTCGCACCGCCGTCGCCCGACAGGCGCAGCCGCAGCCGCAGGAAGCGGCCGGGCGGCTGGTCGACGAGGAAGTCCGTGGTCCCTGGAGCCGATGCCTGCCAGTCGCTCTGCTCGTAGCGGCCGTCCTCGGTCACCACGATCCCGACGGAGACCGAGGTGCCCGCGGGCACCTCGGCGTCGACGCGCACCCGGTGCCAGCGGCAGCGCGATTCACCGCTGTCGATCAGGGTCGTGAGGTACGAGCCGCTGGTCAGGTAGGTGTCGCTGCGGGGCGGCAGGGGGTCCCTGGGCAGGCCCCGCCAGGTGTGGCAGTGGGTCACGGGTCCGTCGGGGCCCTTCTCGTCCAGGCAGAACCCGTCCTCGTCCACCGAGGTGAGCGTGGACGGCGCCAGGGCCCCGGCCAGTTCGTCCGCGGTGGCGGTGCGGAAGGGCCGGCCGTGCCCGCCCCGGTAGATCCGCAGCCGGGTGCCGTCGTCGGTGAGCAGCCAGATCGTCCGCTCGTCTCCGGTCCGCAGACCGATGACCTCGCCCCGCGCCCCGGTGCGCAGCACCCCTCTCCGTCCGCCCGCCGAGTCGAACCGGCGCAGGTCCGTACTGCCCTGAGTGGCGATCAGTACCTCGTCGCCGGGCCCCAGTGCGGCCCGCCTCGGCCGCCGCACCCGGATCACCCCGGCAAGCTGGGCGCCCTCGCGGCGCCACACGAGCACCCGGTCGGACTCCACCACGGCGATGCGGTGTCCGCGCGCGGCGACGGAGACCGGCCGGTGCAGCAGGCCCGGGTCGCACTCGGGCGGCCATACGGGGGTGAAGGCACTGCTGCACACGTCGCGGCGGAGCAGCCGGCGCTCCTCGGGGACCACCAGATACCAGCCGCACGGCCCGCAGGCCGGCGCCAGGCGCGGGTCGGGGAACCACGGCAGGAGCTGTTGCCTGGTCGGTCCTTCCGCCGCGCCGCCGCGGTAGGCGAGCCGGATGCCGGCCGGATCGTCGAACCCGACGATGCCGCCCGTGCCCGGCTCGCTTCCGGCGGGGGTCTGGTCCCAGCCGACGTACCCGTCCAGGAGGCGGAAGGTCGCGGGGTGTGGTGTGCACGTCATGGCCGGTCTCCTACCGGGATCAGCAGCGGGCGCTCCGGCCAGACCAGGTCGTGGGGCCCGATCGCATGGTCGGTGCAGGGCGGCAGCCGCACTCCGTCGACGGTGAGCGAGAGCCGGTCGACGGCCAGCACCCCGTCGACCGCGAGCAGGCGCCGGACCAGTGCGGTGTGCCGCAGCGCGCCGCCGAACGGCCAGCCCGCGCCGTCCTCCCCGCCGCGCAGCGGGTCCAGATAGCCGCGCACCGCGTCGCCCGCCCTGGTCAGGACCTCGGCGCGGTCCAGGTCCGGGTCGAGGGCGACCCATGACTCGACGGCGACCCGGCGGTACGGCACGGGGGCGGCGACCACCGTGACCCCGGCGGGGGCGGCCTGGCGGGTGAGGTAGTCGGCGACGGCCCGCAGTGTCGCGGCGGTGGGGACCGGCGGCTCTCCGCTGTCGTCGCCCGGCGGCACGACGAGGACCCCCACGACACCTGGGATCGGCGCCCCGGCGTAATCGGGGTGCAGGCCGGGCACGCCGTGGGCGCGGGCCACCGACGCGCCGGGCGCGCGGGTGGCCAGCAGGCCGTAGTCGGCCGGGGCCACGGCCCGGCCCCGGGCCCGCAGTTCACCGACCCCCCGGCGCATCGCGTCGGCGTCGGGCTCGGCATCCGTACCTCCCGAGGCCGGGAAGGGGTTGTTGACGCCGATGACATACGGCAGGGCGGTCACCACGGCGCTGACCGCGCCCGCGCGCACGGCTCCGGCGCTGCCGCCGCCCACGCGATAGCGCACGGCGCGGACATTGCGGAATCCGGGCGGTACGGCCGCGCCGTGGACGCCGTCACCGAAGGTCACCTCGCCGCTCTCGTGGTCGACGGTGAAGACCCGGTCGTCGGCGCCGTAGCCGGCCAGGCTCTCCACCTCCTGCCAGCGGGAGGCGGAACCGGCCGTGGTGCCGAACACATCGGCGCCGGGATCGTCGTCGACCTCGATGACCACGGACCCGGTGAGGATGGGCAGCTGGCTGAGCCTCATACGGCGCCGGCCGCTGGCCCCGCTGGCCCCGTTGGCCCCGTTGGCCCCGTTGTCCCCGTTGTCCTCGATTGGCTGCATCGGCTCGTCCCTGACGGTGCGGGCGGCCGTGGCGGCGACCATGTTCAGCCGCAGCCCGGAGAGCACTGGCGCGGGTCCGCCGAAGACGCCGTGCGCGATCCGCAGGCGCAGCCAGCGCAGCGGGGGCCTGGGCCGGGTGCCGGGCGGGCTGCCCGGCGCCCATGAGCGCGGCACCCGCAGCTCGACGGTCCCGCTCGCCCGGAACCCGGCCGTGGAGTCGCGCACCAGCTCGGCGGGGACCAGCCGGGTGCCGTCCAGCACGTCCCAGCGCAGCAGCGGCGCGGGCGGCAGCGGCAGGGGCACCAGGCCGCCGGAGTCGGCGGGCGCGGGCGGGGCGGCGACCACCACGAAGCCCAGCGAGAGGTGCGGGTAGGGGGCGGCCGTCCCGGCGAGCCCGATCCACAGGCCGTTGCCGGGCTCCGGGTCCCGGCCGAACGGCGCGAACGGACGGCTGGGCCCGGCCGGTCCCAGCGGCAGGGTCTCCAGCGTTCCGCCCTCCTGTACGGCGAGGGCGGCGAGGGTGGCCGGGGTGGCGTACAGGTCCTGGTCGGTCTCGTACACCACCTGCCCGGCCGGGCCGGACGCCGCGCTCTGGAATCCGGCGGGTACCAGGACGGAGGTGCCGTCCGGGGGGTTCACGGTGAACTCCAGGAGGGCAGCCGCCGCCGCGGCCGGGAGCCGTCGTACCCCGGCCGTCGCCAGGTGTTCGGCGAGCACCTTCTCCGGCAGCCGGTTGACGCGCGTGAGCACGGGTTCGGTCTGGGTGCCGAAGAGGCGGACGAGGGCGACACCTGCGTCCTGGCGGTCGGGATCGGTCCAGTCCGGGGTGTAGCCCGCGATCCGGCCGCGCACCTGGGCCCGGACCGCCTCACGGGTCGCGTCGGTCAGCTCGGGCTGGACGCCGGTCGGTCCGGGGCCGGGTACGAGCCGTCCCTCCTGCTCGCGCGCGGCCTTCTCCCACCACACGTCGCCGGTCATGCCAGCCCCTCCCCCGGTTCGACGGCGGGCACGATCCGGGTGCGGACCGCCCGCAGGACGGGTAGTTCACCGGGCCCGAGCGGCACTTCCCGGCAGTCCTCGTCCGGGTCGGCCCCGTCCAGGCCGATCGCCACGGCGGAGACGTCCGCGAGGTCCCCGAGCGCGCGGTGCGCGGCCCGCAGCAGAGCCGAGGGACGCAGCGGCTGTCCGAACGGCCAGCCGTCCTGGTCGTCGCCTCCGACCAGCGGGTCGAGGAAGCGGCGCAGCGCCTCGGTCAGCCGGGCCGACACCCGGGCTCGGTCGGCGGGGTCGCCCGACAGGTCGGCGCGCAGTACCACGTCGCGGTAGCGGGGCGCGCGGACGAAGACCTCGGAGGTGAGCAGCCGCGCCCGCTCCAGGCGGGCGGCGACCGCGCACAGCATGCCCGGGTCGGGGCGCGGCGCGGCCACGAAGTCCTCGCGGGCCAGGTCCTCGCGCGGCACCGCCGGTACGAGATGCACGGTGACGGCACCGGGCACCGGGGTGCACGGGAAGCCGGGGTGTTCGCCCAGGGAGGCGTAGGCGCGAGCGACGGCGACGCCCGGTGTGGTGCGGGCGAGGGTGGTGAAGTCGTCCGCGGTGACCGCGCGGGTCACCTCGCTGAGGGAGGAGGCCGCGCGCTGCCGTGCCTCGGCGACGGTCTCCGGGTCGGTGCCGCCCTCGGCACGCACCAGGCTGGAGGCGGTGACCGCCGCCGTGGAGTCCCCGGCCGGTACCCAGTTCGCGGTCATGCCGCCGTTGCCGTCCCGGCCGCCGCCGATCGCGTACTCGACGCTCGCTTCCTGGCGCGGGTGAGGGATGCGCCCGGTGAGTCCGTCGCCGAACACCAGCGCGCCCTCGGTCCGGTCGAGGACGAAGACCCGGTCGGCGGGCCCGCCGAAGGTGAGGTCGGGCACGGCCTGCCACTCCTGCCCCCCGAGTCGCAGGCTCGCCTCCAGCAGGCGCTCGGCGGCTTCGGGCAGCACCAGGTGCTGGCCGGGCAGCTTGAGCCAGGCGTCGATCTGCTCCTGGAGTTCGCCGCCGCTCGCGGTGCGCCGCCGGCGGTGGTGTGCGGCCGACACATTGACGGCGAGCCGGAGCAGGCGCGGCGGGGCGGCATGGGTCGCGGCCGGGGTGGACACCAGGATCCCGCACTCCTGGGTGGTCCAGCCGGCGGGCGGGTGGAGCCGGACGACCCCGGAGCGCCTGAGCCCGGCCGTGCCGTCCTCGACCTCGGCGAACGGACCCGAGACCTCGGTCCCGGGCCGGAACCAGGCCCACGTCAGCCCGGCGGGCGGCGGAACGTCGGCGACCGCCCCGGGCAGCCAGGCCGCAGCGGACGCGGCGGGCGCGTCCAGCTCGAACAGCAGGCTGAGCGGGCCGGGCGCGGGGTGCGCCCCGGCGAGCGGCAGGGTGAACCGGACTTCGGCGGGGGCCCCGTCGGCCGCGAGCAGCGGGACGCCCCGGCGGGCGCGCAGATCCGCCGTGCGGTCGCGGTCGGTCCATACGGTGACCTCGCCGTCCTCGGCGAGCGGGAAGACGGCCACGTCATCGTCGAGGGTGAAGACGATCTGCCCCGCCGGGTCACGGGTGAGCGCCGTCCCGGCGGGGGTGACCGGGACGGCGGTGCCCGCCTGCCGGGCCGCGACGCTCAGCACGGTGGCGGCGGGCCGGGCGGGGAGCGGGGGTTCCAGGCCGAGCAGCCGCAATATGGCGACCACGAGTGCGTCGGGCACCTGGTCGAGCCAGTACAGCCGCTGTTCGAGGAGGTAGGCGAAGAGTTCGAGGAGGGTGACACCGGGGTCGACGGGCGCGTGCAGCGTCCAGGTGCCGTCCGACTCGGCGGGGATCCGGCGGCGGATGGCCGCCATCATGTCGGCCCAGGTGAGGTCGTCCAGTTCGGGCGCGGGCAGGGTCACGGCGTCCTCCCCGAGGAGGCGGTGGAGCCGGTGAGCCCGGCGTAGAACGGAAACACCAGGTTCGCCTTGGTGTTGCTGCGCCGGATGCGGTAGACGACCGAGACGGTGATCCGCGCCTCGTCGGCCGGGTCGGCCTCGGCACGGACCTCGTCGAGCTCCACCCTGGGCTCATGGTCGCGGACGGCGGCGGCGATCGAACTCTCCAGGTCGCGCAGGTTCTGAACGCTGCCGGGCGCGAACACCAGCTCGTGGGCGCGGGTGCCGAGTTCGGGCCGCATGACCCGCTCGCCGGTGCCGGTGAGCAGCAGCGCCCGCAGACAGTGCTCGATGCTCTCCTCGCCGACGGCGTACCCCAGGCGCCCGGAGGCGTCGGGCAGGATCGGGAACCGCCAGCCGGTCCCCAGGAACTCCTCGCTCATGCCGTCCTCGCCTTCTTGGCCAGTACGGCGGGGGTGAGCGGCGGGGTCGGCGGGCCGGTGGGCCCGGCGGCGGACGGGTGGGTGTGGGTGTTGAACGCCTGGAGCAGCGCGTTGCCCAGCACCAGGGGTTCGGTGGCGCCGCCGCCGAGGTCGATGGAGGGGGAATCGACGGTCACCTTGGGCGCCTTGAGCGTGATCTCGCCCTGTGCGGTCACGGTCACGCTGCCGCCCGCGGCGGCGGTGATCCGGATCGCCTTGCCCTGGTCGTCCAGTTCCATCACGTGCCCGGCGGCCGAGGTGATCCGTACAGCGGCTTTGTCCGAAGCGTCGTCGAAGAGCACCTCGTGCCCGTGGCTGGTCCGGATCATCTTCTGGTCGCGGCCCTGGGTGCGGGCGGTCGGCGGCTTGTCCTCGCCGTTGTAGAGACCGCCGAGCACGATCGGGTACCGCATGTCCCCGTGCACGAAGGCCACCAGGACCTCGTCGCCCTTCTCGGGCACGAACACCGAGCCGTAGCCCCCGCCCGCGTACAGCTGGCTGACGCGGATCCAGTCGGTGACCGTGACGTCGTCGAACCAGGGGAACTTCACCTTGACCTGGCCCTCGTCGTCGCCGTCGTTCTCCACGACGATCGCCGAGACGACGCCGTAGTACCGCTTGTCGGTGCTGCGGGCCCGCGGTGTGGTCCTGATGGTCACTGGTCCCCCTGGTGGATCCGCCGTCCGGTGAACTGGGTGAAGAACCCACTGGTGTTGAGCGTGTGCTCGACGCGTTTGACGAAGTACATGCCGGAGAAGCGGCGCCCGAGGCCGTAGATCTCCAGGTTGTCGCCGGGCCGCAGCTCGGGCAGGCCCGCCACCTTGCCGGTGGCGGTGATGAACTCGTACGCCCGCTCCCGCAGCAGGCTGATCGCCAGTTCGCGGGCCTCCTGGTCGCTGCCGACCGGCGCGTCGACCAGCACCTCCTGACGGCCCTGCAGGGTGGACTCGGCGACCTGCGGCCCGCTCTGCCCGTCGGCGGTGTTCTGCCCGGCCGGCAGGTTCTGAGCGGTCGCGGTGAACGCGATGGGCTGTTTGGTACGGGGGTCCCAGCCGCGCACGGTGACCTTGCTGACCTGCTGGGACACGGTCAGGGTCGGGGTGAATTCCATTAGGTTGGGGATCAGCCCCTCGGGCTGGGCGCTGGGGCCGGTGGACAGGCCCGGCGCGTAGGCCAGCCGGTACACCCGCAGGGGCCGGCCGTCACGGCCGTCGGTCGGTTTGATGAAGTAGAGCGTGTCCTCGCCGGTCCGGGGGTCCGGCAGGATGTAGCAGTCGAAGTCCAGCCGCTTGGCCCGCTCCAGCAGAAACGTCGCGTCGTCCTGGTTCTTCTGCACCACCAGGTCCTGCGTGGGTCCCTCCCGGGTGACCTCGACCCGCAGGTGGTTGCGCTGGGCGATCTGCTCGGCGATCCGCCAGTCGGGCTGATTGCGGTAGATCTTGATCTCGTTCTCGGTGGGCTTGCGGTCCTTGAGCCGCAGCAGCCCGTCCACTCCGCTCACCTGGACGGTGGGCGAGGCGCTCTCGGTGAACTTCGGGCTGAGTGTGGAGATGGTCCCGGTGGCGACGGTGAGCAGCTTGTCGGCGTAGCCGAGCCGCACCGAGACCCGGCCGCCGAGCCTGAAGGTCGGCGAGTCGCTGTGCTTGAACCGCAGCTTGGCGTCGTCCCAGTTGTTGAGGGTCAGGTCGAAGCCCGACATCTCGTCGATGTCCCGGTTCACCTTGATGTCGATGATGTCGTTCTTGGTGGACGGGTCCAGCTCCAGGCCCTCGATGCGCACCTCGAACTCGGGCGCGTACCGGTCGGGCGAGGCGACCTCGGGGGTGGGAGTGCTCATCGCGCGCTCCTCACGGCAGCCGGGGCACGGTCAGCACCCGGCCCGGCCTGAGGTCCCGTGGATCGGTGATGCCGTTGGCGCGCGCCAGCTCCCGCCAGGCGTCCGGCCGCCGGTACAGCGCGCTGGAGATGGAGCTGAGCGTGTCGCCGCGGCGCACCACATAGCTCTTCTCCACCGTGGGCGAGGAGCGCGGCGTGGCGGCGACCTGCACGGCGGCGGTGCGGAACTCCTTGAGCGAGAGGTCCAGCATGGCCCGCAGCGGCACGCCGTCCGGCCGGAACAGCTGGTAGCTGACGTCCAGCTTCTCCACGACACCGGTGAAGACCTCCTCGTCCCACACGAACCGCACGACCGGCGGCGCGTGCTCGCGGCTGTCGGGCCGCAGCAGGTTGCGCACCGCGTCGACGTAGGTCCTGCGTACGTTCTCCAGGGTGTCGGAGGTGTCGACGAGCGCCTGGACGGTGAGGGTCTCCGTGCCGCCGCGCACATACTGCAACGGCGGGGTCTCCAGGCCCGGGATGGTGATCTCGGCGAAGGTGTTGCTCTTGCTCAGCTTGTAGTCGGTGGGGTTGAACCGCAGCGGGATCCGCCGCTGCCGCTCATCGGCGATCACCGGCCGGACGATCTCCAGGCGGGCCTGGGCCGAGCCCTGCCGGGCGAAGGACACGGGCGTCACACTCATGACTGCCCCTCCCCGTCACCGAAGCGGCGTTCGGCCTCGGTGTGCGCGGCGCGGGCGCACGCGTCCTCGTACAGCTGCGACCAGGCCTGGATGTGCTTGTTGAACAGGCGGGTGAACACCGCACCGTCGTCGCCGTCCACCTGGAACCGCACTTCGAGCTGGTGAATGGTCACCTTCGGCACGACGGTCACCTCCCTCGGTTCAGTTGCGACAGGCCGCTCGAGGCGGCGTCCTGCAGGGCCTTGGTCAGTCCCTCGTGGGCGATCTCCAGCGACTCGATGGCGATCGCGTTCTGCTCCGCGTGCAGATCCGGACCGGTCCACTTGGCGGCGAGACCGCCGTGGAACGCCCATGCCGCGCCGGGCACCCCGTCCGGGCCGAGGACGATCACCGCGCCGTCGCGGCGGGCGCCCAGCGAGTCGGCGAGCCCGGCCTGGTACCAGGCCCACAGGCCCGGATCGCGCACCACACCGCGCTTGAGGGTGATCCGGTTCCACGAGTGGCGCAGCGGCAGCTGGTGCACCGAGTCGTTGCGACCGCCCTCCGGGTAGCTCGTCACCTCCAACTGCGCGCCGAGACCGGTGACTTCCTGGAAGGCACCGGACGCGACCAGCGGCAGCAGCAGCGCCTGCGCGGGTGGCAGATAGGCGTCGCCGGGGTCGAGGGTGACCAGGAATCGGTACTTCGGCAGCGGGTCCTCGTTCATGCCTCGATCACCTCCAGACCTCGGTCCTGGCCGAGTACCAGACGCAGCCGGATGAACTCCATGGGGACGGCCGGGGCGACCTCGATCTCGCAGACGAGTTCTCCCGGGTCCTGCTCAGGCGGGTTGTCGGTGTCGTCGCACACCACCCGGAACGCCTGCTCGGGCCGCGCGCCGGCGAGCGCCCCGGCCCGGAAGGCGGAGAGCAGCACCGAGGTGACGGCCCTCACCAACGTCAGCCGCAGCTCGGGTGAGTTGACGTCGAACACCAGCGGGCTCGCCACCCTCCGGATGGCGCGCACCAGGAGATGTACGAGGCGGCGGTGGGCGATGTAGCGAGTGCGGGGGTCGGCGGACAGGGTGCGCCCGCCCCAGACCGTCAGACCCCGCCCGCGGGTGCACCGCACCAGGTCGATGCCCGCGTCGAACAGCCGCACCTGCTGCGGCTCGGGGAACTCGTCCACCAGGTCGACCGCCTCCAGGATCACGGCGTTGGCGGGCGTGTGGTGCGCTCCGCGCTCGCCGTCGAGGCGGGCGATGACGCCCAGGACGTGCCCGGAGGCGGGGACGGTGCGCAGCCCGTGCCGGTCGGGGGTGCGCAGCGCCGGGTGGTAGACGGCCGCGCAGTCAAGGAGCCGGCTGTCGCCCGTCGCCGTCAGCGACCCCACCCAGTCGACCACCTCGTCCACGGAGGACAGCCGGGGCGGTACGTCCAGGACGGCCAGCCGGTCGTGCAACGGGGCGACACTCCGCAGCAGTTCCAGCACCACGTCGGTGTGGGCGCTCCCGGACAGGTCCGTGCCGAGGTCCGGCAGCGCCACCAGCGCCGGTTCCGGGAGTTCGGTCTGTACGGCCACGGCGTCCTCGTACTCGCCGCGGGTGGGCGCGGATTCGGTGCCGCCCGCGAGCGTCAGCTCCCAGGACCGTGAGATCGGGCCGGGTCGCCCGGACGGTGGCGGGGGCCCGTCCGGGAGCAGCCGGATGAAGCGGGACGCGGCCAGCCGGTCCGCGGCCTCGGGGAGCGGCAGACCGGGGAACGCCTCGGGCACCTCGCCGGGCACGGTGACCCGTACGCTCACCGTCGGCGGTCCGGCGACCGTGCTGGCCTGGTAGCGGATGGCGACCCCCGCACCGTTGGCCCAGGTGCCCGGGCTGGTGGCGACCACCCGGTAGCGCGTGGCGGGGAACCCGCTCAGCGGGCCGACCGTCCACCGTGTCCAGGCCGTGGTGGCCGGCCCGGACACGCGGAGCACCCAGGCGGTACGGCCGCCGTTCTCGAAGAATCCGCGCAGCGCGTACGGGGTGGCGAAGGCGCCGTCCAGCGGGTCCCCCCTGCCCGACGGGCTCGCGGGGGGACCGAAGGCGCCCACGACGTCGTTCCAGCTCTCCACCCGCACCGGGGCACCGACCGGACCCCGGCGGAGCCGGCCGAGGAACGCCGCCACGTCCGTGCGCAGCGGCTCGGCCTCGAACCCACGCGGCGCGAGCGTCAGGGACACGCCGGGAAGCGCTTCACTGGTCATGTCAGACGTCGATCTCCAGCTTCTCGACCGCGAGGACGAGCGTCTCCATGGCGATCTCGTTCTTGGTGGCGCTCAGGGTCGGGCCGGTGTACTTGGTCGGCCAGCCGCGGTCGAAGTTCCAGCGCATGGCCTCCTGGCGGTTCTCGTCGAGGAGCACGATCGAACCGGAGGTGCGCCGCACCTTGCCGTTGAGCGCCTCGACCACCCAGTTCCAGAAGCCGACATGGCCGGTGATGCCGCGCTTGAAGGTGAGGTTGGTGTACTTCTTGAGCCCCGGGATCTTGCGGACGGTGATGTCCTCGCTCCCGTTGCGGTACTCGATCGGCGGAATCTCCAGCTCAAGGCCGCTGGCCTCGGTGAAGGAGCCGCTCACCGCGACGCCGTCGTCGCTGACGTTGGTCACGATGATCTGGAAGTTGTAGGACGCGTACGGATCGTCCCTGGTCACGGGCGGCATGGTGGCCCCTCCTCGCTCCTCGGTGGTCCTCGGTCGGATGCTCAGGCGAGCTGGGTCTCACGGGTCTTCTGCTGGATCCGGAAGATCACGAACTCGGCGGGGAAGACCGGCGCGACGCCGATGACGCAGATGAGACGGCCGTTGGCCAGGTCGTCCTCGGTCATCGTGGTGCGGTCGCAGGCGACGAAGAACGCCTCGTCCGCGGTGGTCCCGGCGAGCGCGCCGCTGCGCCAGACCGTGGTGAGGAAGTTGGTGATGGTCTGGCGGACCAGGGCCCACAGCGACTCGTCGTTGGGCTCGAAGACCACCCACTGGGTGCCCTCGTCGATCGACTCCTCCAGGAAGAGGAAGAGCCGCCGGACGTTGATGTACTTCCACGAGCTGTCCGAGGAGAGCGTGCGCGCGCCCCACACCCGGTGGCCCAGGCCGGGGAAGAACCGCAGCGCGTTGATCCCCTTGGGGTTCAGCAGGTCCTGATGGCGCTTGGTGATGTCCTGGGCGAAGCCGTCGGTCTGCCGGATGCCCCGGACGACCACGTTGGCGGGTGCCTTGTGCACGCCCCGCTCCACGTCCACCCGGGCGTAGATGCCGGCCATGTGGCCCGACGGCGGCACCTCGACATCGCGGTTGGTGGACGGGTCGCGGGTGACCAGCCACGGGTAGTACAGCGCCGCGTATTTGGTGTCGAACGGCTCGCGGAACGCCTGGATCCCCTCGATGTCGAGGCCGTCGCGCGGGTCGAGGATCGCGAACCGGTCCTTGAGCAGTTCGCAGTGGGTGACCAGGCTCGATTCGACCGTGCCGGACCACATGCCGGGCACCGCGCAGATCGCGACCTCGTCGATGTCCTCCAGCGCGACGATTCCCGTGCGCCGCCCGCTGCCGCCGTCGGCGCCGACGAAGTCGGCCACGCTCAGGGACTCGTACGCGTCGTCACCGTCCGCCAGTGTCAGCCAGGAGCCGGTCGCGGGCACCGGGAACTTCGTGGGGTCGGTGGACAGTCCCGGCAGCGCGGTGGCCCGTACCAGCTGCGACCGGCCGGCCAAGGCGGTCACCAGGTTCGACGGGGTGTCGCCGGAGAGCCGAAGACCCGGGAAGGTCTCGCTGACGGTGGTGCCGCCCGGGTCGGAGAACCGGGTGCTGACCTCGGCCTCGATCAGATGGATCCGGTCGGTCTCGAAGAACGTCCCCGGTACGTCGCTGTCGAAGGTGACGGCGTCGCCGGCGACTGTCTGGACGTGCACGGCGGTCATGGTGGTGCCGTCGTCGACCTGGACGACCGCTCCCTCGTACAGCCTGCTCGCGCCGCCGACCCTGAGGGTCGGCCCCGCCGCGAGGTTGCCCCGTCGCACCCGGCGCACGGTGAGTCCGGTCTCCCACGCCGGGTGGGTGGTGCCTGCCGGGAGGGTCAGGGTGACCTTGCCGTCCGCCGGCTGGCCCACCTCGACCTTGTACCGGTCGGAGCCGATCTGGGCCCAGACGTCGGCGGGCAGGCCGGCCGGGTCGAGCCCGGGCGCCGCGGCCACGTCGACCGTCTCGCTGTCGGCGGCGGCGTCCGCGACGAGCCGGGTGACGAACAGCGGGCCCTCCTGCGGGTCGGGCAGCACCGGCAACGCGGCGCCGACCATCGGCTGGACCCGGACCTGGACGCCCCGGCCCCAGGAACCGGGGCTGTTGGCCGACAGCCGCAGCGTGCGCTCGGTGCCGCGCGCCCCGACCTGGACATAGTCACCGCGGGCCGTCCTGACCTCGGCGGGCAGGGCGGCGCTCAGCGTGATCCGGCGCTTGGTCATGTCGTAGCCGGAGACCGTGGCGGTGTGGATGGCCTGCTGGTCGTCGCCCCGGAAGAGCTGGATCTGCTGTCCGACGCCGGTGAAGCCGACCAGGTGGCCCAGTTGCAGACCGGTCGCGCCGCGCGCGGCATCGGTGGCGATCGGGCTCACCAGACCCTGGACGAGGTCGCCCGAGGCGGGCGTCGCCTGTGCACTGGCGACCCGCTTGACATAGAGACGCTGGCCGCCGTTGTCGAAGAATCCCTTGACGGCCAGCGGAAACAGCCACCAACGGCCGCCTTCGGAGGGGTTGTCGGCCCACGCGTCCCGCACGGACGCCTCCGGCTCGGGCAGGAAGCCGCCGAAGGTGTTCTGGAACTCCAGGAAGTTCGTCACCAGTTTGGGTTTGCCGGTGTACGGTCCGCGAGCGGTGACCCCGACCATCCCGGCGGTGCTGGTGCTCACCCCCGCGATCGGCCGCGGCCCCGCGTCGATCTCCTCGATATAGACCCCGGGGCTCAGATACTCGGCCATGAAATGGGCTCCTCACTGCTCACGGATCTCGATGACGTGCTGACGCTCCGCGTCCTGGGGCAGGTGCACGAAGAGCGCCCCGGTCCGGCCCGGCCGCTCGGTGGCCTCCAGGCGGAATGTCTCCTCGACCGCGTGCTCGGCGGCTTTCTCGCCCTCCCAGCGCAGGGCGAGCCGGAAGGCTCCCCGGGCGTCGGAGAGCGTGCGTTCGTGCCACGGCGTCAGGTCCTGGCCGGTGCGCCCCCTGGCCTCGACGAGCGCGTTCGCGACCGGCGCCCTGCTGGCGGCATCGAGCACGACACCGTGGACCGTGCGCGTACCCGGCGGGTACGGAAAGGAGACCGCCGGCAGCAGCCGGACCAGCCGCGGCGAGGCCCCCACGGAGGGCGGGTGGGTGTCGTCGTACGGGTGGACCAGGAAGTCGACGCCGACGAGTTCGGCCGAGAACGGCTGGCCGTCGGCCGGGTACAGCGGCTGGTAGCCGGCGGCCGCGAAGCGGGCCCGGTGGCGCTCCGGCCGGGCCGCCCACGGCTCTGCCCGCCTGCCGAGCCCCGGAAAGGCGATGGATCCGCTGGGTGTGCGCACCGCCCTGTCGTCCAGCGGCAGCCAGCCGCCGCTCGCCTCGTCGAACCGTTCGAGGCGGACGTCCACGCCCGCGGCGCGCACCCGCCGTGCGTAGTCGTCGAACGGCACCAGCCAGACGGGGCTGTAGAGCGTCGACCGGGCAAGGGGCAGGAAGGCACTCATGGTGTCGCCGTCCCCCCGATGGTCCGGCTCTGCACCGGCCGTACCGCACTCTCCACGGCAGAGTCCAGGTTGACGACGCGGACCTCGTAGTTCAGTGAGAGCCGGTACGGCTTCTGGATCGCGTACCAGACCCAGGACTTCTGGTCGAGGGTCAGCGGTGTCAGGGTGAGGTGCAGCGAGTCGACGCTGCCGGCCAGGCCACCGGAGAGCTGTACGCCGTCCAGGATCGCGTCGTCGTAGAAGGTCTGCAGAGCGCGTCCGAGCATCCGGTGCTGGGTCGCCTGGTCGCCGCCCCAGGGGGTGATCAGATACCGCAGCAGCAGGGCCATCGGCGGTTTGCGGACGCTCAGCGGTTCGGGCGGCTGGGAGCGCACCGGTGGCCGGTTGCGCGAGGTGGGATCCTCGGCGATCTCGTAGAGGAACACCGTGAGTTTGGGGGGCGGGGTCTGCACCGTCTCGGACAGGTCGTTCAGTTCCGCGATCGGCGGTTCCACCTGGCTCAACCCGCGCAGGGCCTGCGTCAGCGTGCTCACGACGACCGACGAGACATCGGCGATCACACCGAAGTCACCCATGCGTAACCCCCCTTGGCCCGGCGCGTGCTGACCGTGCTGGCGTTGCTGACCGTGCTGACGTTGCTGGCCGTGCTGTCCGCGTATCCCGCAACGATGCAGACTCCCTGTGATCCGTCCGCGACTCGCCCGTCGCATCGGCGTCACCCCTGCGTCCTCGCCGCGTGCCGTGACGCCGCTGGACACGGATCGACGACGTCGGGGTGACACCCGTGCGGGACACTCCGTCTCCCATGGAGACCCCTTCAACGCGGTCCGGCGTCCTCATACTCCGGGTGTGGGTGGAAGGCAGCAGGTCGGACGGCTTCCGCGCGCGCATCATCCAGATCGTCGACGGAGAACAGAAGCCCCCCGCGGCGACGGACCAGACCGTCGACGTCTTCCTGGCACTGCGGACCTGGCTCGATGAGCTGCTGGAACGGGACCGGTGACGTTTTCGCGACGTTCCGTTGTTTCTTCGTTGACGCCGTCCCGCTAATGCTCGACCCTGCGGTCATAACTTGCCCGTAACATGGCTTCGAGAAGCCGACGAGCCGAACGAAGATCATCCGCCGACATCGGTACCGGGGGCGTCGATGAACGGACAAGCACATCTTATTACTTTGAGGCTGCTCAAGGGCTTCACACTCGCGGTTGACCATACGCGCATTCCGGTTTGCTCCAGCACTCAACGGCTCGTTGCATTCCTGGCTTTGCAGGGGATGCCGCGATCCCGCACCTACGTGGCCGGAATCCTCTGGCCGGACGTCACGGCGTCGCGCGCCAACGCGAACCTGAGATCATCTCTGTGGCGAGCGGCGCGTACGGGCCACCCCCTCATCGACGCGACCGCACGCGAGTTGGCCCTTTCCAAGCACATCACCGTTGACCTGCAGGAAGCGGTGGCGCGCGCGCACCGACTGCTCGACAGCTCACGCCCGTGCGACGATATCCTCACCATGCAGACGCTGGCGGACCTGTCGGTCGACCTCCTGCCGGAATGGCCGGAAAATGACTGGATGCTGATCGAGCAGGAGCAATACCGTCAGCTCCGGCTTTATGCCTTGGAAGCGATGACCGAACGACTGACGTCAGCTCGACGCTATGGCGAAGCCGTCGCCGCGGGACTCGCCGCCGTGCGTACCGAGCCCTTGCGGGAAAGTGCCCATCGTGTACTCGTGAAGGCACATTTGGCTGCCGGCAATCGGGGTGCGGCACTGCACCAATTCGAACAATGCCGCCGCATCCTGCGGGAAGAATTAGGACTGGAACCCTCCACTTCGCTGCGAGATCTCGTGCCACTACGCGCCGAGCACAGCGAGCATTCACGGCTTCAGCCCTTCAGCACCTAGTCCCCACGGCTTCGCCGGCACCATCCCGTACTGGCGGACCCGGGCAACGGCCTCCTCCAGCGCCTGTTCTCCCGCCTCGTACCGCGCGAGCAGCTCGACGCCATCCACAACCCCACGCCTCACGAGGAGCGCCATGACCGCCTTCCACGCTGCCGTCATCCACCCCGACCAGTCCGTCACCTACTGCGGCGAGGTGAGCCAGGCACACGTCGATGAGGCGCTCGCCATCGCTGCCATCGCGACCACACCGTGCTCCGCCGTCCAGCACCCGCGCCGCCCCGGCTCGGTCTTCGTGCTGCGCGAGAACGGCGACCTCGACTGGTACGAGCCGGTGGACGCCGAGCCGTTCATCGTCCGCGACCCGGACCCGGAGCCCCGTACGGGCGACGGCCACCCCACCACCGATGACCTGCCCGTCGCCGGCGAGCCGGTGCAAGGCCTCATCGGCACCAGATGGGTCCCCGGCGCCATCCCGCTCGGCGACGGCGTCATCGGCGGGGCGATGGACACCCCCGGCAATCCGCCCCGGGTCGTGCACCACACCACCGAGTCCCCGGCCGGGGGCAGGTATCTGGAGGCCGTTGGGTCGTACCTGATCCGCGCGGCCTCCGAGCCGCAGCTCATCTACTGCCCGGTGACCGACCGGGTCGGCCAGTTCGGACCGCTGGACCTGAGCGCCCGGGCCCTGCGCAACGACGGCGCCCGGCGGACCAATCGCGAGGGCCGCGTCTGCATCCAGATCGAGGTCCTCGGCCACGCCGACAACCCCTGGACCACCGGCTGGGATCCGGCGAAGAAGCCGGGCTGGCAGAAGATCATGGCCGCGGTCCGCTCCTGGGGCGTGCCGGACGTGTTCCCGGCCGGACGACCGGCCGTGTACCCGGGGCCGGGCAAGACCCGCTCGCGGTCCGTCTGGGAGTTCCGGGGCGGCCACTTCGGACATGTCGATGTCCCGGGCAACGACCACGGCGATCCGGGTGCGATCGACACCGCCAAGGTGCTGTACCAGGCCGGCCCCACCAAACCGAAGCCGACCGAGCCGAAGGTCAGCGTCGCCCACCTGGTCGCCGCCGCGAGGAAGGACGTGCCGGCCCCGGACGGACACACCACCTACCCGGCCGAGGTGCGCATCGTCGAGAACGCCCTCGTCGCCGAGGGTCTCCTCCAGCGCAGGTACGCCGATGGTTCCTTCGGCTCCAAGACGGTCTCCGCGTACGCGGCCTGGCAGCGCAGCAAGGCAGGCGGCTCCTACACCGGCGACGCCGCCGACGGCATACCCGGCATCGCCTCACTGAAGCGCCTGGCCGCCCGGCACGGCTTCATCGCGACCGCCTGAGCAGGGTCGGGGACTGGTGCGCTCCGCTGTCCGGAGAATGTGCGGCACGGGTGAACACCCGGCGCGCCACAGCCGCTGCATGCCGCGTAGGTCCGTCTGCCGCCGCACGGCACTGCCGCCAGTTGCGCGACGCTGTACTGCCTTGGGCTGAGATCCCGTGCGGCGGCAGGGGATCTGCGGCACGAGGAGCCACAATCCTGATCACGGCCGTTTCGTGGCGGTGCCCAGAAAGGACAGGTCATGGATGCCAGGCTCGCCCTCCGGATCCGGACGTTCCGGGACACCGGTCAGGTCAGCCCGCAGGTGGCCGATTTCGTCACCACCGAGCTGGAGGCACTGGCCGCCGAGGGGGCCACCGTCACCGAGGACACCGCCGGCATGCTGACCAGCCATCTCATGATGGCCCTCACCCGGTTGCTGGACGGCCGGACGGTCGAGCAGTTCCCCACCGACCGGCAGGTCGCCTCGGAGCTGGACAGCCACCCCGAGGCGGCCTCCCGCGCCCGCTCCGTATCGGCACGAGCTCAGCGCGCGTTCGGCGCCGCACTCCCCGAATCCGAGATCAACTTCCTGGGCATGCACCTCGCCGTCCTGGCGCAGCACTCGCCCGTTTCCTGACAACCCTCCACACCCCCTCTTCATCCTCTTCATCCTCTTCATCCTCTTCAGCGCACGAGAAACAGGACACAGCATGGCGAAGATCCTCACTGGCGGCGTCGGCAAGGTCGAGGTTGCCCGGACCGTCAATGAGCTGGCCCTGAGTGGCGTCGAAGTCAGCGTCTCCAACGACATGGACGCGGCCGTGAAGCTGCGCTCCGGCCAGGCCGACTACTTCCTGGGCACCTGCCACACCGGGGCCGGCGCCTCTTTGGGTGTCCTCGTCGGCCTCATGGGCCAGCAGACCTGCCACACCTTCGGGCGCTCCGTCCCCACCGTCGACGAGGTGCAGGACCTGCTCGTCGGCGGCAAGAAGGTCTTCGGCTTCGCCGTCGACCAGATCGATCTGGTCGCCCCCGTCCTCATTCATGCCATTGCGGCCAGGACCGCGTAGACGGCCACCGACGCACCGCGCATCACGAAGGCCCGTCACCGTGCACCCATCGGCGCTCCTCGCCTCCGGCGGCCACAGTTCCCTCCGCCTCACGCCGCTTCAGATCGCGCTCGTCGTGGCGGTCTGTGCCCTGTCCGCGCTGCTGGTCAACATGGCGGTCGCCGTGTTCCACGACGGCGTGCGCCCCTTCATGCTCGACCACCGGCAAGGGCGGATGAAGCGCCGGGAGATCACGCCCCTCGCGTTCAGCCTCTCCGCGGGATTCGTCTTCGGCCTGGGCGCGCCGATGGCGTTCTCCACCGGAGTACTCAACCCGTGGATCCTCTTCCTCCCTACGGACGTCCTCGGCCTGCTGGCGTCCAAGCGATGGATGGCACTCGTGCTGGGTGCCGTGTGGGCGTTGCTGGTGGTATTCGGTCTCTCCCAAGCGACGCAGGCGGCGCAGTCACTGCCTGTCGACTTCCTCACGGCGATGCGGTCACTGTCCGACCCGGTGATGTATTTGTTCGCGTTCTTCCCGGCGGTCGCTGTCGCATACCAGTTCGGCAGGGCGCGTGGTGCGGTCGCCTTCGCCGTCGAGGGCGTTCTCATGCTCGCCTCCGCGCACGTCTGGAAGGGTGTCTTTCCCGGCGCGCTCTCCATGGCCGTCGGGATGCTGCTGCTCGTAGGTCTCGCCGTCCACCGCGACCTGGTGAATCGGCGCGCGGCACGCGAGGAGGCACGGGCCCGGGGCGCGGAGCCTTCGGTTCCGGACACCTCGGCGGCCGATTCCCTCTTCGGCGCCAACGCCAAGCGCCTGCGCACACACCTGCCTTGGCTGATGGCGCTGGGCGGGCTGGTCGCAGCGCTGTGCGCGACCGGCGCTTTCGCGGGCGGTGAAGCCACCAGCTACCTCGTGCAGCGCGGCGACATGACCAATGCGGCCCAGGTCGACTTCTACCGCACGTTCGGCTTCATTCCGCTGATCGGTCTGACCTCTCTCGCCTCCGGCACCTTCGCCACCAATGGCGTCAACTTCGTCTACGCCGCGGGATACATCGCACCGAACCTGATCACCGCCGCGATGGCCGGAGCCGCCGTCTTCACCGTCGAAGTGCTGGCTCTGACGCAGCTGGGAAAGTTCTTCGCCCACGTTCCCTCGGTCCAGGACGCCGCCGACCACATCCGCCATGCGATCAACCAGGTGCTGGAGCTCGGAGTGCTGTTCGGCTCGATCCTTGCCGGCATGCGGATGGCCGGAGGGACGGGGATCGCTCTGGTCGGAGGCATGTACGTACTGAACGAGGCCATGGGCCGGCCCGTGATCCGGCTGGCCGCCGCGCCCGTCGCCATCATCTGCACCGGGCTCCTGCTCAACGTCGGGTACTGGTCCCACCTGTTCACGCCGCTCAAGGGCTGACCGATGGCGACCCGCCACGTCCGCACCGTCGCCGGACCGGTCTCCCCGTCCTGCATCCGCGGCCCGGTACTCGCCCACGAACACCTGGCCCTCGACCTCAGCCGGGACACCGATCCGGACGCGGTGCTGTTCCCCGCCGCGCACGGCCCGTATGTCGTCGCCGAACTGGCGGGACTGCGTGAGGAGTTCGGCCTCGCCCTCGTCATCGAGCTGACCTGCCGGGGCATGGGGCGCGACCCTCGCGCACTGGCCCGCATCTCCGCCGCGTCGGGAGTCGCGGTGGTCGCCGGCACCGGCTGGTACTACGAGCGGTTCCACCCGGACGAGCTCGGCCGTGCCGGTGTCGAGGAACTCACCGACGTGCTGGTGCGCGACATCGACCACGGCATCGGGCCCCTCGCCATCCGGCCCGGCGTCATCGGCGAGGTCGGCAGCCACGGCGAACAGCCCGGCGGGCAGGAGGCGCGGGTCCTCGTCGCGGCTGCCCGCGCTGCCGTGTCCACGGGGCTGTCGGTGGCCACCCATGCGCAGCTGGGCGTGGGCGGTCCGGGCCAGCTCGACCGGCTCGTCGGCGCGGGCCTGCCCGCCCACCGGATCAGCATCGGGCACCAGGATCTGCTCGACGACCCCTCTGCCCACCGCGAACTGGCAGCCGCCGGCGCCTACGTCGCCTTCGACACCATCGGGAAGCAGAACTACCAGAGCGACGAAACCCGGCTGCGGCTGCTGCTCGCCCTGCTGGAGGCCGGGCACGCCGACCGGGTACTGCTCAGCTGCGACATCTCCCGGCACCGCTACCTGCTGAAGGAAGGAGGCCACGGCTACGGACATCTGTTCCGCTCCTTCCTGCCCGGTCTGCGTGCGAGGGGCGTCGACGACGAGCTGATCGACCTGATGACCCGCCGCAATCCGCTGCGCTTCCTGACCGGAGCGATGGGGGGAAAGGCCTGATGCACCGAATCGACGTCGTCCTGCCGCAGACCTTCCCCCTGCCCACGGTGCCGTTGCAGGACGCGATGGCCACGCAGTTCCGGCTGCTGGAGTGCACCGCACGCCACTTCGAGGGGCAGCAGCTCTTCGCGGCCGACTCGGGCGTCGTACCGGGTCTGGGCCGGCCCCGCACCACGGCGAAGGTGGAAGCCGTCCTCGCCGACTTCTTCTCCTGCGAGGCGGCGGCCCTCGTCCAGGGCGCGGGCACCGGTGCCATCCGCGCCGCCCTCACCGCCACGGTCCGATCCGGGGATCCGCTGCTCATCCACCGCGCACCGATCTACCGCAGCACCGAGGTCACGCTCCGCGGGCTGGGCGTGGAGACGGCAGAGGTCGACTTCAACGACCGGCAGGCACTGGCCGCGGCCCTCGCTTCGGCACGGTTCTCCTGGGCGTACGTCCAGCACACGCGTCAGCGCCTCGCCGACTCCTACGATCCGGCCGTGGTGCTGGCCGCCTGCCGCTCGATGGGCGTGCGGACCATCGTCGATGACAACTACGCGGCGATGCGGGTTCCCGCCTGCGGTGTCGAACTCGGCGCCGACGCCTCGTGCTTCTCGCTCTTCAAACTGCACGGCCCGGAAGGCATCGGCGTGGTCCTGGGCGCCCATGACGTCATCGACCGGATCCGCGCCGACAACTACTCCGGGGGCGGGCAGGTCCAGGGCCACCAGGCACTCGACGCTCTGCGCGCACTCACCCACGTCCCCGTCATGTGGTCGGTGCAGTCCCAGGTCGTCACCGATGCCGCGCAGCGGCTGGCCGCGGGGGAAGTGCCGGGCGTCGCCGAGGTCCGCATCGCCAACGCACAGGACCGCTGCCTGCTCGTACGTCTCGACCGACCCGTCGCCCGTCACCTTCCCCCGATCGCGGCCCGATACGGTGCAGCGCCTTATCCGGTGGGCTCCAACTCCCGCTACGAGGTGGCCCCGCTGTTCTACCGGATGTCCGGTTCCGTGCTCGACGACGCCCCGGCACTCGGCGACACGACCGTGCGGATCAACCCCATGCGGGCCGGCGCCGACCTGGTCCTGGACATCCTCCGCCGCTCGCTGACCGACCTGCACCAGGGCAAGGACGACTGATCGTGTTCCTCGACACCGTGCTCACCCGCAACCCCCGACTCGTCCACACCGCCGCCGCGCTGCACCACCGCGGCGCGATCCCGCCCAACACCTACGTCATCGACCTCGACGCCGTCGAAGCCAATGCGCACCTGCTCGCCGCGGAGGCCGAACGGTTGGGTCTGACCCTGTGGTTCGTGGTCAAGCACATCGGACGCAACCCCGAACTGATCAAGGCCATCGCCCGGCACATCCCCAAGTACGCGGCCATCGACCCCCCGGAAGCGCGCGTCCTGCACGCGGCCGGTGCCAAGGCCGGGAATGTCGGCCACCTGGTCCAGATCCCGAGCCGCGCCCTGGAGGGGGTCCTCGCGTGGCGCCCGGAAGCCGTCACGGTCTACGACGTGGCCAACGCCCGCGCCGTCTCCGCGGCAGCCGAGCGGCTCGGCATCATCCAGGACGTGCTCGTCCGCCTGGAGGGCTCACCCGGCGCGGTCCACCCCGGGCAGGAAGGCGGAGTCCCGCTGAGCGGGCTGACCGCCTTCGCCGCGGAGGTGGAACGGATGCCCGGCGTGCGCGTCGCCGGCGTCACCGCGTTTCCCTGCGTACTGTGTGACCCGGCCTCGGGCACTCCGCGGCCCACGCCCAACTTCGACCTCGCGCTGAGCGCCCGCGACCTGCTCGCCGCCCGTGGCCACACGCACCTCAAACTCAGCGCCCCCAGTGCGACATCGATGGCCTCGCTGCCCCTCCTCGCGGAGCTCGGCGCCACGCATGCTGAACCCGGCCACTGCCTCACCGGCACCACCCCCCTGCACGCGGTGGACCCGGGGCAGCCGGAGCAACCGGCGTACGTCTACGTCAGCGAGGTCGCCCACACCCTCGCCGACGGGCGCCCGGCCCTCCACGGCGGCGGCTTCTACTCCCGGTCCGGCGTCAAAGAAGCCCTGCTCCCGCGTACGGGCGTGCGGCTGACGGTGCAGGACGCGCCCGCCGAGAACATCGACTACTACCGGACACTCGACGCACCCGCGACCCCCCACGAGGCGCGGCTCGGCGACACCGCCGTCCTCGCCTTCCGTACGCAGATCTTCGTCACGCGCAGCTACGTCGCTGTCGTATCCGGACTGTCCCACGGCACACCGCGGACCGTCGGCCTGTACGACGCTCTCGGCCGGGCCGTCTGAGGAGCACGATTCATGACCAGGACCGTCATCGTCGTCGTCGACGGCTTCGGCGTCGGCGCCATGCCCGATGCGGGCACGTTGCGCCCGGGCGATCAGGGAGCCGACACCTGCGGGCACGTCCTCGACCACTGCCGGAGGGCGAACGGGCGACCACTGCGGCTGCCGGCATTCGGCGCCCTCGGGCTCGGCCTGATCCACCCGCACCCGGATCTCGCGGACCGAACCGGTCTGCCGGTGGCCGTGGGTCTCGCTCCCCTCGGCTACCCGGGCGCCGACACCTACGCGGGCCATCAGACCATGATGGGAGCCGACTTCAGCGACGTGACCGTGGCCCCACTGAGCGACCATCTCGACGAGATCGCCGGTGCCTTGCGTGCCGCCGGGCACTCGGTGGAGCCGCTGGACGACAAGCCGCTGCTGATGGTGGACGGAGCAGCACTCGTCCACGACAACCTGGAGGCCGACCCCGGCATCAACTGGAACACCTCAGGGCGCCTGGAAGACATGCCCTTCCACCGGATCCTGGCCATCGCCCGGACGGTGCGGGCCATCGCCCCCGTCGCGCGCGTCATTGCGGTCGGAGGCCACACGGATGCTCCGCTGACCGCCTTCGTACGTGTCGGGGACGGCGGAACCGTGGGGCTCGACACCCCCGCGTCCGGCTTCTACCGCAATGGCGGCCTGGAAGTGCGGCACCTCGGCGCGCCGCTGGACCACACCCGGCAACTGCCGGCTGTGGCGGCCCGCGCCGGGATCCCCGTCACGCTGGTCGGCAAGGCCGCGGACATCCTCGCGTGCGAGGCGGCAGTGCGCCGCCCGGGGGTGGCGACCGCCGAAGTGCTCGCGCACACCCTCGGCGCCACCCGCGCCACCAAGGACGCCTTGGTCGTCGCCAACGTCCAGGAGACGGACCTGGCCGGACACCAGCAGGACGCCGCGCGCTACGGCGCCGTCCTGGAACAGGTCGATACGGGACTGGCCGAACTCATCGCCCTCCTCGACATGCCCGGTGACCGCCTCATCGTCACGGGTGACCACGGGAACGACCCCACCGTCGGGCACGCCCACCACACGCGCGAATTCGTGCCCGTGCTGATGCACCGGCCGGAGTCCGCCGGTCCGGAGTTCCTGCCCGAAGCGGCCGGCCTGGCCGACGTGGGCGCCACGGCCGCCGCATCGCTGGGGCTGGACCCGGCCGGGTTGGCGAACGGGTCCGCACTGTGGCCGACCGCACGTACGGCGTCCACCGCAGCGGCGCGGCCTGCCGTCTCGTAAGCGCGGCCCTCGGTGTACATACGCCGCGCGCCACCTGACCGATGGTCAACTTCGCTGCGGTCTCGCCCATCTGCTCCTCCGTCGGCCACTTGATCTAGAGCCGACTCGAGGTCCTAAGGTCACGGGTGACAGCCCGACCGATCCACCTCAGAAGGAGAAGAGCATGCGTTACCGCGTCCTCGGCGGCACCGGCATCGAGGTGAGCGCCCACTGTCTCGGCACCATGATGTTCGGCGCGGTCGGCAACCCCGACCACGACGAGTGCGTGCGGATCATCCACGCCGCGCTCGACGAGGGCATCAACTTCGTGGACACCGCCGACATGTACTCGGCCGGAGAGTCGGAGACCATAGTCGGCAAGGCGCTCCAGAACCGGCGGGACGACGTCGTACTCGCCACCAAGGTGCACTTCCCGATGGGTAAGGGCCCGGGCCGGGGCGGCAACTCGCGCCGCTGGATCGTACGCGCGGTGGAGGACAGCCTGCGTCGGCTGCGCACGGACTGGATCGATCTGTACCAGGTGCACCGGCCGGACCACCGCACCGACGTCGAGGAGACCCTGTCCGTCCTCGGTGACCTGGTCCGCGAGGGCAAGATCCGCGCGTTCGGCTGCTCGACCTTCCCGGCCGAGGACATCGTCGAGGCGTACCACGTCGCAGAACGACGGGCCCTGCCGCGCTTCAGGACCGAGCAGCCGCCGTACTCCCTGCTGGCCCGCGGAGCGGAGGCCGATGTGCTGCCCGTGGTCCAGCGGCTGGGCATGGGCGCGCTGACCTGGAGCCCGCTCGCCTCCGGCTTCCTCACCGGCCGCTACCGCAAGGGCCGGCCGATCGACCTGACCAGCGGCCGTGCCGCGCTCACTCCCGCCCGCTTCGACCCGGCGCTGCCCGGCAACGCGGCCAAGCTGGACGCCGTCGAGGCGCTCACGGAGATCGCGGACGGACTCGGCCGCACGCTGCCCGAGCTGGCACTGGCCTTCCCGCTGGCGCACCCCGCCGTCACCTCGGTGATCATCGGTCCGCGTACGTTCCAGCAGCTCCAGGACGCGCTCAAGGGCGCCGACCTGGTTCTCGACGACGCCGTACTCGACCGGATCGACGAGCTCGTGCCGCCCGGCACCAACCTGTACCACCCCGACGGCGCCTGGCGCCGACCGTCCCTCTCCGACCCCGCGAGGAGGCGCCGTCCGGTGGGGGAACGGGCCGCGGACTGAGTCCCGCGACGGTGGTGCACCGTACCCCTGACCTGCACAGACGTCCAAATGTCAGATCTACGGCGCTCACTTACATGGCGTCGGTCTGAGGGTCCTCGTCCTGCTCGGTCGCCAGTGCGGCCGGCAGCGGCAGCCCGTACTTGTCGCACAGGAATCGGGTCTGGCAGTACCGCTGGGCGTCGGTGGCCACCCTGCCGAGGACCGCGGAATTCATGCCGGCACCGATGAGGACACCCACGAACGGCACGACCCTGGCGACGTTTTTGACTGGCACCCTGGAGCCGGCCGGACCCAGCTGCTGCATCAGCTTCTCGAGGGCGGCCAGGAGGCGGTGGTCCTGGCGGAGCTTCTGTGACCAATTTATGCGCCCTTTGACCGCGTTCGCCGCCCGTGCGGTCTCACGCAACGGCTTGGCCTTGGCCGCCTGTGCCATGAAGGACCGCTGTACCAGGCGTTGGATGAAGTCCTGCTCCTTGGGGTCTTTGGCGTCGTAGCCGTAGGAGTACGCGATACGCGACGCGATCGACGTGCTGAGGACCTGGACGACGAGGATGTCCGCTGTCATCGCGACGGGGATACCGGCGACGGGGACCATGGCCAGCAGGCCCATGGCGCCACCTTCGAACGCGCCGGCGGTGCGCCACCTGAGAGTGTTGCGGGACAGCAGCCGGTCGCAGACCTTGAGATCCTGCTGCCGCAGTTCGGTGAAACTGTCGAGGTCGAAACCTTGCTTGCGGGCGAGATTCTCGACGTTCTTCGGGTCGTTGAGCTCCATGGCCCAGTCGTTGACCAGCTCGAGCAACGCTGCGGCGCCTGCGAGCGCCGGTCGCATGGCCTTGTCGGCGACCGCGTCGCCTGCGCGACGGATCGGTTCCGTGACCGCCTCCGGCACAGCGTCCGTGACCCGTCTCACGGCGTTTCCCGCGGCCTCACCGGTCCGACCGAGGGCGGCGCTCGCCCAGTTCAGCAGACCGCGGCGGTTGTTGCGGCGTAGCCAGTGCTCGTGGAGCGTGTCCCACACCTGCCCCTCGTACTCGCTCATCGGGATTGCACCGTCGGCGAGTGGGTCGGCGTAAGTGCTCATCGAGGTTCTCCGTTTCGACTGTGATCGCCGGGTCCACGATGCCTACCAGTATGTCCACTCGGACGACAAGACAAAGCGGGATGAGCCGGCCGACGCTGCCAGCGCCGCAGCGCCCCATATCCTCAACCACGGTTGTTATCAACGCAGTTCGCCTCGACGGCAATCGCCGATACGCCCGGTGATCTCGTTCTTCGGCGAACAGGTTGACGGTCACCGCAGAGCGCTGCTGGAATCACTCTCCGTACGCGCGAGCAGGGTGAGAAGAGAGACACATGGCGGCACTGGACAATCTGAAGCTCAGGGACGTACTCGCGGATGTCGCCTCCGGGGGGTTACAACTGCCCGACTTCCAGCGGAACTGGAAGTGGGACGACGACCGGATCAGGGCGATCATCGCGACAGTGACGCTGGACTACCCGCTCGGCGTGGTGATGACGCTGCAGACCGGCGGCGCCACCCGCTTCCGTTCCCGCACACTCACGGGGGCCCGCCCCGAGGGCGATCCGAAGGCGGACCTCCTCCTGCTGGACGGACAGCAACGCCTCACCTCCCTCTTCCAGGCACTGTGGCTGGACGCCCCGGTGGAGACGTCGGACTCCCGCGGCAAGCCCATCGAGCGCTGGTACTACGTCGACATCGAGAAGGCCGTCGGACCTTCCGCCGACCGCGACGAGGCGATCCTGTCCGTCCCGGCGGACAAGGTGCTCCGCGCCGACTTCAACCGCACGGTCGTGCTGGATCTGAGGACCAGGGAGGCGGAGTGCGCGGCGGGCCTCTTCCCGCTGCATCTCGTCTTCGACGCCCAGCGCGTGAACGACTGGAAGAAGGGCTACATCAAGGCGGACGAGGACCGGAACTGGGACCGGTGGGGCCAGTTCGACGACCTGGTCCTCCAGCAGGTCCGCGCCTTCCAGGTCCCGATGATCCGACTGGCCGCGTCGACCTCCATGGACGCGGTCTGCGCGGTGTTCGAGCGCGTCAACACCGGCGGCGTGCCCCTGAACGTGTTCGAACTGCTCACCGCCACCTACGCCGGCGACCCCGAGTACGTGGACCGTACCGGCGGCTACTACCAGCTCCCCGAGGTGTGGCGGGAGATCAAGGAAGCACTGGCGAGCAAGTACCCGGTCCTCGGCCGACTGGACAGCGGCCTGGAGAACGGCCTGAGCAGCATCGACTTCCTGCAGGCCATCGCGCTGGTCCGCACCTGGGAGCGCAAGGCGGCGGGCGTCGGGGCCACGGTGTCCTGCAAGCGCCGGGACCTGCTGGACCTGCCGCTGAACGACTTCGTCCGCCTGGCGCCCCAGCTCGCCGACGCCTTCGCCTGGGTCGGCGACTTCCTGGAACGCCAGTGCATCGTCCGCGCCAACGACCTGCCGTACAAGACGCAACTCGTGCCGCTCGCCGCGGTGCGGGCCATCCTCGGCGACGCGACCGACGGGCTGGGTCCCGAGGAGAAGATCGAGCAGTGGTACTGGTGCGGTGTGCTCGGTGAGATGTACAGCGGCTCCACCGAGACACGCTTCACCCGGGACGTGGAACAGCTCGTGGCGTGGATCAGGCAGGAGGACCGCGCGCCCGAGACCGTCGCCGACGCGTTCTTCTTCGCCGAGCGGCTCGACACCCTCACCACCCGCAACAGCGCCGCCTACAAAGGCATCTACACCCTGCTGGTCAGGCAGGGCGCGGTCGACTGGCACCACACGGACGCCCCGCTCAGCCCCGGACGGCTCGACGAGTACGTCGTGGACATCCGGCAGATCTTCCCCAAGACCTGGTTCCGCAGGGGCAACAGCCACGGCCTGCCGACGAACTCGATCGTGAACAAGACCCCGCTGTCCTACCGCGCCGCGATGAGCATGACGGGCGCGCCGTCGTCCTACCTCTCCACCCTCGTCGCGGCCTCCGACATGCGCCCCGAGTGGTTCGACGACGTGCTCGCCACCCACCTCGTCGATCCGGAGGCACTGCGCGAGAACGACTACGAGCGCTTCTACGCCGACCGTTCGCGTCAGTTGCTGGACCTGGTCCAGTCCGCCATGGGCAAGCGGACCATGCTCCGCGACTCCGCGGAGGGCGACGCCCGATGACCACCAGGCCCAGCGAGAAGGATCTCGCCTCACTCAAGGGCAGCACCGTGCCCGTGCAGGAGATCCTTGACCTGTTCCGGGTCCGGGTCCGGGACCACCGCACGGTGCACCTCATCTCGCAGGCACTGGCCGACGCAGGCCTGACGACCCTGCCCGACTTCGCCGTCTGCGGGCTGCGGAGCAGCGTCGACGTGGTGCCGCTCGCCTCCGTCCCCGCACAGGCCGGACCGGTCGAGCTCGAGAACGGCGATGCGGACGAGGACGACGAGGCCCTGCCCTCCCTCCCGCAGCGGCTGCTGCTCGGCGACGTCCCGTCGGCCAGGCGTGGCGTGCTGGGCGTCAACCCCGGCACCCCCTTGGGTCAGGCCACCTTCCTGATGCGCACCAAGAGCCTCTCCCAGGTACCGGTGACCACCGGCATGGCGCAGATCCACGGGGTGGTCACCTGGGGTTCGGTGGCCCGGATGTACGAGGCGGGGAAGCAGCCCACCCTGGACAACGCGATGGAGAAGGACTCCCTGCCCGTCGCGGACGCCCGCCAGGAACTCTTCGCCGCCCTCCCCGTGCTCAAGGAGCACGGCTATCTGCTCGTCCGCGGCGACGACGGCTGCCTGTCGGGCATCGTCACCGCAGCAGACGTCACCGAACGCTTCGAGGGCTCGGCCCGGCCCTTCTTCATCGTCGGGGAGATCGAGTCCTTACTGCGCCGCTGTCTGGGTGCGGCCCTGGACGAGGAAGCCGTCAAGGCCGTCCAGACGAACAAGAGGCCCGAACACCGCACCGGCCAGGTGACGGACCTGATGTTCGGCGACTACCTGAAGCTGCTGGACGGCGGCCAGACCAAGCAGGCCATGGCCGAGCGTGCCGACCGCAACTGGGAGGCCCTGAAGTGGCCCAACATGCCCCGCGAGCAGTTCGTCGGGCGCCTCAGACGGGTCAAGGACATCCGCAACCGGATCGCCCACTTCGACGAGAAGCCGCTTCCCCAGCAGATGATCGACGAGCTGACGACCTTCGCCAACGTGCTTCGGGCGTTCGTCTCGTGACCTTTCGCGGGCCGCAGCCAACAGGCGTACGTTGCAGGCGAGTTGGCTTCTCACTAGAGTAAGCGTGCGTAACTTCTGCACCCTCCCGGAGGCCTCTTTGACTTTCACGCTCTGTGCAGACCTACCGGCAACCAGCTGGTTGCGGGCTCCTTAGAGCTCGTCTGCGCATCGCTGGGAGCACGACTCACCTCGGTCAGCCGTGCCCGGTTCCAGCGAGCGAACAAGTCAATGGAGGAACGGTGTCGACTCACTCGACCCACCGGACGTGCAACCATCCCGGGCGCGACATCAGCATCGTCGCCCTCTGCTCCACTGTGGTGTCTCTCGGCGCGGCCGTCACGACCATGGCGCTGCACGCCGGCCCGTTGGTGATCCTTTCGAGCAGTGGCGGTGCGTTCGTCGCGATCGCCGGCATCGGGATGAACGTCCTCAACCATGTGAGGCGCAACGGTTAGCGTTCCTGGGGCGGCTCCTCAAGGGGCCGCCCCAGCTCACCATCAGTACGTGATCTCCGCCCACACGGTCTTCGTGTGGGCGTCGCGCTTCTCAAGCGACAGCCGGAGGTCCCGGCCGGGCAGTCGGCCGTGCGTGACGGCCGTGGCGGACTGGGAGGTCTGCGTGTCGTACGGGATCCCCCAAGCCGCGAGCCGTTCCGCGGTGAGGCGCCGGGCGAGACGGGCACCGCGCCCGGTGCTGCTCAGGCGGATGGTGAAGTGATCGGTGAGGGAGGGCTGTTGGCGGGCGGTATCGGCCGGTTGCATGTGGTGACCGTCTCGTCGCAGCCATGGTGGCTGCCGGATCGCCAGGCGGGTCCGTGCCCGACACCGGGTGTACCCAGGCGTCGTTGAGCAGGCTGGACCAGCACTGTGGCGGACCAGGTCGAACTGGTCCCGCAGGAGGGCCGTGTGCAGCCGGGCGGAACCGGCCCCGCACCCCTGCTCCTCGGAGGCTGCCTGTGGCTGGTGGTGTCCGCCACCAGCCTGGCCGTCCAGTTCCTTGCCCGGTACCTGTGACAGCCGCACCGAGCACGGCAGTTCACCACCGCGTCCGGCCTGGGCAGCACCGTCAACGCCGCCGGCATCGTCACCAGTGTGGTGCGATGCCCAGGTGGCGAAGTGCCGAGGCCGCTGCTGCGGCGCCGCACATTCCACGGGCTCCGGGTCCGGGCGGGGTGGCGGACCGGGCGCGGCGCTCACGGCTCTGACCGCGCCAGCTCTTTGGAGCCCTTGCCGCACACTCGCCGGGGGTGCGCTCAGCTCTTGCCACGCCACCCCCAGCGCGACACCTTGCGGACGTCGCCGGCCTTTGCCAGACCTTCGTCGGGGAAGGGAGCCGCCGCTGGGGCGGCTGCCGGCGCGCTGCGGGGCTGCAGCCCTTTCAGCTTCGCCCGCCAAGGGCCGTCCGCCCTCTCCAGCCTGATGACGGCCGGCCCCTCGGGCAGCGGCACGGTCTCCCGGCGGCTGCCGATCTCGTTGATGATGGTCTTGCGGCGGGGCAGGGTCGTCGGTTCGGTGTGGCCCGCCAGCTCGTACAGGGCGGCGATGAGGTTGTCATCGCCCTTGTAACGGATGGTGAGATCGGCCGGGCCTGCCGTATGCAGCAGAGCGTCGGGGCCGCGCCACTCCATCCACTCGTCCGTCAGCCGATGGGCGGCCGCGAGCGGCAACACCCGTATCTGCCACGGTCCTTCGGCCCGCAGACGCAGCCGCAGCGGTCCGCGTTGCGGGACCCGGGTGAGCAGCCGCCCCTGGAAGTCGTCCTCGGTGCTGTTGACGAGGGTCTCGCCATCCTTGTTGCCCCGGTTCAAGGAGAACAGTCCTGTGTACCCATCGCCCTTGATGGCGAGTTCGAAGACGACAGGACCGGGCGGAAGCCCGTCCACCTGGATCACGTCGTTGTCGCGACCGGTCTGCGTGTACGGCTCGAAGACCGGGCCGAACGACCAGTCCAGCGGCACAGCCGGGCTCGGGACCGCCACCGTTGGTGTGGGTACGACCGTGCTCGCCACCGCGACCGTCAATGTGGGAACGGCCGGAGGCGGCACCGCTGCCTGCGACGCTGGGCCATGGCCGAGGGGATGCTGTTCCAGCCCCGGCCCCGCCCCGTGATCGGCCGCAAGGCTGGAACGCCTCGACCGACGGCACGCCCGCATCCTGCGTCGTCCCGCTGTGCACCGAGCCGACGACAAGGACGCGGACGATCTCCTCCTCGATCGTGGTGAGCCCGGCCTCCAGCCAGGCCGTGCCGTCATCGCCCGCGGCCAGCCGCACCGTGCCCGACGGATGCACCGGTGCGCCGTGGAACACGACGTCCGCGTCCCCGTACGTCCGACGTAAACGAGTACGTCCGGAGCATGCCACAGGTCCCGAAGTGCTCACCGCGTTGGAGTCCATTCAGACGGACGACGCTCGGCAGCTCCTCACCTGCCTCAGTGCCGGCCTCACCGACGAGTCCATCGCCGCTGCCGTCAGTCGGCCGGGCGTACGGCCAGGTTCAGCAGGACCAGCGCGCACAGGCTCGCGCCCGCGGCGACCGCCAACAGCACCGTGCGCACCGCGAGGTGCTCGAACAGCACGCCCGCCACCGCGTAGGCGATCGGGCTCGCCACGAAGACGGCGGCGCCGAACACCGGGAGTACGTGCGGGCGCAGGTGCTCCGGCGGACGCAGCGTCAGGAGCGCCACGGCGGGCGCGGTCACGCCTGGCAGGAACATGCAGCCGGCCGCCACTGTCAGCGCCGCCGTGCCGGCCGGCTGGTTCCAGGGGAGGAGCCAGAGCAGGACCGCCGCGCCCACGCCGCCCGCCGCCGCGAAGCGGGTCGGTGAGATGCGGCGGGCCAGCCGGGCGACCACCACGGTGCCCACCGCGGTGCCGCCGCCCCACGCGGCCAGCAGCAGGCCCGCCACATGGGGGTCGGAGTCGTAGCGGCTCCTGGCCATGACCGGCAGTGCGAGCAGTACGACGGGCATGAGGGTGCCGTAGCCGAGCGCGGCGAGGGCCATCGTGCGCAGCACCCGGTCCTGGAAGAGATAGCGGACTCCCTCCGCCATGCGGTTCGCCGACATCGGCTCGGGCGCCGCCTCGCGGCGTGGCAGCCCGGTCAGCAGCGCGGCCGACACCGCGAACGAGGCGGCGTCGGCCCACAGCACGTTGAGCGCGCCGAACTGGCCGATCAGGAAGCCGGCGATCGCGGGGCCGACCAGCCGCGCCGACGAGGTCGCCGTCTCGAACAAGGCGTTGCCCGCGGTGACGACGCCCTCGTCCGAGCCGATGGCCTCGGCCAGCAGCATGCGCTGCGCGGAGAGGTAGGCCGCCGCGACGCAGCCGACGAGGGCCACGATCACCAGCAGCGCCCAGAACGGCAGCAGGCCCGCGCGGTACAGCACGGGCACGGCCGCCACCAGCACCGCGTCGACGACGTCTCCGACGATCGTGACACGGCGGGTGCCCCACCGGGCCACCAGCAGCCCGGCGGGCATGGCCAGCAACGGCACCGGCAGGATCTGGATGACGAACACCAGCCCCATCCGTGCCGGTGAGCCGCTGGTCATCAGGACGAACCACGGCAACGCCAGCGTTGTCATCTGGGTGCCGACCGAGGAGACGAACTCCGCGGCGATGACCCTGCGGAACTGCCAGCTCCGCAGGGGCGAGCGTTGCGCTGTCGCCGTTGTCACCGGTTGGTCACCACGCCACCGGCAGCCGGTGCACGCCGTACACGGTCATGTTGGAGCGCATCGGGATGTCCTCCGGCCGCTCGGCCAGGCGCAGCTCCGGGAAGCGCCGGAGCAGCGCGGTGTAGCCGATGCGCAGCTCCAGGCGCGCCAGCTGCTGCCCGAGGCACTGGTGGATGCCGTGGCTGAAGGTGAGGTGGGAGAGCCCGCCCTGGGTGACGTCGAGCCGGTCCGGGTCGGTGAACTGCTTCGGGTCGCGGTTGGCGCTGGGGAGGTGGATCAGCACCGTCTCCCCCTTGGGCAGGGTCACCCCGCCGATCTCGACGTCCTCGGTGGCGGTGCGCTGCACGCCCACGTGCACGACGGTGAGGTAGCGCAGCAGTTCCTCGACCGCGCCCTCGACGAGCGACTCGTCCGCGCGCAGCAGGTCCATCTGGTCCGGGTTGCTCAGCAGCGCGTACGTGCCGAGCGAGAGCATGTTCGCCGTGGTCTCGTGCCCGGCGACGAGCAGCAGGAGGGTGGCGCCGATCGCCTCGGGGAGGCTGATGTCCTCGCCCTCCACCAGCACGCTCAGTACGTCGTCGGCCGGTTCGGCCTGCTTGCGCATGAGCAGCTGGCTGGTGAGGTCGACGAGGTCCATCAGGGCCGCCTGGGCCTCCTGCGGGTCGATGTCCAGGCGCAGCAGCTTCTCGGAGCCGGCCTCGAAGCGTTCCCGGTCGCTGAACGGCACACCGAGCAGCTCGCAGATCACCTGCGAGGACACCGGCACCGAGTAGTCCGCGACCAGGTCCGCGGGCTGTCCCTTGCGGAACATCGCCTCGGCGTACTGCTCGGTGATCTCCTCGATGCGCGGCGTCAGCGCCCGCATCCGGCGCAGCGTGAACTGGCCGGCCAGCCGCTTGCGGAACCGGGTGTGCTCCGGCGGGTCCATGTGCTCGAACAGGCCCGGGATCTCCGCCTCCATGTCCTGCGCACGGTCGGACGGGAACGCCAGGTGCTTGTTGGTCGCGGCCGAGCTGAACCGCTTGTCGGACAGGATGTCCCGGCCCAGCTGGTAGTCGGTGACGAGCCAGCCCTCGTACCCGTCGGGGAAGGTCATCCGGCCGATCGGGCCCTGCGCGCGCAGCACCTCCGGCGGGTCGAACGGCCGCTCCCGCAACGTCGGCAGCCCGTTGGTGATGGGACAGGTCTTCTCGGTCACTTCTTCCTCCATGCCGCCGTCGTTGTGGGCAACGGCTCCGGTGATGGGTGGGACAGGTCAGGTGGGCCGGGTACCGGGTCGCTCTCTACCGGCCGGCCTCCTCTTCGGCTGCTGTGTCGTGCTCGGCCCGCACCCGGTCGCGCAGTTGCGAGACCGTCAGGTCCGGGTGGAGCGCGACCAGTTCGAGCACCCGCGGCCACTGGCGCACCAGCGCGCCCATGACCGGCGGCGCGATGGAGGCCGGCGAGTACACCCACAGGCCGCGCAGCTCGCCCTCGACCTCGCGGGCCACCAGGTAGAGGTCGAGGTTGTGCGGCTCGATGGCGGTGATCAGCCCCGGCAGCGGGCTCTCGTCGCCGACCTGCACGTCCAGCGGCGTCACCTCCAGCCCGTGCAGGGTCAGCGAGTTGCTGGGCACGCCGAGCAGGTTGAGCATCACGCGCAGGGGCAGCTGGTTGCCGTCCCCGATGACGCCGTCGAGCACGAGCGCGCGCATCGGCACGTTCTGGTGCGAGTAGGCGTCGAGCTCGTTCTGCAGGACCCGCTGGACCAGTTCGCGGAAGGTCGGGTCGTCCGCCATCCGCGAGCGGTTCAGGATGACGTTGATGAACGGGCCGACCATCGACTTGGTCTCCGGCCGTTCGCGGCCGGCCAGCGGGTGGCTCACCGCGATGTCCGTCGCGCCGGAGTAGCTGTGCAGCAGCACGTGGAACGCCGACATCAGCATCATGAACAGGGTCACGCCCTCGCGGCGGGCGGCCTCCTTCACCGCCGACATGACGTCCGCGCCGACGACGATGCTGTGGCTGTAGCCCTCGACGAAGTCGTCCAGCTGGTGCGCCGGTGCCTCGAAGTCGAGCGTGTGTGCCGCGCCGTCCAGCTCCCCGCGCCAGTGCTCGATGTGCTCGTCGAGCGCACCGCCGGCCAGCAGCGCCTGCTCCCAGGCCGCGTAGTCCAGGTGCTGGACCATCACGTCGGGAAGCTTCGGCCGGCGCGCCGTTTTGTGGGCCGCGTACAGTTCCGACAGCTCGTTGACGATCACGAGGAAGCCCCAGTGGTCCACCAGGATGTGGTGGGCCGTGAGGATCAGCGCGTGCTCCTGGTCGGAGAGCTGCATGAGCACGCCGCGGACCAGGTTGCCGTCCTCGATGCGCCACGGCCGCTCGGTCTCCGCGGTGAGCAGCTCACGCAGCTTCTCGTGCTGGGCCTGCCCCTGGTACGCGCGCAGGTCGACCGTGTCGATGGGCCAGGCGGGCCTGCCGTCGGCGAACTGGAGGGTGGCGGAGCCCCGTCGGACGTAGCGGGTGCGCAGGATGTCGTGCCGCTGCACCAGGTCGTCCAGGCCGCGGCGCAGCGCGGTGACGTCGAGTTGGCCACGCAGGCGCCATGCGGTGATGACGCCGTGGTGGGCGTGGTTGGGGCCCACCGGCTGGAGGAGGAACTCCAGTTGTCCGAAGGAGAGCCCGGCGCCGTCGCTGCGGTCGGCCTTGGGGATCGGCGCGTGCAGCAGGTCGGTCGCGCTGACGGCCGCGGTGTGCTCGTCGTCGTCGCGGACCAGCTCGACCGCGCCGTCCTCGACCGCGCGGGCGCATCGGGCGAGGGCGCGCAGCGCGTCGAACCAGGCCTGCGCGAGCTCGCGGACCTCGTCCTCGGCGAGCAGCGAGGGCGCCCAGCTCCAGTTGGCCACCAGCTGCGGGCCGTCCGGGCCGTCCTGGGTGACGGCGTTGACCTCCAGCGGGTACGGCAGCGGCCGGGCACCGGTGGTGCCCGGGGCGGGGTCGTCCCGCAGCGGCAGCCACGGCTTCTCCTCGTCGGTGACGGGCACCCGGCCGAGGTAGTTGAACAGCAGCTGCGGCGCGGGCAGTCCGGCCAGCAGCGGCCCGGTCTCCGGGTCGAGGTAGCGCAGCAGCCCGTAGCCGAGGCCGCGCTCCGGGATCGCCCGCAGCTGCCTGCCGGTGCGCGTGACCGCGGCGGCCAGCTCGCTGCCCGCCTCGGTCACCTCGTCCCAGGACAGCGTGGCGCAGTCGAGGCGGACGGGGTGGACGCTGGTGAACCAGCCCACCGTGCGGGACAGGTCGACGCCGTCGACCAGGTGCTCGTGCCGGCCGTGGCTCTCGACGTCAAGAACCACGCAGGCGCCGTCTTCGCCGGACCGGCGGGCGCGCCGGCGTCCGACGGCGAGTCCGAAGGCGGTCAGCAGTACGTCCTGGATGCCGCTGCGGAACACCGCGGGCACCTGGCCGACGAGCGGCGTGGTGTCCTCGGCCGGCAGGGTCACCGACAGCCGTCCCTCGGCGCCGGTGACGTCGCGGTCCGCGTCCGGCTCCCCGGCCACCAGCGGTACGGCGTCGCGGAGTATGCCCTGCCACACCGGGAGTTCGGGGCGGTGCCGTTCGATGCTCTCGCCGGAGGCCAGCCGGGCCGCCCAGCCGCGCAGCGACGTCGCCACCGGTGCGAGGACCGGCTCGCGGCCCGCGGCCACCGCGTCCCACGCGGCGGCGAGGTCGGCCAGCAGGATGCGCCACGAGACGCCGTCGACGGCGAAGTGGTGCACGGCGAGCAGCAGCCGGCCCGCGCGCCCGGCCCCGGCGTCGAACCACACGGGCTGGAGCATCGCTCCCCGGGCCGGGTCGAGCCGGTGCTTGGCGGCGGCCGTCTCCTCGGCGATCAGCGCCCGTGCGTCCGCGTCGGTCTTCCCGCCGATGTCCACGCGGCGCAGGATGTCCGCGACTTGGACCGTGCCGGGCTCGTCCGCGTGCAGCGACCACTGCCCGTCGGGCCCGGTCGCCAGCCGCATGCGCAGTGCGTCGTGCCGGTCGACGACCGCCTGCAGCGCCGCGGTCAGCCGCTCCTCGTCCACGTCGGACGGCAGGCCGACGGTCGCGGACAGGTCGAAGCCGACCATCGAGCCGCCCAGCTGCCGCTGCCGTTCCACGACGGGCAGCAGCGGGATCTCACCGGTGCCGATGTCCTCGACGCGTTCGCCGGTTTCCTCGTCGGCCGGCCTCGCCACCCGGGCGATGCCCTCCACCGTCTGGTGGGTGAACACGTCCCGGACGGTGAACACCAGCCCGGCCGTGCGGGCCTGGGCGACCAGCTGGGTGGCCTGGATGCTGTCGCCGCCCAGGTCGAAGAAGCCGACCTCGGCGCCGACCTCGGGCATCCCGAGCACCTCGGCGAACACCTCGGAGAGGGTGTGCTCGGCCGGCGTCGCCGCCGCCCGGGACTCGGTGTCCGCGCCGAGGTCCGGCGCGGGCAGCGCGCGGCGGTCGATCTTGCCGTTGGCGGTCATCGGGAAGGCGTCGAGCACCAGCACCGCGACCGGCACCATGTACTGCGGCAGCCGCTCGGCCATGAACGAGCGCAGCTCGGCGGGGGCGGTGTTTGCGCCGTCGGCAAGGACGGCGTAGCCGACGAGGTCCTTGCCGCCGGAGGGCTTCTCCCGCACCACCACGGCGGCGTCCGCCACGGCCGGGTGCGCACCGAGCGTCTTCTTGATCTCGTCCGGTTCGATGCGGAAGCCGCGGATCTTGACCTGGTCGTCGGTCCGGCCGACGTACACGAGCTGTCCGTCCGCGTTCCAGCGGACCAGGTCACCGGTGCGGTACATCCGTTCGCCCGGCGCGCCGTACGGGCAGGCGACGAAGCGCTGCGCGGTCAGGCCGGGCTGCCCGAGGTAGCCGCGGGCCAGTCCGGAGCCGGCGAGGTACAGCTCGCCGGGGACGCCGGCCGGCACCGGCCGCAGCGACTCGTCGAGCACGTAGGCGCGGGTGTCGTCCATCGGCGAGCCGATCGGCACGGTGCCCCCGGCCACCTCGCGGGTGTCCTGGAGCACGGCGAACGTCGTCGTCTCCGTCGGCCCGTAGATGTTGTAGAACACGGTCTCGGGACACGCGGCCCGGGCCTTGGCGAAGATGTGGGGCGCGTGGGCCTCGCCGCCGGCCATGACCTCGCGCAGCCCGGCCAGCGCGGTGGCGTCGCGCTCGACGAGCAGGTTGAACAGCGCGGTCGTGAAGAACGCGGTGGTGACGTCGTGTTCGCGGATGGTGCGCAGCAGCAGGTCCGGGTCGAGTTCGCCGGCCGGCGTGACGACCACCTCGCCGCCGGACAGCAGCGGCACCCACAGCTCGTAGGTGGAGGCGTCGAACGCGGACGGGGAGTGCATCAGTACGCGGGTGTGGTTGCCGCCGCGCCACTGGTGGTCGGCGGCGAGGCTCGCCACGTTCCGCTGGGTGATCGCCACACCCTTCGGCCGCCCGGTGGAGCCGGAGGTGTACATGACGTAGGCCATCCGGTCCGGCCCGCCCGCGGGCGTGAGGGCGCCGGCCCCGTCCACCACACCCTCCGCGGCGGACAGTTCAGCGGCCACGTCGAGCACGCGCACCCTGTCGACGTCGGGGTGTTCCAGCCCCTCGCCGTCCACCAGGAGCACGCTCGCCCCGGTGTCGGCCATGATCAGCCGCATGCGGGACTCGGGGTAGCGGGGGTCCAGCGGCACGTACAGGCCGCCGGCCTTGATCACGGCCAGGATCGCCACGGGCAGCCGCACGGAGCGCTCCATCAGCAGGCAGACCGCGTCCTCGCCGCCGTCGGCGCCGATCCCCAGCTCGCGCAGCCGCAGGGCGAGCCGGTCCGTGGCGGCGTCGAGTTCGCCGTAGGTCAGCCGCTCGTCGCCGCAGCTGACGGCCACGGCGTCCGGGGTGCGGGCCGCCTGCGCCGCGAACAGCCCGGCCAGCCCGGGCAGCTCGGCCGCGGGCACCTCGCTTTCGCTGCCGTTCCACTCCTCCAGCACGCGGTGCCGCTCGGCCGGGGTGAGCAGGTCGACGTCGCCGACCGGCCGGTCCGGGTCGGTGATCATCGCCAGCAGCACCTGGCGCAGCCGGCGCACCAACGTGCGCACCGTCTCCGGGTCGAAGACGTCGGCGTTGTACTCGATGCCGCCCTCGAGACCGGCCGGCGTGCCGTCGCCCGTGAGGCGCTCGTGCAGCAGGAAGACCAGGTCCATCCGTGCCGTGCCGGTGCCCATCACCATCGGCGCCGTCTCGACGCCGGGCAGGTCCAGGGTCTCGTCGGTGACGGTCTGCCAGGACAGCATGACCTGGACGAGCGGGTGGTGGGACATCGACCGGGCGGGGCTCAGGCTGTCCACGAGGGCCTCGAACGGGATGTCGCGGTGCGCCAGCGCGTCGAGGGTGCGTTCGCGCACCGCGCCGAGCAGTTCCCGGAACGTCTGACGGTCCGAGACCCGCGTGCGCAGGACGAGAGTGTTGGCGAAGAAGCCGATCAGGCTCTCGGTGGCCTGGTCGTCGCGTCCCGCGGTCGCCACGCCGACGGGGATGTCCGCACCGGCACCGAGGCGGCTGAGCAGCACCGCCAGCGCCGCGTCGAGCACCATGAACATGCTGACGTCGCAGCCGCGCGCCAGACGGGCCAGTCCCTCGTGCAGGTCCGCGTCCCACCGGAAGGTGAGCGTGTCCCCCTCGTGCGAGGCCTCGGCCGGGTACGGGCGGTCGACCGGGAGGGCGATCCGCTCCGGCAGGCCGTCCAGCACGCCGCGCCAGTGGTCGAGCTGGCGCGACCACGTGCTTTCGGGATCGTCCTGCGCGCCGAGGTACTGGCGCTGCCAGAGGGCGTAGTCGGCGTACTGCACGGGCAGCGGCGCCCATTCGGGTGCGTGGCCGGCGAGCCGCGCCCGGTAGGCGGTCGCCAGGTCGTGCCGCAGCGGGGCCAGCGACCAGCCGTCCGCGGCGATGTGGTGGACGACGACGGCCAGTACGTGCGTGTCGGCGCCGACCGTGAACAGCTCCGCGTGCAGCGGGATCTGCGTGGTCAGATCGAACGAGTACCGGACCGCGGCGGCCACCGCCTCGTCCAGGCCGGCCTCGTCGACCTCGGTCACCGGCAGCGCGGGCCGCGCCTGCTGAGGGTCGAGGACGTGCTGGGAGGCCCTGCCCGTGTCCGGGAAGACGGTCCGCAGCGCCTCGTGGCGGGCGACGACGTCGGCGAGGGCGGCCCGGAGGCAGTCCACGTCCAGCGCGCCGGTGAGGCGCAGCACCACCGGGAGGTTGTAGGTGGGCGAGGGGCCCTCCATCTGGTGCAGGAACCACAGCCGCCGCTGGGCGAACGACAGCGGGAGCGGGTCGGGGCGGCTCATCCGGGTCAGCGCTGGCCGCGCCTCGCCGCCGCCCTGCCGCAGCAGCTCGGCGAGCTGGGCCACGGTCTGCTTCTCGAACAGGGCGCGCACCGGGACCTCGGCGCCGAGCGTGGCGCGGATCCTCGCCACCAGCCGGGTGGCGAGCAGCGAGTGCCCGCCGAGGGCGAAGAAGCTGTCGTCGATGCCCACCCTGGGCACGTTCAGCACCTGGGCGAACAGGTCGCACAGGGCCGTCTCCTCGGCGTCGCGGGGTGCGACGTACGCCGTTGCCGCGCGGTTGTCCTGCCCCAGCTCGGGCGCGGGCAGCGCGCCTCGGTCGGTCTTGCCGCTCGGGGTACGCGGCATTGCGTCGAGGAACACGAACGCCGCCGGGACCATGTAGTCGGGGAGTTTCTCGGCGAGCGCGGCCCGCAGCCGGCGGCGCAGCTCGTCGGGTGCACCGGCCGCCGGGTCCGTCACCACGTAGGCGACCAGCCGCTGGTCGCCCGGCTGGTCCTCGCGGACCACGACGACCGAGTCCAGCACCTGCTCCTGCCACATCAGCACGGACTCGATCTCGCCGAGCTCGATCCGGTAGCCGCGCAGCTTGACCTGGTGGTCGATCCGGCCGAGGTAGTCGACGGTGCCGTCCACCCGGCGCCGTACCAGGTCGCCGGTGCGGTACAGACGGTCGGCGAGGTCGGACGCGAAGGGGTTGGCGATGAACTGCTTCGCCGTCAGCTCCGGCCGGTTGAGGTAGCCGCGCGCCAGCCCGGTGCCGCCGATGCACAGTTCGCCGGGGACGCCCGGCGGCACCGGACGGCCCTCAGGGTCGAGGAGGTGCACCTCGGTGTTGGCGATGGGCCGGCCGATGGTGATCGTGTCGTCCACGATCCGGGTGCCCAGCGAGTAGATCGTGGTCTCGCTCGGGCCGTACATGTTCCACAGGTCCACGCCCTTGGCCAGCAGGCGCCGCGCCAGGTCCGGGGGCAGCGCCTCGCCGCAGATCAGCCCGCGCAGCCCCGGGCTGCCCGGCCAGCCGGCGTCGAGCAGCATGCGCCACGTGGACGGGGTCGCCTGCATCATGGTCGCGCCGGTGGCGGCCATCTCCTCGGCCAGCAGCTTGCCGTCGGTGGCCACTTCGCGGGTGGCGAGCACCACGCGGGCGCCCTCGACCAGCGGCAGCAGCAGCTCCAGCGTCGCGATGTCGAAGGACAGTGTGGTGACCGCGAGCAGGCTGTCGCCGGTGTCGATGCCCGGCCACTGCTTCATGGCCCAGAAGAGGTTGCGCAGCGCGCGGTGCGGCAGCTGGACGCCCTTGGGACGCCCGGTCGAGCCGGACGTGTAGATCACGTAGGCGAGGTCCGGGCCCTCGACCGGCTCGCCGAGGGCCTCGGCGGACTCGGCGGCGAGCTCCTCGCGCAGCTCGTCCACGCACAGCGTCGTCGCCCCGGACTCCGGCAGGCCCGGCACCACCGAGCTCTGGGTGATCAGGACCGGCAGCCCGGAGTCCTCGATCATGAACGCCATGCGGTCCGCGGGCAGCTTCGGGTCGATCGGCACGTAGGCGCCGCCCGCCTTCAGTACGGCCAATACCGCGACGACCATGTCGAGCGAGCGCTCCAGGCAGACACCCACGAAGACGTCGCGTCCGACGCCGAGGCTCTTCAGCTTGCGGGCCAACTGGTTCGCCGACGCGTCGAGTTGGGCGTAGCTGAGCGTCTCCCCCTGGCAGTACACGGCCTCGGCGTCCGGCCGCAGCGTCGCCTGCTGCTCGATACGCTGGTGGGTGAGCAGCTGGTCGGGCCACTCGGCGCGGGTGTCCTCCCGCTCCCTGCGCTGTGCGCGCTCCTCGTCCCCGGTCAGCAGCGCGACGTCCAGGACCTGCTGCTCCGGGTCGGCGAGCAGGCTGTCCAGCAGCACCTTCAGGTGGCCGCCCATGCGGTCGATCGTGGCCGCGTCGAACAGCTCGGTGTTGTACTCGAACCAGCCGCTGAGCGCGTCGTCCTGCTCGAACACCTGGAGTTCGAGGTCGAAGCGCGCCGTGGAGCCGGCGACCTCCATCAGCTCGAAGCGCAGCCCGCCGACGTCGACCTGGGGTATCGGGATGTTCTGGAACACGAACGACACCTGGAAGACCGGCGACCTCGACAGGTCCCGCTCCGGGGCCAGCTCCTCCACCAGCCGCTCGAACGGAACCTCCTGGTGGGCGAAGGCGTCGAGGGCCGCGCCGCGCACCCGGCCGAGCAGCTCGGTGAACGTCGGGTTGCCGGAGACGTCGCCCCGGATCGCGAGGGTGTTGACGAAGTAGCCGATGAGCCGCTCGACCTGGGACTGCCCACGGTTGGCCACCGGGACGCCGACGACGATGTCCTCCTGCCTGCTGTACCGGTGCAGCAGTACGACGTAGGCGGCGAGCAGGGTCATGAACGGGGTGACGCCGGCGCGCCGGCTCAGCTCGCGCACCCCGTTCATCTCCTCGGAGGAGAGGTGGAAGGGGCGTGAGCCGCCCGCCGTGCTCAGTACGGCGGGGCGCGGCCGGTCGGTGGGCAGTTCGAGGATCGGCGCGGCGCCCTCAAGGGTCTTCTTCCAGTGCTCCAGCTGGGTCGCGAAGCCCGAGCCCGCGAGCTTCTTGCGCTGCCAGGCCGCGTAGTCGGCGTACTGGACGGGCAGTTCGGGCAGTTCGGCCTCGGTACCGGTGACGTAGCCGTGGTACAGGGCCGCCAGCTCGCCGAAGAGCACCGAGGTCGACCACAGGTCGGCGACGATGTGGTGCATGGTGAGCAGCAGGACGTGCTCGTCGGCGGCCAGGCGCAGGAACTTCATCCGCATGAGCGGCCCGGTGCCCAGGTCGAAGGGGCGGGCGAACTCCTGGCGGGCCAGCTCCCTGATGCCCTCCTCGCCGTCGGGGCCGCGCAGGTGCCCGCACTCCACGACGGTCAGTTCCAGCTCGCCGGAGTCGTGCACGACCTGCACGGGCTCGCCGTCGGTCTCGTCGAAGGTGGTGCGCAGGGACTCGTGCCTGCGGACGATCTCGGCGAGGCTGCGGCGCCAGAACTCCACGTCGAGCGGTCCGTGCACGCGCACCGCCGCCGGGATGTTGTAGGCGGCGCTGCCCGGGTTGAGCTGGTCCAGGAACCACATGCGCTGCTGGGGGAACGACGCGGTGAACCGCCGCTTGCGCGCCGGTGGCCGGTCGCCGCCCTTGCGCCGCAACCGCTCCGCGAGCAGCGCGCGCTTCTGCTCCGGTGTGAGGCTGGTCAGGTCGATGTCGGTCATGCGCGGGGCTCCTGATCGTCGGTCGCGGCGGCGGACTCCGCCTCTCTGCTGAGCTGCTTTCCGGGGTGGTTCTCGAGCGGTACGACCCGGGTGCGGGCCGGGTCAGCCGCCCATGCCGCCGTCGATCCGGAAGGTGCCGCCGGTGATGTAGCCGGCGCGGTCGGACACCAGGAAGGAGACGAGGTCGGCGACCTCTTCCGGGCGGCCGAAGCGGCCGAGCGCGATGCGCTGGGCGAAGGTGTCCCGCAGATCCTTGGGAAGGCTCAGCACCGGGTCGGTGGTGATGAAGCCGGGTGCCACCACGTTGGCGCGGATCCCGTACCGGCCCACCTCACGCGCCAGCGAGGTGGTGAAGCCGATGATTCCGGCCTTGGAGGCGGCGTAGTTGGTCTGTCCGGCGTTGCCGTGGATGCCGGCGATCGAGGACAGGGTGACGATCGTGCCGCGGCGGCGTTCGACCATGCCGTCGATGACGGAGCGGCAGACGTGGTACACGCCGTCGAGGTTGGTGCGCAGCACGTCGTGCCAGTCCTCGTCCTCCATCGCGATCAGCGGGTTGTCGCGCAGCACCGCGGCCGAGGCGACCACCGCGTCGAGCGGGCCGAGCACGCCCTCGGCCTCCTCGACCAGCGTGTCCACGGCGCCCGGGTCGCTGACGTCGGCGCGGCGGAAGTACGTGCGGCGGCCGAGCCCGGTGATCTCCTTGTCCAGCTCCCGGGCGGCGTCGTCGGAGGAGGCGTAGCACATCGCGACGTCGAAGCCGTCCTGGGCCAGCCGCAGGGCGATCGCCCGGCCGATGCCCCGGGAGCCGCCCGTGACGAGGGCCACCGGGGCCTGCGGTCCGTTCATCAGTGCTCTCCCTCGGCGGCCAGCAGAGCGCGCAGCTGGGCTTCGACTTCGTCGTCGGACAGGTCTGACAGGTCGGACAGGTCGTCGGCCGAGTCCGGGTCCGGGCCCAGGTCGTCGCGGGCGAGGAGCTCGATGGCGTTCTCGGGGTCCTGTCCGCCGGGTCCGGCGGTCAGCAGGGTGACGGTGTGCGCGACGGTGGGGTGGTCGAAGAACGCCCGCAGGTCCAGTTCGACGCCGAGCAGGCTCTTGATCCGGGTGCCGATCTGCACCGCGGCCAGCGAGTGGCCGCCGAGGGCGAAGAAGTCGTCGTCGACGCCGACCCGTTCCAGGCCGAGGATGTCGCACCAGATGCCGGCGACGGCCTGTTCCTGCTCGGTGCGCGGTGCGACGTAGGGGGTGGCCAGGTCGGGGCGCGGGTGGACTCCGCCGGGCGGGGCGAACTGCTCCATCTCCTGGGCGAGCAGCTCGGGCGTCAGGGAGCGGGCCAGGTCGCGCAGTTCGGCCACGTCGCGGTGACAGACCAGGAGGTGACCGGGCAGGTCCGGGGCGGCGAGGATGCGGGCGAAGGCGTCCTGGCCCTGCTGCTCGCTGATGCCCTCGCCGAGGGTGGCCAGGATGCCGCCGGCGGCGTCGGGCGCGTCCGCGCCGGCTTCGGCGGGCGGCGCGGCGGAGCGGGCGATCTGCTCGCGCAGGCCGTGGAGGTCGTTGATCCGCTTGATCGTGAAGTCCGTGATCTCGACCAGCACCCGGCCCTCAGGGTCGAGGACCTCGAAGTCGCAGGTCATGGTCTCGCCCGTGGCGTCGGTGGACTCCTTGAGCCGCGCGTGGCAGTGGATCGTGGAGGTCAGGCCGTGGTGGACGCGCAGGCTGCGGTAGCTGAACGGCAGGTAGTACGTGTCCGTGGCGTAGACCCGGGCGGTACCGCCGACGGCGTCGAGCAGCGCGGGGTGCAGCAGGAAGTCGTCGAGGTCGGCTTCGTGCTCGGGGCCGAGCCCGAGGGTGGCGAACAGCCGGTTCGGGCCGGCCTCGATGCGGTGCATGCAGTCCCAGCGGGGGCCGAAGGAGAACTCGATCGGTCCGCCGCGCTGGAACCGGTCCAGCCGCAGGCCCTCCTGGATCGTCCCGGGAGTGTCCAGGACGCGGGTGACGCCGCAGTCGGCGGCGAGCGCGGCCAGGTCCCGCACCGTGTCGGGGCCGGGCTCGTGGAAGGCCACGGAACCCAGGGCGTGGTCGGTCCAGGCCGCCGCTCCGGCGGCGCCGCTGCGGCTGCGCACCGCGAACCGCCACTGTCCGTCGCGCTCCTCGATGGTGGTGAACACCTCGCGGGTCTGCTCGTCGGGTACGACGACCGGGGTGAGGTACTGCACGTCGCCGATCTCGATGGTGCGGCCGGCGGCCTGCTCGGCGACGGCGGCTCGCACCAGTTCCAGGTAGGCGGTGCCGGGCACGAGCCCGTGGCCCATGATGCGGTGGTCGCCCACGATCCAGTGGTCCGCGGTGCTGAGCGTGGTCGAGTAGGTGCGCGAGTCGGGGCCGTCGTGCACCAGGCGCTGCAGCAGCGGGTGCCCGGTCGGGGAGCCGCCGGCGCCGGTGCCGAACCGGTCCGACAGCCCGGCGGCCATGCCGACCTCACGCCAGGTGTCCCAGCCCACGGCCGTGACCGCGGTGCCGCTCTCCTGCCGCTTCCACTGGGCGTACGCGTCCAGGAAGGCGTTGGCCGCGGCGTAGTCGCTCTGGCCGGGGCCGCCGAGCAGGGCGGTGACGGAGGAGCACAGCAGCAGGAAGTCCAGCCGGTCCTCGCGGCAGACGCGGTCCAGCACCAGGGTGCCGCGCGTCTTGGCGGCGAGTACGTCGTCGGCCTCGGCGCGGGACTTGGTGAGGATCATGCCCTGGGAGGGCCGGCCCGCGGCGTGCACGACGCCGTGCAGGGCGCCCGCCAGGTCGCGTACCCGCTGGGCGGCTTCGGCGGTCTGCGCCTCGTCGGTGACGTCGGCCTGCAGGACGACGACCCGGGCACCCAGCTCGGTCAGTTCGCGCAGCCGGCGGATGCGGACGCTGACCGGGTCCTGCTTGTCGTGCCCGTCGAGCCAGGCGTCCCAGGTGTCCTCGGCGGGGAACGCGGAGCGGCCGAGCAGGCCGAGCACGGGCCGGGCCGCGGTGCGGGCGATGTGCTCGGCCAGCGCCAGGCCGATGCCGCCTAGGCCGCCGGTGATCAGGTAACCGCCGCCGTCGCGCAGGCCGGTGCGGCCGTCGGCGCCGTCCAGCGTCACCGCGTCGAAATCGCGGCGCCACCAGTGCCGGCCGCGCAGCGCGAGTTCGGCTTCGCCGGGGGGCGGGATCAGCGCGGTGTGCACGGCCTGGACCAGAGCGTCGTCCGGGGCGTGAAGGTCGGCGCCGGTGAGGTCCAGCGTGCGGCAGGTGATGCCGGGGGTCTCCTGCGGGATCACCGTGCAGGCGCCCAGCACGGTGGCGTTCTCCGGCTGGAGCGGTTCGGTCCCGGTGACCGCGAACACGCCGCGGCACAGGACGTCGAGCGTCACCGGGCCCTCGGGGCGGGCGCCGGCGAGGGCCTGGGCGAGGGCGATCAGGCTGTCGAAGCCGAGCCGCCGCGCCTCGTCCAGCCGGTGCTCGGTCGGCGGGCCGTCGACCGGGGCGGTCTCCGTGCTCCACAGGTGCACCAGGCGGAGCTGCCGGCCTTCCCCGGCCTCCTGTACGGCCGGGGACCGCAGGATCGTAGCCAGGTGCTCGCGGTCGGCCGGGTCGGCGGTCCACCCGCCGTCGGTGTCCTCGCCCGGCACGTCGCCGGCGGTGACTGGTACGACGCGCTCGCCGGCGGCCGTCAGGCGTGCGGCCAGGGCGCGCCCGAGGGGGAGTTCGGCCCCGAGCAGCACCCAGACGGCTCCGGTGGCGCCGCTGTCCCGCTGCGGTGTGAACGGCAGGCGCTTCCAGCCGGGGCCGGCGAACCAGTCGGCCGGGGAGGCCGCCACGGGCGCCTTCGCGCGGTCCGTGGTCCGCCGGTCGGGCTCCACCCAGTAGCGCCGCCGCTGGAAGGCGTAGCCGGGCAGCCGCACCGTGCTGCGGTGCTCACCTTCGTGGAAGGCAGCCCAGTCCACGAGGGCGCCCGCGCTCCACACAGCGCCCAGGTTCGCCAGCAGCAGGTTGCCCTCGTCGGTGCGGTCGCCGGGGTGCGGCAGCGAGCCGGCGACGGTCCGGCCGGTGGTCCAGGAGCGGTGGGCGCGGACGAAGTTGGCCAGGGTCTGCCCGGGGCCGGTCTCCAGGGGCACCAGGGCCGGGTCGGCGAACAGGACGTCGAGGGCGTCGCGGAACCGGACCGGCTCCCGCAGCTGGGTGCCCCAGTACTCGGGGCTGGTGGCCTGTTCGTCGGTGATCCAGGTCCCGGTGACGTTGGACAGGAACGGGATCTCCGGAGCCTTCAGGGTGGCCCTGCGGACCTCGTCGGTGAAGGGCTCGACGGCGCCGGTCATGTCGGGCGAGTGGAAGGCGTGCGAGGTGTGCAGCCGGCGGCAGGCGACGGAGGCGGCCTTCAGCCGTGTCTCCAGACCGCCGATCGCCTGCTCGCTGCCGGAAACGACGGTGAGGGCGGTGGAGTTGACGGCCGCGACCGACAGTCCCTCCTCCAGCCATCCGGCGGTCTCGGCCTCGGGCAGGAAGACGCTGAGCATGGCGCCTTCCGGCATCGACTGCACCAGCCGGCCGCGGGCGGCGACCAGGCGCACCGCGTCCGGCAGGGAGAACACCCCGGCCAGGGTGGCGGCGACGAACTCGCCGATGCTGTGTCCCGCCATGGCCTGCGGAATCACGCCCCAGGAGGTCCACAGCCGGGCGAGGGCGTACTCGACGCAGAAGAGGGCCGGCTGGGCGAACTCGGTGCGGGTGAGCCGATCCGCAAACTGAAGAGCCTCGGCGTCGCCGTCGGGGGCGAAGACCAGGTCGCGCAGGTCCTGGCCCAGGTGCTCGGCGAACAGGTCGGCGCACCGGTCGAACTCGGCGGCGAACACCGCTTCACGGGCGTACAGTTCGCGGCCCATGCCCACGTACTGGGCGCCCTGACCGGGGAAGAGGAAGGCGACCGGAGCCCGCTCGGCGCTCGCCGGCGCGGGGGCGGCCTCGGCGAGCTCGCGCAGCGCCGCCACGGCGTCCTCGGGGCCGTCACAGACCACGGTGGCGCGGTGGTCGAAGGCGTGCCTGCGGCAGGCCAGCGTGTAGGCGACGTCGTCGAGGTCGAGGTCCGGGTGGCGTTCGAGGTGGTCGGCCAGGCGCCGCGCGTTGCCGGCCAGCGCCGGGGCGGTCTTCCCGGACAGTGCCAGCAGCCGCTGCGGACGGGCGGTACCCGGGTCGGCGGGGGCGGGGGCCGGTGCCTCCTCCAGGACGACGTGCACGTTGGTGCCGCCGATGCCGAAGGAGCTGACGCCGGCCCGGCGCGGCTCGTCCGTACGGGGCCAGGGGCGCAGCTCGGTGTTGACGTAGAACGGGCTGCTGTCCAGGGCGAGTTCCGGGTTGGGCCGCTCGCAGTGCAGGGTCGGCGGGATGGCCTGGTGCTTCAGGGCGAGGGTGGCCTTGATCAGGCCGGTGACGCCGGCCGCGGCGTCCAGGTGGCCGACGTTGCTCTTCACCGAGCCGATCGCGCAGTAGCCCTGGTCGCCCTGGTCATCGGTGTTGCCGTCCCGGAACGCCCGGGTGAGGGCGGCGAGTTCGATGGGGTCGCCGAGCGGGGTGCCCGTGCCGTGGGTCTCGACGTAGCCGACGGTCGCCGGGTCCACGTCGGCCAGGGCCAGCGCCTCGGCGATGACCTCGGCCTGGCCGTCGACGCTGGGCGCGGTGTAACCGGCCTTCAGGGAACCGTCGTTGTTGACGGCGGTGGCCAGGATGACGGCGTCGATGCTGTCGCCGCCGTCCCGGGCGTCGGCGAGGCGGCGCAAGACCACCACGCCGACGCCGTTGCCGGCGACGGTTCCGGACGCCTCGGCGTCGAAGGCGCGGCAGTGCCCGTCGGGTGACAGGATGCCGCCGGGCTCGTACACGTAGCCGTTGCGCAGCGGCGCGGAGACCGCCACACCGCCGGCCACGGCGATGTCGCACTCGCCGTTCAGCAGGCTCTGGCAGGCCAGGTGGACCGCGGTGAGCGAGGTGGAGCAGGCGGTCTGGACGGTGACGCTGGGGCCCTTGAGGTCGAGCTTGTACGAGGTCCGGGTGGCCAGGAAGTCCTTGTCGCCGCTGAGCAGGACCTGGTACAGGCCGGCCGAGTCCAGGACCGGCTGGTTGTTCATCAGGTTGAACAGCAGGTACGAGTTGAAGCCGGCCCCGGCGAAGACGCCGATGCGGCCGTCGAAGCGGTGGGGATCGACGCCGGCCGACTCCAGGGCCTGCCAGGCCGATTCCAGGAAGACCCGGTGCTGCGGGTCGAGGATCTCGGCCTCGCGGGGGCTGTAGCCGAAGAAGCCCTCGTCGAACTGGTCGGCGTCCTCCAGGAAGCCCTTGGCGCGGACGTAGTCGTCCCGCTCCAGCAGGGCCGGGTCGACGCCGTCGGCGAGCAGTTCGCTGTCGGAGAAGGTGGTGATGCCCTCCCGGCCCTGTTCGAGGTTGGACCAGAACGTCTCGATGTCGGGGGCGCCCGGGAAGCGGCCGGCCATGCCAATGACAGCTATGCGGTCCAGGTCCCTGTCCCCGCCCCGCTCCAGGTTCTGTTCCTGGTCGTAGCCTGGCTCTGACACGGTGATCACCTGTCCTCGCGGGAAAGAGCCCGACGTTCGGCCGCCTGCTGCCGCCGGTTGCGGGACTGTCTACGGTTCTCGGCGCGCTCGCGGGCGCCGTTCGGGGAGCCGGCCTCTGCCGCCTGTGCTCTGCCGAGGTACTCGGCCAGCGATGCGACCGTGGGGTGCTGGAAGAGCTCGACCATGGTCAGCTCGTGGCCGAGGGAGGCGGCGAGGACGGTGCGGAACTCGGCCATGAGCAGCGAGTGCCCGCCGAGGTCGAAGAAGTTGTCGCGGGTGCCCACGCGTTCCACGCCGAGCAGCTCGCGCCACATCCCGGCGAGGGCGTGCTCCGTCTTGTCGCGCGGCGCGACGAAGCGGGTCTCCAGGTCGGGCCGGGCGGACTCGGGCACGGGCAGGGCCTTGCGGTCGGTCTTCCCGCTGGGGGTCAGCGGGAGGCGCTCCAGGACGGTGACGGAGGCCGGCACCATGTACTCCGGCAGCCGCTGCCGCAGCTGGGCGGCCAGGTCACCGGGGGACGGCGCGGTGTCGCCGGTGCAGGTGACGTACGCCGCGAGCCGGACGTCGCCGGGTGCGTGCTCACGGGCGACCACCACTGCCTCGCGGACCGCCTCGTGCGTCGTCAACACGGCCTCGATCTCGCCGAGTTCGATGCGCAGACCGCGCAGCTTGATCTGGTGGTCCAGACGGCCGAGGAACTCCAGGGCGCCGTCGGCCCGGTGCCGCACCAGGTCGCCGGTGCGGTAGAGGCGTTCGCCGGGGACGAAGGGATCGTCGATGAACCGCTCGGCGGTCAGGTCGGGGCGGTTCAGGTAGCCGCGGGCCAAGCCCCGCCCGCCGATGTGGAGTTCGCCGGGCACCCCGACGGGCACCGGGCGCAGCCGCCCGTCGAGCACGTACAGCCGGGTGTTGGCGATGGGGCGGCCGATGGGGACGGGCCGGCGGTCGGCGTCGTCGCGGCGGCAGTGCCAGGCGGTGACGTCGATGGCGGCCTCGGTGGGGCCGTAGAGGTTGTGCAGCTCGGCCCGGGAGCGGGCCAGGAACCGGTCGTGCAGGTCCCGGGTCAGCTCCTCACCGCTGCAGATGACCCGCCGGAGGCTGGTGCACTTCTCCACCGGTTCGGTCAGGAAGACCTGGAGCATGGAAGGGACGAAGTGCAGGGTCGTGACGGCCTCGTCCTGGACGAGGCCGGCCAGGTAGCCGCTGTCGCGGTGGCCGCCCGGGCGGGCGACGACCAGGGTGGCGCCGGTCATCAGCGGCCAGAAGAACTCCCACACCGAGACGTCGAAGGAGAACGGGGTCTTCTGCAGCACCCGGTCGAAGGCGTCCAGGCCGTAGGCGTCCTGCATCCACAGCAGCCGGTTGCGCAGGGCGGCGTGGACGTTCATCACGCCCTTGGGCCGGCCGGTCGAGCCCGAGGTGAAGATGACGTAGGCCAGATCCTCGCCGTGCACGACGACGCCGGGGTCGTCGTCGGGTTCCTCGGCCAGTTCGGCGGCGAGGTCGTCGACGTCGAGCACGGAGCAGTTGAGCGGGGGCAGCCCGTCGGGCACCGAGCCATGGGTGAGCACCACCGGCGGCCGGGCGTCCTCGACGATGTCCGCGAGGCGTGCGGCCGGCAGGTCGAGGTCCAGCGGGGTGTACGCGCCGCCGGCCTTGAGCACCGCCAGCAGGCTCACCACGAGGTCGAGGGAGCGTTCCATGGCCACGCCGACGACGACGCCCGGGCCGACGCCGTGGCGGCGCAGCCGGTGCGCGAGCCGGTTGGCGCGGCGGTTGAGGTCGTCGTAGGTCAGGGACCGGCCTGCGTACCGGACGGCTTCGGCGTCCGGGTGGCGGCGGGCCTGCTCCTCGATGCACTCGTGCACCAGGCCGGCCGTGCCCCAGTCGTGTTCCGTGGCGTTCCAGTCGCCGAGGACCAGCTGCCGCTCGGCGTCGTCCAGCAGCTCGAAGTCGTCCACCGGGGTGTCCGGACGGGCGGCGGCCTGTTCGGCCAGGCGGCAGAAGCGGGCGGCCAGGCGGACGACGGTGGCCTCGTCGAACAGGTCGCGGTCGTACTCGAACCAGCCGGTGAGACCGCCGTCGGTGTCGAACGCCTGGAGCTCCAGGTCGAAGCGGGCGCCCTGGCTGTTGACCGGCAGCCGGCTCAGATGTGCACCGCCGAGGGCCCGGGGCGGTACGGGCTCGCGGCCGTAGCTGAAGCTGATCTGGGCGAGCGGCGGCCGGCTGAGGTCGCGGGCCGGCTTCAGGCCGGACACCACGAGTTCGAAGGGCACGTCCTGGTGGGCGTAGGCGCCCATGCAGGCGTCCCGGACCCGGGCCAGGACGGTGGTGAACGAAGGGTTGCCGCTCAAGTCGCCCCTGATCGCCAGGGTGTTGACGAAGTATCCGATCACCGGCTCGACTTCGGCGCGGTCCCGCTGGGCGATGGGCACGGCGACGACGATGTCGTCCTGACCGCTGTGGCGTTGCAGCAGGATCTGGAGCACGGCGAGCAGAGCCATGTACGGTGTGGCGCCGTGCCGGCCGGCCAGCGCGCCCAGCTCCCGCATCAGCGACGGGGGCAGCTCGACGGGCACGAAGTGGCCGTTGAAGCCCTGCACGGCCGGGCGGGGCCGGTCGGTGGGCAGGTCGAGCGCCGAGGGGGCGCCCTCCAGGTGAGCTCGCCAGTACGCCAGGTCCTCGTCCCAGGCGCCCTCGGCCTGCTGCTGGTGCTGCCATTCGGAGAAGTCGCCGTACTGGATCTCCAGCTCGGGCAGCGGCGAGGGCCGGCCGGCGGCGAACGCCTCGTAGAGCTCGGACAGTTCGGACAGGAACACCGCGGTGGACCAGCGGTCGGAGACCAGGTGGTGCATGGCGGTCACGAGCACCGACTCGTCGGGGCCGGTGCGCAGCAGCTGCACCCGCAGCAGCGGTCCGGTGGTGATGTCGAGGGGCTCGGCAAGTGCCTCGTCGATGCGGCGCTGCCGCTCGGCGGCGGTGAAGCTGTCGCCGCGCAGGTCGATCTCGGGGACGTCCACGGTCAGGTCGTGGTGCACGACCTGGACCGGGACGCCGTCCTCGACGCGGAAGGTGGTGCGCAGCGCCTCGTGGCGCCGCACGATCTCGGCGACGGCGGCCCGCAGCACGCCGGCGTCCAGCGGTCCGGTGACCCGGGCGGCGCCGGGCACGATGTAGCCGGGGTTGAGCGGCCGGAGCTGTTCGAGGAACCAGGTTCCGCGTTGCAGGACGGACAGGGGAAAGAGGTCCTCGGTCGCTTCCCGCTCGGCCATCAGTGCTTCGAACCGGGCCCGTTGCTCCGGGGACAGGGCGGCCAGCCGTGCCGCGAGGTCGTCGGTCACGGCTGGTCCCCTCCCCCGGCGGCCGGCGGTTCCTCGCCGGACGCGGGCTCGCCCAGCTGCGCCAGCACATCGGCGGCGACGCTGTCGTCAGTACGCCGTCGGCGGCGGCGGATCGGCGCGGATCGCGCGCCTGCGGCTCCCCGGGCGGGCGCGCTGCCTGGGACCGGGGCTGCCTCGTCCTCGGCGGAGAGCTGAGCGAGGATGGTTTCCGCGACGGTGCTGATGGTGGCGCCGCCGAGGAAGTCGGTGACCTGCAGGGTGACGTTCAGCCGGCTCTGGATGTCGTTGCGCAGTTCCACGGCCATCAGCGAGTCCAGGCCGAGGCCGGTCAGCGGCTCGTCCAGACCGGCGGAGGCGGACACCGAGCCGAGCACGCCCCTGACGCCGGCCACGAACTGGTCGGTGAGCCTGGGCAGCCGCTCCTCCTCGGGCAGGCTCAGCAGCTCCTCGGCCGTGGGGATCGGGCTCTGCCGGCGCCGGCCGCGACGCCGGGCCGGGGCCGCGGGCTCCTGGCTCATCGCGGCGGGTACGGCCTCGTCGGTGCCGTCGGCGGCGACGTCCACGTCCCCGGCGGCGAGCCCGGCGCCGTGCCACGCCCTGGGCGGCTGCCAGCACTCGGTGGGGTCGAAGGCGTAGGTGGGCAGTGCGGTCTTCGTCCGCGTGCAGTCGCGGTCGAAGCCGGCCCAGTCGATGGTGGCGCCGCGGGCGTACAGGGCCGCGACGGTCGGCAGCAGGACCTCCCAGTCGTCGGTCCCCGGGCGCAGGCTGGGCAGCAGCAGGTCGTCGTGGTCGGGCGGCAGGGCGTCGCTGACCAGCCCGAGCAGCGTGGGCGCGGGGCCCACCTCCAGGAAGGCGCGGTAGCCGAGGTCGTGCAGGGTCCGCACGCCGTCGGCGAACCGTACGGTCCCCCGGACGTGCCGGCACCAGTAGTCGGCCTCGGGCGCCCGGTCCCACGGCCACAGGTCGCCGGACACGTTGGAGACCAGCGGGATCGTGGGGGCGGTGAAGGCGATCTTCCGCGCGGCCTTGCGCAGCGGGTCGAGCACCGGGTCCATGAGCGGTGAGTGGCCCGCGGAGGCGATGTGCAGCGCCTTGGTGGTGACACCGCGGGCGGCGAACTCGGCGCAGACCTCCTCCACCAGCTCCCGCTCCCCGGAGATGGTGGTGTTCTTCGGGCCGTTGACGGCGGCGATGGAGATCCGGTCGAGGTCGTCGGCGAGCCGGGCGGCCACCTCCGCCTCGGGGGCGAACACCGCGGCCATCGTGCCGGGCTTGGAGAACTCCTGGATGATGCGGGCCCGTTCGACGGTGAACGCGAGGGCGTCCTGCGGCGACATCGCGCCCGCGACGCAGGCGGCCACGCACTCGCCGAAGCTGTGGCCGAGGACGGCGGCCGGCTCCAGGCCCCAGGACCGCCACAGCTGCGCCATCGCGTACTCCACGGCGAAGGTGGCCGGCTGGGCGTAGGCGGTGTCGTTGATCCTGCGGTCCCCGGGGTCACTGGGGAACAGCACGGACAGCAGGGGCCGTTCCAGCAGCGGCTGCAGGATCTCGGCACAGGTGTCGACGGCCCGGCGGAAGGTGGGCTGCGTCTGGTAAAGGCGGGCCGTCATGCCCGGGCGCTGGGCGCCCTGGCCGGTGAAGAGGAAGGCGACCTCGGTGTTCTCGGCCTCGTCGTGGGCCAGGCCCGGGCCGATGTCACCGCGCAGGAACGCGTCCAGCCGGTCGGCCATCTCCTGGCGGGTGGCGCCCACGGCCGCGAGCCGGTGCCGGAAGTGCGAGCGGCCGGTGCCGGCGGAGTGGCACAGGTCGGCCAGCGAGGCGTCGTCCGCGGCGGTGAGCCGGTCCCGGTAGCGGCGCGCGAGGCCGGCCAGGGCGGTCTCGCTCCTGGCCGACAGGGTGAGGACCGAGGCGGGGCGGCGTGCCTCGGGGGCGGGCTCGGGCGCGGGCTCGGGGGCCGGCGGGGCCTGCTCCAGGATCAGGTGCGCGTTGGTGCCGCTGAGCCCGAAGCTGCTCACGGCCGCGAAGCGGGGTCCGTCCGGCGCGGGCCAGGGGGTGACCTGCGTGGGCACCTCGAAGGTGGTGCCCGTGAAGGAGATGTTCGGGTTCAGCCGGGTGAAGTGCAGGTTGGGCGGGATCTCGCCGTGTGCCAGGCACAGCGCGGCCTTGATCAGTCCGGCGGCGCCGGCCGCGGCCTCCAGGTGGCCGAGGTTGGTCTTGACGGCACCGAGGTACACGGGGTCGCCCTCCGGGCGCCCGTAGACGTCGGCGAGGGACTCGGCCTCGATCGGGTCGCCGAGCCGGGTGCCGGTGCCGTGCGTCTCGACGAGGCCGACCTGGCGCGCCTCGACTCCGCTCGCGGCGAGGGCGGCCCGGTACACCTCGCGCTGGGCCGCTCCGTTGGGGGCGGTGATGCCGGAGCTGCGGCCGTCCTGGTTGACCGCACCGCCGCGGACCGTGGCGAGGACGCGGTCGCCGTCGCGCAGCGCGTCGGAGAGCCGCTTCAGGACGACGACTCCGCACCCTTCACCGCGCACGTAGCCGTCCGCGCTGTCGGAGAAGGACATCGCGCGCCCCTGCTTGGACACCGAGCCGAACTGCGACTGGGAGATCAGCAGCACCGGGGACAGCACCACGTTGACGCCGCCGGCGAGCGCCAGGTCGGACTCCCCCGCGCGCAGGCTCTGGCACGCCTGGTGCACCGCCACCAGGGAGGAGGAACAGGCGGTGTCGACGGCGAGGTTGGGGCCGCGCAGGTCGAGGAGGTAGGCGATACGGCCGGGGATGAAGCTGAGGGCCGCGCCCGAACTGGTGTAGGCGCTGACGTCCTCGGCCTGGCGGATCTGCGCGGTGACGTAGTCCGAGGACGCCACGCCCATGAACACGCCGGTGCGGCTCCCGGCCAGGCCGGAGGGGGCCTGACCGGCGTTCTCCAGCGCTTCCCAGGCCACTTCCAGGGTCAGGCGCTGGTGCGGGTCCATGGCCAGCGCCTCGCGCCGGGAGATGCCGAAGAACTCGTGGTCGAACTGGTCGATGCGGTCGAGGAATCCGCCGGAGCGGGTGTTGATCGTGCCCGGCTTGCCGGGCTCCTCGTCGTAGAAGGCGTCGTTGTCCCACCGGTCCGCGGGGATGTCCCGGATGGCGTCGACGCCGCTGGTGAGCAGCTGCCAGTAGGTGTCGGTGTCGGTGACACCGCCGGGGAAGCGGCAGCCGACGCCCACGATGGCGATCGGTTCGCTGCGGGCCCGCTCGTACTCCTCGACCTGGCGCTGCAGCCGCTCCATGGTCAGATAGGCGCGCTTGAGCGTGTCGGCCGACACACCCTGCTGTCCCTGTCCCGTCATGACTGACCCCCTTCGTCGAGCTGGTTCGTCTTGGCCAGCAGCAGGGCTTCGAGTTCGGCGGCCGACATCGTGTCGAGGTCCAAAGGCCCGTCGTCTGCGGCGGGTGTCGGCGTGGCGGACCGGGCGGCGGGTACGGGCGTGCGCTCGCGCGGCGGTTCGGTCGCCGCCTGGGCGGCCTCCAGCTGGATCTCCATCCGCTCGGCCAGGAAGGGCACCAGCTGGTCGATGGTGGGGAAGCGCCAGGTGACGGTGGAGGGCAGCGTCACACCGAGGGAGGACTCCAGTCCCGTACGCAGTTCCAGCGAGAGCAGGGAGTCGAAGCCCATGGCGGTGAACGGGGCGCTGGTGTCGATCGCGGCCGGTTCGGTGCCGACGACACGGGCCGCGGCGGCCCGGCAGTGGTCGAGCAGCACCGCCCTGCGGCGGCGACCGGGTTCGACCGCGAGCATCCTGCGCCGTACGTCGTCCTGTCCCTGCGGGCCCGCCTGGGCCTCGCCGGAGCGGTCGGCCAGGGTGCGCAGCAGGCCCCCGCCGGTGTGACCGCGCAGTTTGTCGCGGTCCAGCGGCAGGACGCAGACCTGGACGGCGGAGCCGCGCAGCAGCAGGTCCAGGGTGGCGATGCCCTGTTCGGGGCTGATGCTCTCGACACCGCGGGCGGACAGGGCGCCGCCGCGGTCGGGCCGGGCCGCGAGGCCTATCTCGGACCACGGGCCCCAGTCGATGCTGAGCGCGGGCAGGCCGCGGGACCTGCGGTGGTGGGCGAGGGTGTCGACGAAGGCGCTCGCGGCGGCGTAGTTGCCCTGGCCGGGCGAGCCGAGCACCGCGGCGGCCGAGGAGTACAGGACGAAGAAGTCCAGTTCGCGCTCGGCGGTGGCGCAGTGCAGATGCCAGGCGGCGATCGACTTCGGGGCGGCGACGGCGCGGAACCGTTCCTGGTCGAGTCCGGTCAGCAACCCGTCGTCCAGGACGCCGGCGGCGTGCACGACACCGGCCAGCGGCGGCATCGTGGCGTCGATCCCGGCCAGGACCTCCTCGACGTCCTCGCGCCGGGACAGGTCCGCGCGGACGGTGCTGACCTCCGCCGAGCCACGTAGCCGGGCCAGGGCTCGTTCGGCCGCGGGCGACGGGCCGCTGCGGCCGGCCAGCACCAGGTGCCGGGCACCCTGTGCGGCCAGGTAGTGGGCGGTCTCCAGGCCGAGGGCGCCCAGGCCGCCGGTGATCAGGTAGGTCGCGTCCGGCCGGACGGGGGCCTGTTCCGGGCCCCTGGCGATCGGTTCGTTCCGCTCGGGGCGCAGCACGAGCTTGCCGGTGTGCTGGGCCCTGGCCATCGTGGTGAAGGCGGAGGCGGCCTCGGCGTACGGGTGGACGCTCACCGGCAGCGCAGTGAACTCCCCTTGTTGGAAGCCCTGGTTGACGTCGTGGAAGAGTTCGCCGATCAGGTCGTCCTGCTCGCGGATGGTCCGCTCCAGGTCGACGGCGAAGAAAGCCCGGTTGTCCTTGAAGAAGCCGAGGCCGATGTGGCTGTCGTCGTGGATGTCCCGCTTGCCGATCTCCACGAACCGCCCGCCGGGTGCCAGCAGTTGCATGCTGCGGACCAGGGCCTCGCCGGTGGTGGAGTTGAGCACCACGTCGACGCCGCGTCCGCCGGTGGCCCGCATGACCTCGTCGGCGAAGTCCAGGGAGCGGGAGTCCATCACGTGCTCGACGCCGAGCCTGCGCAGCAGGTCCCGCTTCTCCTCGGTGCCGGCGGTGGCGAAGACCTGGGCCCCGCCTCGCCGGGCGACCTGCAGGGCCGCCAGGCCGACACCGCCGGTCGCGGAGTGGATGAGCACCTTCTCGCCCTTGCGGAGGCGGGCGAGCCGCTCCAGGGCGTGGACGGCGGTGAGAAACGCGATCGGCACCGCGGCGGCCTCTTCGAAGGCCAGATCCTGCGGCAGCGGGGCGACCAGGCCGCTGCCGACGGTGGTGAAGGCCGCCATGCTGCTGGCTCCGACCGCCATCACCGCGTCCCCGATCTGGAACTGCGTCACCCCCTCCCCCACGGCGCTGATCCGGCCCGTGCATTCGGCACCGAGCGGCACGATCCCCTCGGCGCCCGGGTAGGCGTTCATCGCCTTGAGCACGTCGCTGAAGTTGAGGCCCGCCGCGGTCACCTCGATCTCCACCTGGCCGGAGCCGGGCGGGGTGCGGTGCCACACGGTGGACCGAAGGCTCGACAGCATGCCCGGACGCGCCGCCAGGAGGCGGTGGTTGCCGTCGCGGGCGGGATCGAAGGGCCATCGCCGTGCTTGCTGCCCGCCGGTGCCGCCGTCCCTCCAGGGGCGGAGCGCCGGGGTGCGGCGTACGCCGTCGCGCAGGGCGACCTGGTCGTCGCCGCCGGGGAGCAGCAGCTCGTCCACGATCCGGTCGGCCTCGTCGTCCGGGCGGGCCGGGTCGAGGTCGACGATCACCGGGCGCAGTTCACCGTGCTCCAGCCCGATGACCCGGGCCAGGCCCCACAGCGGCGCCTGGGCGACGGCGAACTGCTCGTCGTCGGCGGCCGGTTGGGCACCGCGCGTGAGCAGCACCAGGCGGGGCGCCGACTCCCGCTCGGCCGAGGCCAGTTCCTGCACCAGGCGGAGTACGGGGACGCAGGCGGCGTCCTGCGCGGCGAGGAGCTGCTCGGGGGCGGCGTCCTCGGCGAGGCCGAGGTCGAGGGCCCGGGCGTCGACGATGCCGTCGATGCCGTCCTCGGAGGTGCCGGTCCCGCGCAGGGCGGACAGCAGGGCGGCGAGGTCGTCCGGGCTCTCGGGGTCGAGCTCGTAGCGGCCGGGTCCCGTTTCGCGGTACCCGGTCCCGGCGGTGACGGTCACGCAGGTGCCGCCGCGGGCGGTGAGTGCGGCCTCCAGGCCGGCGCCGACGCCGCCGCGGTCGGCGAACAGCAGCCACCGGCCGGGCCGGGCCGCGGTGGCGGGCTCGGCCGGGGCCTCCTGCCAGCTGATCCCGTACAGGTCCCGGCTCGCCGGGTCGCCGGAGTCCGTACGGTTCACCCGGCGCAGGGCGACCCCCGTCAGCCGGCCTACGACAGCGTCCGACTCGTCGTACAGCACGACCGTGGCGTCGGTGATCTCATCGGCGTCCGGCGGGGGTGCGGCGACCGAGGCGTGCGCCCACCGGGGCCTGGCGCGGTCGGTGTAGAGGGTGAAGTCCCCCACCCGCACCGGCAGGTAAGTCCCGTTCAGGGCAGACTCGTTCGCACCGCCGAGCGCTGCGGCCAGGGCCTGCAGGGCGCTGTCCAGCACGGCCGGGTGGACGAGGTGGGCGCCGCGGTCGTCGGTGAGTTCCGCCTGGTCGCGCAGCCGGGCGAGGGCCTCGCCGGAGCCCCGCCACAGTTCCGCGACTCCCTGGAACGCCGGTCCGTACGACAGCCCCGAGCGGTGCAGCGCGGCGTAGTGGTCACCGGCCTCGACGGCGTCGGCGCAGCGGGCGCGCAGCGCGGCAGGCGGTTCGGCGGCGGGCCGCGCGGCGGCGCGCCGGTAGGAGCCGCGGGCCGCCTCTGCCCACTCCTCGCCCTCACTGCTGCGGGTGAACACACGCAGTGAGCCGGTCTCGGAGGTCTCGGGCAGGAGGACCAGTTGGACGGTGTCGTCGTCGCAGCGGTCCGGCACCGCGGTCAGCCGGGTCAGGTGGAGGCCGGTCACGGCCGCGTCGGAGCCGAGGCGGGTGTGGGCCGCGGCGAGCACGGCGTCCAGCAGCAGGCTCGCCGGCAGCACCGCGCTGCCCGCCACCTGGTGGTCCTTGAGGTAGCCGAAGCCCTCCAGGTCCACGGGCGCGGACCAGTGGTCGGCGCGCGGTGCGACCGCGGAGCGCACGAAGGAGCGCAGCACGGGGTGGCCGTCCCACACCGTACGACGGACGGCGGTGTCCGACCCGAACCAGCACCGGGTGCGCTGCCACGGGTAGGTCGGCAGGGCGGCCACGGGGCCGGTCGGGCCGTACACGCGGGTCCAGTCGACCTGGAACCCGGTGCTGTAGAGCCGGCCGAGCCCGGCCAGCACGGCGGCCCGCCCGGACTCGTCGCGGCGCAGTGAGGAGACCGCGACCGTGTCGTCGTACGAGGACAGCCGTTCGGTCATGGCGTCGGTGAGCATCGGGTGCGGCGACAGCTCGACGAACACGTCGTGCCCGGACTCGGCGAGCGCGGTGATCGCGCTGTCGAACAGCACCGGCCGGGTGAGGTTGTCGGCCCAGTACTCCGCGTCGAGCCGGTCGCCGGCGATCAGTTCGCCGGTGACCGTGGAGAGCATCGGGACGGCCGCGGCGCGCGGCGTCAGTCCGGACAGCAGCCGCCACAGTTCGCCCGCTACGGGTTCCATCAGCGGGCAGTGGGAGGCGAACTCGACGGACTCCAGGAGCCGGCAGTAGACGCCCTCGGCCTCCAAAGTGCCGGCCAGCTCGGTCAGGGCGGCGGCCTCGCCGGACAGGACGGTGGAACCGGGGCTGTTGCCCGCCGCCACCCACACCGGTCCCGGCTGCCGCTCGGTGAGGAGCCGCTGCGCCTCGTCCAGCGAGAGGCCGACGACGGCCATACGGCCCTTGCCCGCGGCCTCGTGCAGGACGGTGCCGCGGTGCAGCGCGACGACGAGGGCGTCCTCCAGGGACAGCGCGCCCGAGAGGTGGGCCGCGGCGATCTCGCCGACGCTGTGCCCGACGACGACGGCCGGTTCCACGCCCCAGGACCGCCACAGCGCGGCCAGGGCGACCTGGACGGCGACGAGCGCGGGCTGGCCGACCGCGGTGTCCGGCAGCCGGGACCGCTCGGGGTCGGCGGTGAGCTGGTCCAGCAGCGACCAGTCGGTGTGCCGGCGCAGCAGCGCGTCGGCCCGGTCGATGACGGCCCGGAACACGGGTTCGCCGTCGAGCAGGTCCGCGGCCACCGGCCACCAGCGCGGCCCCTGCCCGGAGAAGACGAACACCGGCCGGGGGCGCCGGCCCACGCGCCGGACGCCGGAGCTGAGCCCGGAGGCCTGCTCGCCGCGGCCGAAGGCGGCCAGGCCGCTGCGCAGTTCGTCCAGGGTCGAGCCGGTCACGGCCAGCCGGTGCTCGTGCTGGGTGCGGCGCAGGGCGGCTGCCGAGGCGAGGACACCGGGGCTGAGGCCGGGTCCGGCGTCCGTCAGGAGGGACTCGTAGCGGGCGGCCAGGTCGCGCAGCGCCTGCTCGGTGCGGGCCGACACGGGCAGCAGCACCGCACCCTCGGGCGCGGGCCGGCCGGCGGCGGGGGCGGGCGGTGCCTCTTCGAGCACCAGGTGGGCGTTGGTGCCGCCGAAGCCGAACGAGCTGACGCCCGCCAGGGCGGGGCCGTCACCGTCGGGCCACGGCTGCAGGGCGTCCGCCACCCGCAACGGCAGGTCGTCGAAGGGGATGTGCGGGTTGGGCTCCCGGTAGTGCAGGGTCGGCGGCACCGCGCGGTGGTGCAGGACGAGGGCGGTCTTGATCAGCCCGCCGATGCCGGCCGCGGACTCCATGTGCCCGAGGTTGGACTTCACCGAGCCGATCAGGCACGGCCGGGCCGGGTCGCGGCCCTCGCCGAGCACGGCGCCGAGCGCCTTGGCCTCGATCGGGTCGCCGAGCATGGTGCCGGTGCCGTGCGCCTCGACGTAGCGCACGTCCGCCGGGCGTACCCCGGCGCGGGCGTAGGCGGCGCGCAGGACCGCTTCCTGGGCCTGCGGGTTGGGGGCCATCAGGCCGTTGCTGGCGCCGTCGGAGTTGACCGCGCCGCCGCGGATCACGGCGTACACCCGGTCGCCGTCGGCCAGCGCCCGGCTGAGCGGCTTGAGGACGACGACGCCGGCGCCCTCGGACCGCACGTATCCGTCGGCACTGGCGTCGAAGGGCTTGCACCGCCCGTCGGCGGACATCACGCCCGCCTTGCTGAAGTTGATGGCCAGCGCCGGGGACAGCACCAGGTTCACCCCGCCCGCCAGCGCCAGATCACACTCGCCCTGAGCCAGACTCGCGGCAGCCTGGAGGACCGTGACCAGCGAGGAGGAGCACGCGGTGTCGACGGCCATGCTGGGACCGTGCAGGTCCAGCAGGTACGACAGCCGGTTCGCGGCGATGCTGAGGGCGCTGCCGGTGCCGGTGTAGGCGTCGATGGCGTCCAGGTCGCGCAGTTGGCGCACGGCGTAGTCGAAGGTGGAGATGCCGACGAAGACGCCGGTCGACGAGCCGGCCAGCCGGTCGGCGGGCAGTCCCGCGTCCTCCAGCGCATCGAAGGCGACCTCGGCGAGCAGCCGCTGCTGCGGGTCCATGCGCGCGGCCTCCTGGCGCGCGATGCCGAAGAAGCCCGGGTCGAACTGGTCGACGCCGTCGAGGAAGCCGCCCCAGCGGGCGTTGGTCCGGCCGGGGGCCTTGGGGTCCTCGGAGGTGAAGTCCTCGCTCCTCCACCGCTCGGCGGGCACCTCGGTGATCGCGTCGCGTCCCTCGCGCAGCAACTGCCAGAAGCTCTCCGGGCCGTCGGCTCCGCCGGGGAAGCGGCAGCCGATGCCGACGACGGCGACGGGCTCGGCCTCGCCGCGGGCGGGAGCGGCGGGTGCGGCGGGTGTGGGCGGGGTAGCCGTCGCAGTCTCGGTGGCAGCGGTGGCGGTGGCCGCAGTGCCGGTGGCGGGCTCGCCCGCCAGATGCCGGGCGAGCCTCTCCACGGTGGGGTGTTCCCACGCCGCGGTGGCGTTCACCGGGCGGCCGAGGCGGCGTTCGAGGTCACCGGCCAGCGTGACCATGTGCACCGACTGCAGGCCGTACGCGGCGAACGGCAGGGCGGGGTCTACGGCTTCGGGCCGGCTGCCGGTCGCGTCGGCCAGCGCTTCCTTCAGCCACCCCTCGATCTCGGCGGCGGTCGCCACGACGGGCGGCGCCAAGTCGGTTGCGTCCGTGGCGCGTTCGCTCCCGGAGGGGGTTGCGGGAGCGGCGGGAGCGGCGCCGTCGCGGTCGTGGCGCCAGAGGGCCACCGCGTTCAGGCCGTCGTTCATGAAGCTGTCCAGGCAGGCGGAGCGCTGGAGTTTGCCGCTGGAGGTCTTCGGCACGGTGCCGGCCCGCACGAGGGCGACCGCGAAGGCCTGCAGGCCGTGTTCCCGGGCGAGTTCCGCCCGGATCGCACCGATGATCCGGTGGTGTTCCGCGGGGTCCTTGCTGCCGCGGTACTCCTGGATGACGATCAGGCGTTCCTCACCGTCGATCTCGCGGGAGCCCGCCACTCCGCAGCCCTGCCGCAGGCCGCCGTCCACCGCCTCCACGGTGCGTTCGATGTCCTGCGGGTAGTGGTTGCGGCCCGCGATGATGATGACGTCCTTGCGGCGGCCGGTGACGTAGAGCTCCGGGCCGTCGGCGAAGCCGAGGTCGCCGGTGCGCAGGAAGGGTCCCTCACCGGTGTCGGCCAGGTGGGCCTGGAAGATCTCCTCGGTCTCCGGGATGCGGCGCCAGTACCCGTGGGCGATGCTCTGCCCGGCCACCCAGATCTCGCCGACGCGGCCGTCGGGCAGCTCGGTCAGGGTCTGCGGGTCCACGATCGCCACCCGCTGGTCGGACAGCGAGGTGCCGCAGCCCAGCAGCGTCCGGGACGGTTCGCCCGGCGCGGCGTCCTCGGCCGTGCCCGCCTCCAGTGCGTCCGGCGTCAGGTGGCGCCAGACGTGACCAACGTCCGGGTCGCCGGTCGAGACCATCAGGGTGCCCTCGGCCAGCCCGTAGGAGGGGGCGTGCGCGGTGAGCCGGAACCCGGAGTCGGCGAAGGTGGCGGTGAAGCGCTCCAGGGTCTGCAGCCGCACCGGTTCGGCGCCGTTCGCCGCGATCCGCCACCTGCTCAGGTCCAGCGTCTCGCGCTCCTGCGGTGTCACCTTGGCCACCGCGAGGTCGTAGGCGAAGTTGGGCGCGGCGCTCGCGGTCGCCCCGGTGTCGGAGATCGCCTTCAGCCAGCGGAAGGGCCGCTTGAGGAAGGAGTACGGCGCCATGAACGTGACGGGGAATCCCGCGTACGCCGGGGTGAGCAGGCTGAAGATCAGCCCCATGTCGTGGAAGGGCGGCAGCCAGCTCACCACGTGCTGGTCGGGGTCGTGGGCGAAGAAGGTGCCGTACATCGCGTCGATGTTGTGCAGCAGGTTGCCGTGGCTGACCATCACGCCCTTGGGGCGGCTGGTGGAGCCGGAGGTGTACTGCAGGAAGGCGATGTCGTCCCGGCGGCTGCCCGGGTGGCGCCACCGGTCGGCGGCTGCGGTGTCCAGGTCGTCCACCGCGCACCAGGCGATGTCCCGCAGCGCCGGAGCGTGTTCGTAGAAGGAGTCGGCCAGGGCGACGGTCGCCGCCGGGGCGAGGATCACGGCCGGTTCGGCGTCCTCGATGACGCCGACCAGGCGCGGCAGGGTCCGCTTGAGGAACGCCGGGTCCGGCGGATAGGCGGGTACGGCGATGATGCCGGCGTACAGACAGGCGAAGAAGGACACCATGTAGTCCAGCCCGGCCGGACACAGGATCAGCGCCCGCTCACCCGCGGGAAAGCGCTCCCGGAGCACCGCGGCGATGGTGCGCGCCCGCAGGTCGACCTCGGCGTCGGTCAGGCGCTGCGGCTCGCCCTCACCGTCCACGAGGAATCGGAAGGTCTGGTGCTGCGGGTGCGCACCGAAGGTCATCCGGAAATGATCAACAAGCGATTCGGAATCGCGGCCCGGCATCAGACCGTCCTCTCACACTGGGCACCTACGAGAAATTCCTCGTCGGCAGTTGCGGGAAGCCGTAAGAATCAGATCGTCAACTGCTTTTTCTGATCACCTTGACAGAAACTGAACAGCCGTCCGTACGGGAGGTCGACGAATTGGAAATCGCCGGGGTGAAGGTCATTTCGAGCAAGATCCACCCCGCTTGGAGATCAGCATCCACGAGCACCCCCGCTCCGTCAAGAAACGGCCATAGCAGCGCTGTTCACCCCTGCGGAGAGTTTCTTGGAAAGCCGCCTCGTGATAGGCGGCGGTTATCCGGCCGGCCGTCCCGCCACCCATGACCACCACGGAGTTGATCGCTCCGGGGCGCCCACCCCACGACCACGCGCCCGGTTGGGCCGACGAGGTGTGAAATGTCCATTCCGCCTCGTGTCGGCAGGCCGGAAGTCCGGGTGTTCAACTGACTGTTTTGGACACTTGAACACGCCACGGTGTGCAACACACATCGGCTCGCTGGACTGGTGCGCTCACGGAGTGCAGCATTACCACCGCGTTACCGCGTTCTCGCGTTCCCGCCCTCTGGCGTTACCGCCCTCTCGTGTTACCGCCCTCTCGCGTATTCGCATGTCCTCAGCACCGATCGAAAGAGGCCCGAAACATGCAGAAGATCCTCGACGCGATCCTGGCCGGTGAGCCGAACGCCGTCGCGGCCCTTCCGTTGCCCGAGTTCTACCGGGGCATCACGCTGCACGCCGACGAGGTGGCGATGTTCGAAGGGCTCGCCGGAAAGGACAAGGACCCGCGCAAGTCCCTGCACCTCGACGAAGTGGCCGTGCCTCAGCCCGCCGCCGGCGAGGTGCTGATCGCGGTCATGGGCAGCGGGATCAACCACAACACCGTGTGGTCCTCGATCTTCGAGCCGCTGCCGACCTTCAACTTCCTGTCCCGGTACGGCAGGACGTCGCCGCAGGCGGCCCGGCACGACCTGCCGTACCACGTGCTCGGCTCCGACCTCGCCGGGGTCGTACTGCGCTGCGGCGACGGCGTGACCGCCTGGCGTCCCGGCGACGAGGTGGTGGCGCACTGCCTGTCGGTGGAGCTGCACCACCCCGACGGGCACGCGGACACCATGCTCGACCCGGAGCAGCGGATCTGGGGCTTCGAGACCAACTTCGGCGGGCTGGCCGAGCTGGCACTGGTCAAGGCGAACCAGGTGATGCCGAAGCCGGGCCACCTCACCTGGGAGGAGGCCGCCGCCTCCGGCCTGGTGAACTCCACCGCCTACCGGCAGCTCGTCTCGCCGGGCGGGGCGCGCCTCAAGCAGGGGGACACCGTGCTGATCTGGGGAGCGTCCGGCGGCCTCGGCTCGTACGCCACCCAGCTCGTCCTCAACGGCGGGGCCACGCCCGTGTGTGTGGTGTCCAGCCCGCAGAAGGCAAAGGCGTGCCGGCGGATGGGTGCGGAGCTGGTGATCGACCGGTCCGCGGAGGGGTACCGCTTCTGGTCCGACGAGCACACCCAGGACGTGCGCGAGTGGCGGCGGTTCGGGTCCCGGATCAGGGAACTGACCGGTGGTGAGGACCCGGACATCGTCTTCGAGCACCCGGGCCGGGAGACGTTCGGGGCCAGCGTGTACGTGGCGCGCCGCGGCGGCACCATCGTCAGCTGCGCTTCCACCACCGGCTTCGAGCACACCTACGACAACCGCTATCTGTGGATGAACCTCAAGCGGATCATCGGCACCCACTTCGCCAACTACCGGGAGGCCTGGGAGGCGAACCGGCTCATCGCCAGGGGACGCATCCACCCCACGCTCTCCCAGGTGGTGCCGCTGGAGCAGACCGCGCAAGCCGTGTACGACGTGCACCACAACCGGCACCAGGGCAAGGTCGGTGTGCTGGGCCTCGCCCCCCGCGAGGGCCTGGGGGTGCGGGACCCGGAACTGCGGGCGAAGCACCAGGCCGCGATCAACCGGTTCCGCACCGGTCCCGTACCCGCGGCCGGTTGACGGGCGGGGGCGCCCTGTCCGGCGCCCCCACCGCTCATGGCGTCAGCCCTGCTCGACCGCGGTGGCCAGGGATCTGGGCCGCAGGTCGGTCCAGGTGCGCTCGATGTACTCCATGCACTCCTCGCGCCCCGCTTCTCCGTACGCCACGCTCCACCCGGCGGGCACCGCGGAGAAAGCGGGCCAGAGGGAGTACTGGCCCTCGGAGTTGACGAGCACGAGACAGCGGCCCTGCTGATCGTCGAACGGATTGGCCATCTGAGTTCCTTTCTTGGCCGGTGCCGCTGATCTCACCAGCCGTGTTGTGTCATGAGTCGTAGGGGGTGTTCCGGGCATGCCGGTGCGGCAGCCCGTGGGACGGTCTGCGAGGTGGTGCCGAACGCTCAGGCGCCGGAGGAGAGTTGCCGTACCCGCTGCTGCCCGGCTCCGCCCTCCTCGGCCGGGCCTCTGCCCTCGACGTCGCGGGCGAACTGCAGCCACCAGGAGGCGCAGTCCCGGGCCATCCGCGCCACGTCGGCGGTCCGGTGGGCCGGGATGCCGTCGATGAGGACCTTCTGCTGCTCCGCGGTGAACAGGTGGGCGCGCAGCAGTTGCAGCAGCCTGCGGCCGATCTGCGACATGCGCAGCGAGGGGTCTCTGCGCATGCTGGAGAGCATGCTCTCCCAGACCAGCGGCGAGAGCGGTGTCCCGGACGCGTCGGGCGGCCCGCCGGCCTCCTCGCCGGTGTAGTCCGTGCCGACGGCCAGCCGGAGTCTGGGCGTCACCGGGTCCTGTCCGAGCCGCATCCGCCGGCGCACGTCCCGTGCGGTGGCCACCGCGATCCCCGCCTTGCTCGCGATCTCCCGCAGCGAGGCGTCCGGGGTCTCGGCGATGACCCTGCTGGCCGCGAGGCGCCCGGCGGCCGAGTTGACGGGTCGTCTGCGGCCGTCCCGCCCGGTGCGCAGGGCGAGTTGGGGGGTGCCGCCGGCCCTGGCGCGAAGCGAGCCCACCACGCCCGGGGACAGGCCGGTGACAGCCGCGATTCTCCGGTCGGACCAGGCCGGATGACTCTCCACGATGCGCATCGCCGCAGCCACCCGATCCTGCCGGGACAGGGGCATGCCGTGCTCGGCGTTGAGTTTCACGGCGAGGACGAAGGCGTCCTGCTCGGTGCCCTCGACGAACCGGACCTCGATAAGGTCGTCACCGCGCAGCACAGCCGCCCGCAGCCGGTGCATGCCGTCGACGACCCGCATGGTGGGCCGGTGGACGACGATGGGCGGCAGGACGGCCTCCGACTCGGCCAGTGTCCTGGCGTGCTCCTCGACCTCTCCCGCCAGCCGCGGTGAGTCGGCCGCCAGTAAGGCGTTGACGGGAATTAACTGCGTCTGCCGGGAGATGACATGTTCGTCGACGGGCGGCTGTGGCTCTTCACCGGCTGGTGAATCAGGCACGTGGCTCTTCCTCCGTAGCTCTTCAGTGGGCGGCGTCGTGATGAGCGTCTCTGTGGTGATCCGGCAGGACTCCTTCTGGCGCGGGTTCAGGCCGGCCGGTGTGCGGGGCGCACGGCCGGCGGCGGTCCGCCGGAAAGCGGACAGGCGGACAGGCGGAAAAGGGGACGGGTGGAAAGGGCGGTGGCAGCCCGCAGGCGCGCGGCGTCGGGGAAACGCCGGTGGGGGGAGCGCGCGGGAATGCCGGCCCGCCTTGATGCGTGGCCGGGCGTGCGGCGGTGGAGCTGTGCCGATTCGGTCACAGCTCTGCCGGGCACCCTCCCGTGATCAGCTCACCAACAGGTGAGGTGCGCCCGGTACCCGGCACGGCGGGAGGGCGAGGCCGTCCTGGAGACTCCAGCGGCGGACACCGGCGCCAGGCTCAATACCGCTGCCCCAGCGGTCACTGAGTCGTTTGTTTCGTCCGCCCTCATGCATGGAGTCCTCCTCGAAGGACCGGCAACAATAGAACGTTCTTACGGCTTAATATCGGCCGTTCCCGACACGAGTGTCAAGGAGTGGAGCAGTAGCAGGGAACCTCGATCTACGCGCGTTCTTCTCGGCCTGCGAACGCGAACAGACTGTCTCCTGCACAGGTTTCCGGCCAGCCACGCTCGGGTGGCCTGATCAGGGCGACCTGTCCAACAACGCGCTACTCGCCGCACCGGAACTTCGGGACGTCGCCAACTATGCGCACATGGCGAGAAGTTGACACTTGTTCAGGGTGCCCGGGGCAGGGCGGGTATGTCCGCTTCCGCGACGACGTCGACAGAGCCGGGCCGACCGCGAATTACCCGACGCGACGCCCGTTGGTCACCGAACACTTGCAGCTCTTGACTGGCCCCGCCCTATTCTTGCAAGGTCAGGTCGTCATTTTAGAGGGATCCAAAACCCGTATAGACCATTTCTGCGCAGCCTTTTCCCGTGCCACGAGACCTGGAGCGACGACGAGCATGCGCATCGAGGCCGACCCCGATGTATGCGTCAGTTCGGGCATGTGCGCGCTGTCCGCGCCCGACCTGTTCGACCAGTCCGACGACGACGGCACCGTGCTGGTGCTGCGGTCCGACCCACCGGCCGAGCGTGTCACGGCCGTCCGGGGTGTGGTGGGGCGCTGCCCCTCCCGCGCCCTGAAGCTGGTGGAAACCGGCACCGGCGGCTGAGCGCGCTCACCGCACCGCCGTGGAACCGACCCCGCCGACGTGACCGCCGGTGCCGAGCTGTGAAGGAGAAGTGAAGTGAACAACCCGTGGTTCGGCCGCTGGGTGCCTCAGGAACACGCCGCTTACCGGCTGTTCTGTCTCCCGTACGCCGGCGGCAGCGCTGCGGCGTACCGCGAGTGGCACGCGCACGCGCCCGAGCACATCCAGATATGCCCCCTGGAGCTGCCCGGCCGCGGTGGCCGCTTCGGCGAAGCCCCGATCAGCAGACTGCGCCCGCTGGTGGACGGGCTGGCCGACGCCGTCGAGCCGTTCCTCGACCGGCCGTTCGCGGTCTTCGGCCACAGCATGGGCAGTCTGCTCGCCTTCGAACTGACGCGGACCCTGCTCCGGCGCGGCCGGCCGCTGCCCGCCCACCTGTTCGTGTCCGGCCGCTCCGCGCCCGACACGCCCTCCTACCGGCCGCCGATCCACGACGCACCGGACGAGGACGTGATGGAGCAACTACGCACCCTCGGCGGCACCCCCCAGGAGGTCCTGGACGACGCCGAGTTGATGGAGCTGATGCTGCCCACACTGCGCGCCGACTTCTCGGTGCTGGAGAACTACGAGTACCTGGACGGCCCCGCGCTGCCGGTGCCCCTGACGGTGTTCGGCGGCACGGCCGACGCCCTGGTCAACCCGGCCCGACTGCATGGCTGGCGCCGGCAGTCGTCCAGCGGGTCCCGGCTGCGGATGCTGCCCGGCGGCCACTTCTTCGTCCACACCGCGACGCGCACGATCATGGAGGAGATCGCCCGCACCCTGCCGGCACCGCAGCCGGTCGGTACCCCGGTGGCGTGACGGCTTCATTTCACGCCGGGGCGGAACTTCGGGATGCGGACCGTGATCTTAGTGCCGGCTCCGACGCCCGTCTCGATGACGAGGCCGTGCTCGTCGCCGTAGACCTGACGGAGTCTGCGGTCGACGTTGCTCAGGCCGATGCCGGTGGCGGGGCCGGCCGTGCCGCGCAGGATCGCGCGGAGGCGTTCCGGTTCCATGCCGATGCCGTTGTCCTCGACGACGACCCGGGCCTCGGTGCCCTCGTCCTCCGCGACGATCGCGATGCGGCCACGGTCGACGGACTCCTCCAGGCCGTGCTTGAGCGCATTCTCCACGAGGGGTTGCAGGCACAGGAACGGCAGCGTGACGGGGAGGACTTCCGGGGCGATCCGGAGCGTCACTTGGAGGCGGCTGCCGAAGCGGGCGCGGGCGAGTTCCAGGTACTGCTCGATGGAGCGCAGCTCCTCCGCGAGCGTGGTGAAGTCACCGTCGCGACGGAAGGAGTAGCGGGTGAAGTCCGCGAATTCCAGAAGGAGTTCACGGGCCCTCTCCGGGTCGGTGCGGACGTAGGAGGCGATGCTCGCGAGGGAGTTGTAGATGAAGTGGGGGGAGATCTGGGCGCGCAGGGCCCGGACCTCCGCCTCGATCGCGTCCGAGCGGGCCCGGTCGAGGTCGGCCAGTTCGAGCTGCACCGACACCCAGCGGCCGACCTCCTCGGCGGCCCGGACGAGGACGGCGGACTCCCGCTCGCCGAACGCGGCCAGCGCGCCGCCGGCCCGGCCGTCGACCCGCAGCGGCACCAGGACCGCCCAGCGGACGGGGCAGGTGTCCCGGACACAGGGCAGCGGGAAGGTCTGGGTACGGCCGGTGCGCAGGGCGAGGGCGAGCGGTGCCGCCAGCTGTTCGCGGTGGTGGTCGCCCGTGCCGTCCCAGGCCAGCACGGCGTCCTGGTCGGCGAGGGCGAGCGCGAGCGTGCCGAGCAGCGGGCGCAGCCGGCGTACGGCCTTGCGGGCGGTGTCCGGGGTGAGGCCGGCGCGCAGCGCGGGGGCGGCGAGCGAGGCCGTGTGCAGGGTGTGGAAGGTGGCGCGTTCGACGGGGGTGCCGGGGCCGGCCGCGTCCTCCTGCTGCCGGCGGGCGGCGGCGTGCGCGAGGGCGGCGCCCAGTGCGAACAGGGCGAGCCCGGCCAGGGCGAGGAGGACGGCCCCGAGGGCGCTCATGGGCGGCGCCGTCCGGCCGGTTCCCCCGGGCCCTGGAGGGGCGTCGGGGCCGGTTCGGGCAGGTGCAGCCGGGCCATCGTGGTGCCGGTGCCGGGTGGGACGCGGTGGCGGGTGGCGAGGGAGGTCAGGACCATGGCCGTGAAGCCCACGGGGACCGACCAGACCGCGGGCCAGGCCAGCAGGGTGTGCAGCCAGCCGGAGCGGACGACGCCCGCGATGGTGACGGTCACCGCGGTGAGCGCCGAGCCGCCGCCGAGGAGCAGTCCGGCGATCGCGCCCGGCGGGGTCAGGCCGCGCCACCAGATCCCGAGGACGAGCAGCGGGCAGAACGAGGAGGCGGACACCGCGAAGGCCAGGCCGACGGCGTCGGCCACCGGCAGGTCGCCGACGACGGCGTTGGCGGCGGTGGGCACCGCGATCGCCGGCAGGGTCGCGAGCCGGAAGTGCCGGATGCCGAGGGTCGGCAGCACGTCCTGGGCGAGCACGCCGGCGACGGACATGGTGAGTCCGGAGACGGTGGACAGGAACGCCGCGAACGCGCCGCCCGCGACCAGCGCACCCAGCAGGTTGCCGCCCGCCCCGCCGAGCAGCCGCTGCGGCAGGACGAGGACCGCGGCGTCGGTGTCTCCGGTGAGCAGCAGGTCGGGGGCGTAGAGCCGGCCGAGGACGCCGTAGACGGGAACCAGCAGGTAGAACGCGCCGAGCAGGCCCAGCACGCTGACGGTGGTGCGGCGGGCGGCGCGACCGTCGGGGTTGGTGTAGAAGCGGACGACGACATGCGGCAGGCCCATGGTGCCGAGGAAGGTGGCGAGGATCAGCCCGTAGGTGGCGTACAGGCCGTGCTGTCCGCGGCTCGCCGACAGCGGCCTGGCCCAGCTCGACGCGCGGTCGTCGGCGCCGGCCGGCCGGGGCACTTGGGCGCCGGCCGGGAAGCGCAGGGTGGTGTCGGCGCCGGTCCGGTGGGTGCCCTCGGCGAGCGTGAGGGCACCGCCCTTGCGGGCCCGGCCGTCGACGGTGCCGGTCGCGGTGACACGGACCGGTTCGCGGACGGTGAAGGTCAGCGGCCGGTAGGCGCGCACCTCGGTGGAGCGCTGGAAGGCGGGCCGTTCGTCCCAGGCGGGCGTCGGCACGTGGTCGGAGCGCCAGGCGAGCAGCAGGAACACCGCGGGCACCAACAGCGCGGTGAGTTTCAGCCAGTACTGGAAGGCCTGCACGAAGGTGATGCTGCGCATGCCGCCCGCGGCCACCGCCCCGGTCACGACGGCGGCGACGATCAGCCCGCCGAGCCAGCCGGGCGCACCGGTCAGCAGCCGCAACGTCAGCCCGGCGCCGCGCAGTTGGGGCAGCAGATACAGCCAGCCGACCCCGACGACCAGCACGCTCGCGATCCGCCGCACGGCCCGGGACTCCAGCCGGGCCTCGGCGAAGTCCGGGAGGGTGTAAGCGCCGGAGCGGCGCAACGGAGCGGCGACGAAGGCCAGCAGGACGAGGAATCCGGCGGTGTAGCCGATGGGGAACCACAGCATGTCGACGCCCTGCGCGAGGACGAGTCCGGCGACGCCGAGGAAAGAGGCGGCGGACAGGTACTCGCCGCTGACCGCGCAGGCGTTGAGCCGGGGCGGGACGCTGCGCGAGGCGACGTAGAAATCGGAGGTGGTACGGGAGATCCGCAGGCCGAGCGCTCCGAGGAGCACCGTGGCGAGGACCACGGCCGACGCGCCGGCGACTCCGTAGGTCTGGTTCAACGGGGGGTCACGTCGCCCTCGTTGTGCTCGGCACGGCGGACGTACCAGACCCCTGTGCCGAGCAGGGCCGGATACGGCACCACGCCCAGCACGAGCCAGACGGCGAACGGCACGCCGGGCCGGGGCAGGACGCGCAAGGCCACGGGGAGCAGGCCCAGCACGGCGGTGAGCAGGGCCGTCGTGGTGAGCGCGGCGCGCATCTGGCGGCGCATCAGCATGCGTACGGTGGTGTCGTCGTCCGTGGCCACGGGGCGGATCGTCGCCGTGCGGCCGGCCGGTGCGGTGCGCGGCTCTCCGGTGACCACCTCTCTGCGAGGGACGGATTCCGCACCCATGACGCACCCCCGACGCCGCGGTGATCACCTTGTTGCGGCGAGTGTACGCAGCACCGCATCGGTGAGATAGACGTCGGACGCGCTCAACTCGCCGAGTCCGCCGCCCCTTTGGCGCGGCTGGCGAGCAGATCCCGCAGTTCCCGGGCGTTGCGCCGGCTCACGGCGAGGACGCGGTCGCCGATCCGCACGCTCAGGTTGCCGCCGTCCAGGCGCAGTTCCTCGATGCGGCCGAGGGCCACGAGGTGGCTGCGGTGGATCCGGACGAACCCGCGGGAGCGCCACTGCTCCTCCAGCGTGGACAGCGGGATGCGCACCAGGTGGCTGCCGCGCGGGGTGTGCAGGCGCGCGTAGTCGCCGTGTGCCTCCACGCAGGTGATGTCGGCGATGGGCACGAACCGGGTCACGCCGCCCAGTTCCACGGGCACTTGGTCGCCGGAAGCGTGCACCAGGTCCTGCTCCGGCGGCCTGGGCACCCCCGCCCGGGCCCGTTCGGCGACGCGTCGTACGGCCTCCGCGAAGCGCTCCTTGCGCAAGGGTTTGAGCAGGTAGTCCACGGCCTTGAGGTCGAACGCGCGGACCGCGTGGTCCTCATGGGCGGTGACGAAGACGACGAGCGGCGGGGTGGCGAACCCGCCCAGCAGGCCTGCAAGTTCGAGGCCGGTCAGGCCGGGCATGCTGATGTCGAGGAAGACGACGTCGATGGCCGCCGTGCCGTGCGGGCCCTGCTGCATCGCGTGGCCCAGCAGACGCAACGCGTCGGTCGCCGTCAGGGCGGGCACCACGCTGCCGACCCGCGGGTCCTCCTCCAGGAGGTACACCAGCTCCGCGAGGGCGGGCTCCTCGTCGTCCACCGCCAGCACCCGCAACAAGGCGTGCCCGTCGTGCATCTCCGCGTTCCCTCCTCCGGCACCCTCCCCTTCCCCCGAACCCGGCCGGGCCAATCGGCCCGGCCGGGCAGGGGCGGTGTCGCTACGGGTAGCGGACGAGATTCGCCACGTTGGTCGTGGAGTTGGACGGTCCTCCCGTGCTGTTGACGACATGGCTGATGGTGCCGGTGCCGCCGAGGGAGACGGTGACCATGCTGATGAAGCGGACGTTCGGGTGGTTCGGTGCCTCGATGGCGTGGGCGGCGGTGACGCTCGGGTTGACGTTGAAGTAGCAGTAGCTGCCGAGGCCGTACGCCTGGTGGCTGGTGACCGAGTCGGCGACCTTGTAGGCGGCGTAGCCCTGGGTGGAGCCGTTCATCCAGGCCGCCTGGTTCGGCGGGTCGTAGGGCATCTCGTTCTGGAAGAAGTAGGTGCGCCCGCCGTTGCCGTTCCACACAACCTGGTACTTCTGGAAGTGCTCCACGAACAGGCCGTACATGGTCACGTCGGCGCCGTTGACGACGAGACCCGTGTCCGCCGTGTTGCTGGTCCAGCCGACGCCGCTGCCGTGGTCGGCGCGCCAGATCCACATGTGGTCGCCGATGACGCCGGAGCTGTTGACGACGAGGCCGGTGGCGGCCTTGCCGACGCCCGCACCGCCGACGCGGAAGTAGACGTCGTGCAGGGAGGTCGGGTCGGCCGCATGGGAGGCGGTGGAGCCGGCCGGCCCGACCTCGACGAGGGTCTTCGAGCTGGTGGTGCCGGCGTCGAAGAGCAGGCCCGCGATCTTGACGCCGTCGGCGTCGGCGACGGACACGGCGGTGATGCCGTTGTCCGGGACGAAGGTGGCGAGGCCGAGGCCCAGGACGACGGTGTCGGGGCGGGTCACCTTCAGGGTCTGGTCGAGGTGGTAGACGCCGGGGGTGACCAGCAGGTCCTGGCCCGCCGCGAGGGCGGCGTTGATCTGGGCCGCGGTGGCGCCGGGCTTGACGACGTAGAACTGGCTCAGCGGGAGCGAGGTGCCGGCCGGGCTGCCGCTCGCCCAGCTGGTGGCGGTGGAGTTGGAGCGCAGCGCGGGCACGAACACCTGGTAGGCGCCGGATCCGTCGACGTACAGGAACGGCTTCTCGCGGCTGACCGGGCTCTGCGCGACCGTCGTGTACGGCGGGTTGGGGAAGCTGGTGGCGGGCACGCCCTGGCTGCCGACGAACACCATGTTCCAGTTGGACCCGGTCCAGCCGCCCAGCTGGGAGTTGCGGGTCAGCCACTGCTGCTGGGTTCCGGAGTTGACCTGCCCGTTGACCAGGCTGTCGGCGAGATAGCCGCCGCTGGACCAGCCGCCGTCGTCCAGGGCGAGGTTGCCGCGCAGGTGCATACGGCGGTAGGGCGCTGCCTGCGAGACGGCCCAACGGTCGCCCCCGCCGGTCGGGTTGACCGACAGGTTCTCGGCGCCGCGCCAGAAGTTCTGTGTCGCGTTGCCCCCGAACCAGTCGGCCTCCGCGTGCACGGCGCCGTTGACCGAGACCGCGTCCGGGGTGAGGCCGAGGCCAAGCACCTGGGTGTAGAAACCGACGTTGACGTCCGCGTTGTAGGCGCCGGGCTTGAACAGGACGGCGTAGCGCTGGGATCCGAACTGGTTGGACTCCTGCTGCTTGAAGAGGGAGTCCAGTCTGCTCTGGATGGCCGAGGCGGACATCGACGGGTCGAAGACGACCACGTTCGGCCCGAGGTCCGGGTTGCTCGTGGACTGGGTCACGGGGACCACCTGGAAGCGCTGGGCGGCCGTTCCGTTGCAGGTGTACTGCATGAACTGCACGCTGTCGGCGGTCGAGGCGCCGGGATCGTCCAGGCACTTTCCGCTGCCCCGGTTGACGAAGTGGTAGGCGCCGCCGCCCTCGTCGACCGGCAGCCACTGCTGGTTGGCGCCGCTGCCGTAACTCCACAGCTGGATGGGAGCGTTGTCGGCGGTGGAGACGTCGGTGACGTCCACGACCTGACCGGTGTTGTTGCCGTTGTTGATGCGGACGTAGCCGTCGCCGGTCGCGGTGAAGCTCCACTGCTGGGCGGTGGTGCCGTTGCAGGCGTACTGCTGCACGACGGTGCCGTTGGCGGTGCCGGCCGCCTTGGCGTCCAGGCACTTGCCGCTCGCGGCGTCGAGGAGGGTGGCGAAGCCGCTGGGCAGCGCGGTGGCCGCCGCGTGCGTGGGGCCCGCGGTCAGCAGGGACGCGGCGGCAACAGCCAGCAGGGTGACGGCCGTTGATCTGCGGCGCCAGGGGAGGCGTAGCACGGGTTCTCCTTGCGGGGAGGGTGGGGGGTCAGCCGGTGTAGCCGGCGAAGACGCGCGTGTAGTCCCAGGCGTTCTGGGCGACGCCGGAGCAGCTGTCGGCGGGGCCGCCGGTGCAGGGGCGGTCGCGGTTGGCGGACCAGAAGGTGAGCCGGGCGAGGTGGTGCTGCTGGGCGTAGGCGAGGATGGTCCGGAAGTCGTTGACGGTCACCGTCTCGTTCTGGTCGGTGATGCCGTTCATGGACGAGATGCCCATGTCCCGGTAGGCCTGGTCGTCGCTGTAGTGATAGGCGTTCTTCAGCGCGTTCTTGAGACCCTCGGCGGCCTGCGTGGTGAGGTTGCCCATGTTCTGTCCGGCGCCGCCGAAGTCGAACGGCATGATGGCCCAGGCGTCCGCGGTCAGCCCGGAGCCCGCGGCTCGGTTGATCAGGCTGGTGTCGGGTCCGCTCTGTCCGGTGCCGATGGTGATGTACGCCTTCAGGCCGGGGTTGTCGGCCTTCACCGTCTTCAGCGCGTCGACGGTCCGCTGCTGGACGGTGGCGTTGCTGTAGGCGTCGGCCTCGATGTCGATGTCGATCGCCTTCAGGCCGTAGGCGCTGATCACCTTCTGGTAGGCGGCGGCGAGTTCACCCGCGCTGGAGCAGGAGCTCTCCAGCTTGTTGCCGCTGTAGCCGCCGAAGGACGGGATCACGTCACCGCCGCCTGCCCGCACGGTGTTCACGGTCTGCTGGTCGACCCCGCCGGTGAGCGGGCGGCTGCCGTCCCACTGGGGGTTGCAGTAGCCGTTGCTGAGCACGAAGGCGAGCGTGAACCACTTGACGCCGGTGGCACTCGTGATCGTGCTCGGGTTCGGCGGGCTGCCCCAGCCGTTGTACAGGTACGGTGCCACGGCCATCGGCGCGGAGGGGGTGCCGCCGCCCGCCGCGGGCGCGGTCCACTTCTGGTTGGCCCCGCCGGTGCAGCTCCAGATCTGGGCGCGGGCGCCGTTGGCGGAGTTGTTGTCGGTGACGTCCAGGCACTTGTCCGCCTGCGGGTTGACGATGTCGTGGGCGGCCGTGACGGTCCACTTCTGGTTGGCGCCGCCGGTACAGGTCCACAGCTGCGCCTTGGCTCCGTCGGCGGTCGAATTGCCGGTCACGTCGAGGCATTTGCCGAGTGCGCGGATGGTGCCGTCGGTGCCGACCGTCCACTGCTGGGCGGCGGTGCCGTTGCAGTCGTAGAGCTGTACGGCCGTGCCGTCGGCGGAGTTGGCCCCGGCGACGTCGAGACACTTGCCGGCCAGCCCGGTGATGGCGCCGGTGGCGGCCTGCACCGGGGAGGCGGTGAGCAGGCCGGCCGAGAGGGTCAGCACGGCGAGGGACAGGGCTGCGGGGAGGGGTTTGCCCATGGGAAGCGGTGGCCTTTCGCGTGGGGGGCGGCGGAGTCGCGTTCAACACCCGGGAAAGAACTGGGCGTCGAGCGCGACTCCGCAGGCTTTGTTTAAGGCGTGAAGCTAAAGGTACAGACCAGTTCCGGTCAAGGGGTACGGCATCAACTCACCCCGTACAAAAGGAAGTGCCGGGGAAACCGTGTTTCCCCGGCACCGGGCAGCGGCGCGGCAGGAGCAGCCCCGCCCTGTCCCTCTCAGAAGGACCTCGGAAGGACCCCAGAAGACCCTCAGACCGCCGTCACCTCGTCCCCCCGCTGGGCGAACTGGGTGCGGTACAGCTCCGCGTACCGCCCGTCGGCCGCGAGCAGCTCCTCGTGCGTTCCCCGTTCCACGATCCGGCCGGCCTCCACCACCAGGATCTGGTCGGCGGCGCGGACGGTGGACAGGCGGTGGGCGATCACCACGGCCGTGCGGCCCTCCAGGGCCTCCGTGAGCGCCTCCTGCACGGCCGCCTCCGAGGTGTTGTCCAGGTGGGCGGTGGCCTCGTCCAGGATCACCACGCGCTGGCGGGCCAGCAGCAACCGGGCGATCGTCATGCGCTGGCGCTCGCCGCCGGAGAGCCGGTAGCCGCGCTCACCGACCACCGTGTCCAGGCCGTCGGGCAGGGTGTGCACGACCTCGGCGAGGCGGGCGCGGCCCAGGGCGTCCCACAGCTCCTCGTCGGTCGCCTCCGGGCGGGCGAGCAGCAGGTTGGCCCGGACCGTGTCGTGGAAGAGGTGTCCGTCCTGGGTGACCATGCCGAGGGTGGCCCGCAGCGAGGCGGCGGTGAGGTCGCGTACGTCGGCCCCGCCGATACGGACGGCGCCGGCGCCGGTGTCGACGTCGTACAGGCGCGGCAGGAGCTGGGCGATCGTGGACTTTCCGGCGCCGGAGGAGCCGACGAGGGCGACGGTCTGGCCGGGCTCGGCGCGGAAGGAGACGCCGTGCAGGACCTCGCTGCCGCCGCGGGTGTCGAGGGCGGCGACCTCCTCCAGGGAAGCGAGGGAGACCTGGTCGGCGGAGGGGTACGAGAAGCGGACGTCCGCGAACTCGACGGCGACCGGGCCCTCGGGGACCTCGCGGGCGTCCGGCTTCTCCTCGATGAGCGGCTTCAGGTCCAGCACCTCGAAGACCCGCTCGAAGCTGACCAGGGCGGACATGACCTCCACCCGGGCGCCAGCGAGGGCGGTGAGCGGCGCGTACAGCCTGGTCAGCAGCAGGGCGAGGGCCACGACGGCGCCCGGCTCCAGGGTGCCGCGCAGCGCGAACCAGCCGCCGAGCCCGTAGACGAGGGCCAGCGCGAGCGACGAGACCAGGGTGAGCGAGGTGATGAACACCGACTGGGCGGTCGCGGTGCGCACGCCGATGTCACGGACACGGCGGGCGCGGGCCGCGAACTCCGCCGACTCCTCCTCCGGGCGGCCGAACAGCTTGACCAGGGTGGCGCCGGGCGCCGAGAAGCGCTCGGTCATCCGGGTGCCCATGGCCGCGTTCAGCGCCGCCGCCTCCCGCTGCATCCGGGCCATCCGGCTGCCCATGCGCCGGGCGGGCAGCACGAACAGCGGCAGCAGCACCAGCGCGAGCAGCGTGATCTGCCAGGACAGGGTGAGCATCACGGCGAGGGTGAGCAGCAGCGTGACCAGGTTGCTCACGACGCCGGAGAGGGTGTTGGCGAAGGCCCGCTGGGCGCCGATCACGTCGTTGTTGAGACGACTGACCAGCGCTCCCGTACGAGTACGTGTGAAGAACGCGACGGGCATGCGCTGCACATGATCGAACACAGCCGTTCTGAGGTCGAGGATGAGCCCCTCCCCGAGCGTCGACGACAGGCGCCGGCCGAGGATGCCGAGCCCCGCCTCCGCGAGGGCGACAAGCGCGATGAGCAGAGAAAGCCGGACGACCTTGCCGGAGTCGTGCCCCGCCACGATCGCGTCGACGACGCGGCCGGCCAGCACGGGGGTCGCGACCGCCAGCAGGGCGGTCACCACCCCGAGCAGGACGAAGCGGATGATTCCGGCGCGGTGCGGGCGGGCGAAGGCGGCGATGCGGCGCAGCGTGGCGCGGGCGAAGGGGCGGCGCTCCTGCTGCGCGTTCATCACGCTGTGCAGTTGCATCCATGCGGTGGTCTCCATGCTCATGGAAGAGAACGTACGACCTCAAGCTTCGTTGAGGTCAATGCCGGCTCCCTTTCATTCCGACCGGCGTCCGCTTCATCCCGACCGGCGTCCGCCCACCCGAAGGCCCCGATGCTTCCCTCCGCTCATCCGCTGCCCGTCCGTAAGCCGCCGTCCGCGATTCAGCCACCCGCCGTTGACGCGGCGCGGAAAACCTCTCCCGGTGTGACAGCCGTCCCCGCTCCCCCGCTCCCCCCGCTCCGCCCTGGACGCTTTCCCCGACGCGTCCCCGTCCGCCAGGTCCTGTGCCTGGTCCCGCTCGTACTCGTCGCCTTCGCGGCCGTACGGAACCGCTCGGTGCTCGCCGAGGGCTTCGGCCAGCTGCGCACCGCCTCCTGGCCGTGGCTGCTCGCGGCGGCCGGCGCAACCTGTCTGACCTGGGTCGCCGCCGCGTTCTCCCGGCAGGGCGCGGTGCTCCAGCCGCTGCCGAAGGGCCGGCTGCTGGCCACCCAGTTCGCCGCGGGCGCCGCCAACCATCTGCTGCCGACCGGGCTCGGCGCGAGCGCGGTCAACCTGCGCTTCATGAGCGTGTGCGGGGTGCCCCTCGCCCGTTCCTCGGCCGCTCTCGCCCTGTTCCTGCTGGCCGAGTGCGTGGGCCGGCTCGGTCTGCTGGCCGCGCTGCTGATCGCGTTCCCCGACGCGCTGCAGCTCGGCCCCCTGCTGCCCGCCGGTTCGGCGCTCCCGCTGCTGCTCGGCGTGATCGGCCTGCTCCTGGTGGCGGTCGCCGTCGTGACCCTCGTACGACGGCTGCGCACGCGCGTGATCACGTTCGCGCGGGACGCCCTCGGCGAGGCGCGGTCGGTGCACACCCGCCCGGCCCGCGCGGTCGCTCTGTGGGGCGGCTCGCTGGCCTTCCCGGCGCTGCAGGCCGCCGGCCTCACCGCGGTGGGCCAGGCGCTGGACCTGCCGGTGCCGCCCGCACACATGGCGCTGGCGTACCTCGCGGCGACGGTCGCGGTGGCCCTGGTGCCCACCCCGGGCGGGCTGGGTTCCGTGGAGGCGGCGCTGATCGTGGCGCTGATCGCGGTGGGCGGCCCGGCCGCGGTGGCCACCGCGGTGGTGCTGGCGTACCGGGTCATCACCGTGTGGGTGCCGCTGGTGCCGGGAGCGCTGACGCTGGGGGCACTGGTGCGGATGAAGGTCATCTGAGGCACAGTGGCCCTCCGAGCGGCAGCTCGCGAAGCCCTGCAAGCCTGAGATGCCTGATCGGCCCGAGAAGCCTGATCGGCGAGAGAAGGAGGACCTCCCCGTGCCGGTCCGCGTCGAACGCAAGGAACACGTCACCACGGTCATCCTCTCCCGCCCCGGGGTCCGCAACGCGGTGGACGGCCCCACCGCCGTCGAACTCGCCGCCGCCTTCCGTGCGTTCGAGGCCGACGACGACGCCCGGGTGGCCGTGCTGTGGGGCGAGGGCGGCACGTTCTGCGCGGGCGCGGACCTGAAGGCGATCGGCACCGAGCGCGGCAACCGGGTCGCCGAGGACGGGGACGGCCCGATGGGCCCGACCCGGATGCGGCTGTCCAAGCCGGTCGTCGCGGCCGTCGCGGGCCACGCCGTCGCGGGCGGCCTCGAACTCGCCCTGTGGTGCGATCTCCGGGTCGCCGAGGAGGACGCCGTGTTCGGCGTGTTCTGCCGCCGCTGGGGCGTGCCGCTCATCGACGGCGGCACGGTACGGCTGCCCCGCCTGATCGGCACGAGCCGGGCGATGGACATGATCCTGACCGGCCGCCCGGTACCGGCCCGCGAGGCGTTCGAGATGGGGCTCGCCAACCGTGTCGTCCCCACCGGGCACGCGCGCGCCGAGGCGGAGTCGCTGGCCGCGGAGATCGCCCGCTTCCCGCAGGCCTGCCTGCGCTCCGACCGGGCGTCGGTGCTGGAGCAGGACGGGCTCACCGAGGAAGCCGCCATGCGCGGCGAACTCCGGCACGGCATGGGCGTGTTGGCGCAGAGCGCGGAGGGCGCGGCGCGTTTCGCGGCGGGGGCCGGGCGGCACGGGTCGTTCTCGCAGCTGTGACCGCGGGTGCGGGCCCGCCCGGGCTCAGCCGACCCCGACCCGCACCTCACCGCCCTTCGGGTCGGCCCGGTCGGTCCAGCGGGCGGAGAGGAGCAGCGGGCGGTTGGGCAGGGCCGTGCCGGGGCTCGGGCGCTCGCGGTGCAGGAGGCGGCCGTCCTGGGTGACGTACAGGACCGGACGGTTCAGCGGGACGGCCGTGCGCAGGGTGTAGCGGGCGGCGCGGTCGGCTGGACCAATGCGGTTGGGGGCGATCCAGCGCAGGGGCGCGGCCACGGCCAGGGGAACGCCGGGGTCCGGCCACGGGGCGCCCGCCAGGAACTCCAGCACGGCACGCGCCGCCCGGGCCCCCTCGTCGGCCGCCGTGCCCGCCCGCTCCACCGCGTGCAGGAGGTTGCCGGCGGCGAAGACGCCCGCGCGTGAGGTGTGCAGGAAGCCGTCGACGGCGGGGCCGCGCGTGCCGGGGTCCAGGGTGAGTCCGCCGCGGCGGGCGAGTTCGTGGTCGGGGACGAAGTCGCCGGTGAACACGACGGTGTCACAGCGGAGTACGGCAGTGCGGCCGTCGCGACGGCGTACCCGGACTCCCGACAGGCCGCCCTGTCCGAGGAGTTCGGTGACCGTGGTGCTCGTCAGCAGCGGGACACGGTCGCGCAGCCGGGCCGACTGGACGCGGGTGAAGCTGCTTTGTGCGCGCGGGTGCTCGGTGACCAGGGCGACGACGTCGGCCCCGGCCGCGCGGATCGTGTCGGCAGCCGCGTAGGAGACATCCTCCGCCCCGACCACCACCGCCTGGGTGCCGATCCGCTGCCCGAACAGGTGGACCGCCTGCTGGAGTTCACCCGTCGTGTACACCCCGGCGGTCCGCGTGCCGGGCACCAGCCGGGCGGAGCGCGGGCGTTCGCGGGCGCCGGTGGCCAGTACCACCGCCCGCGCCGCGATCGTCTCGGGCCCGGTCGGGCCGACCACGGTGACGACCGGTCCCTGTCCCGCCGCCCAGTCCAGCACGGTCATCCCGGTCCGGACCGAGGCGCCCGCACGCTCGGCGGCCTCCGCCAGCAGGCGGGCGTACGCGGGACCGGTCAGCGGACGTGTCCGGGTGCCGAAGCCGCCGTGGGCGCAGTGCCGGGGTACTCCCCCGGCCCGCTGCTCGCGCTCCAGCACCTCGACCCGGCCGGCTCCGGACGCGGCAAGACGGGCGGCGGCCACCAGGCCCGCGGGCCCGGCGCCGACGACGAGGACGTCGACGTCCCGGACAGTGGTCATCCCCCGGCCCCTTCCCGCTGCGCCGCCTCGAACAACTCCCGCACCGCCGCCCCGCAGTAGAACCCCTGGCAGCGGCCGGCCCGGGCCCGGGTGCGACGGCGCAGGCCCTCCGGGGTGCGGGGCGGGATCGTACTGGCGAGGGCGTCGCGGATCTCACCCCGGGAGACGCGCTCGCAGTGGCAGACGAGGGTGCCGTACTCCGCGTCGGCCGCGATGAGTTCGGGCCGCTGGTAGGGGCGCGGGAAGGCCTCGCCGAGGTTGGGCATGGTCACCGGGCCGGGCTCGCGGACCGGCCCGAGGTCCAGGCCGGTGCCCGCCAGCAGCTCGGCGACGTGCGCGGCGATGGCCAGGGACGCGGTCAGACCGGTGGAGCGGATGCCGCCGACCGTGACGTACGCCTGCTCGGGGTGGGCGGTGATGCGGTAGTCCTCGTGCTCGGTGGCCGCGCGCAGCCCGGCGTACACGGCGGTGACCTCCTCGTCGAGGAGTACGGGCAGGATACGGCGGCCCTTCTCCCGGAGCGCGGACAGGCCCTCGGCGGTCGAGCCGGTGGCCCGCTTGTCGTCCAGGTCCTCGGCGGTGGGGCCCAGCAGAACGTTGCCGTACACGGTGGGCGCGACCAGGACGCCCTTGCCGAGGGCCGTCGGGACGGGCAGGAGGATGTGCCGGACCAGGGGGCGGGCGAGCTTGTCGTGGACGATGAGCTGGCCGCGGCGCGGGGTGACGGTGAAGTCGTCGTGACCGAGCTGCCGGTCGAGGCTGTCGGCGTGCAGCCCGGCCGCGTTGACCAGGTGGCGGGCGTGCAGGGTGCCCCGGGTGGTGGCCAGCCGGTGCCTGCCCATGTCCGAATGCGCCTGCTCCACACGGGTGTTGAGGTGCAGATGGGCACCCGCGCGGACCGCCTGGGTGGCGTAGGCGAGGGTGGTCGACCAGGGGCAGATGATGCTCTCGCCGGGGACGTGGAGCGCGCCGAGTGCGCCTGGGCCGAGGTGCGGCTCACGCGCGTACAGCTCGGCCGGGCTGAGGAGTCGGGTGTCGTGGTACCCGTTGCGCTCGGCCTTCTCGGCCAGTCGGGGCAGGGTGGCGAGTTGTTCCTCGTCCCAGGCGACGAGGAGCGCGCCGACCCGTTCGACGGGGATGCCGGACTCGGCGGCGTAGTCGGCCAGCCGCCGGTAGCCCTCGCGGACGAGGCGGGCCTCCAGGGAGCCGGGGGTCGCGTCGAAACCGGTGTGCAGGATGGCGGTGTTGGCCTTGGAGGTGCCCTGGCCGACGTCGTCCTGGGCCTCGACCAGGGCGATGCGCAGGCCGGGGCGGCGGGCGAGTTCGCGGGCGATCGCGCAGCCCACCACTCCGGCGCCGACCACCGCGACGTCGTAGGTGTGCGCGGGCAGCGGTCCCGCGGCGGTGACGGTGGTGACCGCCGTGTCCGTGCTGGGCGTCATGAGCCGAGGAGCGCGGTGACGGCGGCGTGGAAGCGGGCGCGGCGTTCGGCGGCCTGCTCGGCAGGGATGCGGGGCTCGTACACGGCGGCGGGTTTCCAGTCGGGGAGGGCCTGTTCGACGCTCAGCGTACGGTCTGCGCCGAGCCGGGCGAGGGCGGCGGCGCCGAGCGCGGTGGCGTCGGGCAGCGCGGAGACCTCGACGGGGCGTTGCAGCAGGTCGGCCTGGGTCTGCATGAGGAGCGCGGAGCGGGTGAGGCCGCCGTCGACGCGCAGGGTGTCCACGGGGGTGCCGAGGTCGGCCGCCGCGGCTTCGGCGAGTTCGGCGACCTGGGCGGCGATGCCCTCGCACAGGGCGCGCACCAGGTGCCCGGCGGTGGTGTCGAGGCCGAGCCCGGTGAGCGAGCCGCGCAGGTCGCCGCGCCACCAGGGGGCGGCGAGCCCGGCGAGGGCCGGTACGAAGGTGACGCCGCCGGTGTCGGGGACCGCGCCGCCCACCGGGTCCAGGTCGGCGGCGGAGGAGATGACGCCGAGGTCGGTGAGCCAGCGCACGGCGGAGGCGGCGGTGTAGACCTGGCCGTCGAGGCAGTAGCTGGTGCGTCCGGCGAGCCGCCAGGCGACACAGCTCACCAGGCCGGAGGTACCGCGCCGGGGGGTGTCGCCGGTGTGCGTGAGCAGGAACGCGCCGGTGCCGTAGGTGCACTTGGCGCCGCCGGGCCGGGTGACGCGCTGTGCGAGCAGGGCGGCCTGCTGGTCGACGATCAAGCCGGTGAGCGGGATCTCCGGGCCGAACGCCGTGGTCATGCCGATGTGTTGGGCGTTGTCGGTCGCCTGCGGGAGCCGTTCGCCGGACAGGCCGTAGATCCCCAGTGCCCGCGGTGACCACTGCGCGCTGTCCAGGTCGAGGAGCTGGGTGCGCCCGGCGGTGGCCGCGTCGGTGACGAAGGCGCCGGTGAGCCGGTGGACGAGCCAGGCGTCGGAGGTGGTGACGACGCCCTCGCGGGTGAGGTGACGCCGGATCCAGGCCATCTTGGGCGCCGCGAAGTACGGGTCGAGGGGCAGGCCGGACAGCTCCCGCAACTCCTCGGCATGCTCGGCGAGTTCGGCGCACACGGACTCGGCACGCCGGTCCTGCCAGACAAGGGCGTCGGTGAGCGGGCGGCCGGTCGCCGGGTCCCAGGCGAGGACGGTCTCGCCCTGGTTGGCCAGGCCCAGCGCGACGACCGGCTCACCGGCCTCGGCGAGGGCGGACCGGCCGGCGTCGAGCACGGAGGCGTACAGCCCGGCCGGGTCCACCTCGACCAGGCCGCCGGGCAGATGGCGGGGGCGCACGGCGGCGAACCCGGTGCCGAGGAGGCCGCGTTCGGGGCAGACCACCAGGGCCTTGGTGCCGGACGTGCCCTGGTCGATCGCGAGCACCGGCCCGGTCATCGCACCCTCCCGCACTGTCGTGCCGCCCTGCGGACCGCACTGTCGCGCCGCCTCGCTGAAGATCACGCGACAGACTGCCGTCGACCGACACTCGCCGTCAAGTTTGGCTAACTATCAGTCAAACTCCTGCATAAAAAGTTCAGTTGGCAAGAATGGCCCGGCCGGAACGTCCACCTCTATAGTGACCGCCGACTACGAGGAGTGTCTCAACCACCGCCCAGGGGAGTGCTGTTGCCTTTTCACCACGCCACCGCGCCTGCGCGCCCGTGTACCGGGGCGAGGGGCTGATGGCCAGAGAAGGAGCGCGCCCCTCCTACGATCCGGCCGGCCCCGACCAGCCCCTGCGTGCCGCCCTCCAGGATCTGCGCACCGGGCGCTGGATGGCCATGCGCACCCTGCTCGCGGCCACCGCGGACAGCGCGGACTGGCCTCGCTGGACGCAGCGCACCCAGGTCCTCGCGGCGGCTGCCGCCGGCAGCGACGTGGTACGGGCCTGGGTCGCGGAGGAACCGCACAGCGTGCACGCCGCGGTGATGCAGGCCCGGGTCGGTGTCGAGCGGGCACTGCGGGCCCAGCGGGAACAGCACCGCCGTACGCACGAGTTGTGGATCGAGGCCTGGGACGCCGCGCAGACCGCCACCCGGACCGCCCCGAAGGACCCCGTGCCCTGGGTGTGCTTACTGGCACTCGCCCAGCTCGACGCCGGACAGCGCTGGGAGGAGCACCGTACGGCCGCGCCGGAGCCGCTCCTGCCGTCGGGGCCGTGGGGGTTGCTGGCCGAGGCCGACAAGCGCGACCCGTACAACCGCGAGGCCCACCACCGGATGCTGCAGTTCCTGTACGCGCGCAGCGGCTCGGGCCGGCTCGCGGAGGCCGCCGGCTACGCCCACTGGGCCGCCGGCCAGGCGCCGCGCGGCTCCGCGCTGCACCTGCTGCCGCTCTACGTCCGCGTCGAGCGCTACCGCCGGGGCAGCGGGCACGACGCGGCGCTGGACCTGAACTGGGTGGCGGAGGAGGCGACCCGTGAGGCGGACCAGGCGCTGCGTTCCTGGTTCGAGCTCTCGCACCGGGCCGAGCGCTCGATGCTCGACCTCAACCATCTGGCCCACGCACTCTGGGGCGCCGTGCAATTGCCGGAAGCAGCCCGGGTGTTCGAGGCGATCGGCCCGTACTTCACACCCCCGCCCTGGATGTACCGCACCCCGGACCGGGACCGCGGAGTGGAGATCTTCCTCCAGGCCCGCGACCGCTGCCGGAAGGCCGCGGAGGGTTCCAGCCGCGACTCCTGACCCCTCGCACACCGCACGCTCCTCTCGTACCTCTCGTACTTCTTCATCGCGCACCACCCGCACCACCCCCGCACCTCCCCCGATCCCTGTAGTCCCTCTACTCCCGATCATCCCCCGGAGGCCCGCCCGTGTCCCACACCCCCGATCCCTCCCCATCGCCAGGTCTGCCGGCGCAGGACGAAGAGCAGCGCCTGCGCGAACTCGGTTACCGGCCGGTCCTGGCCCGCCGCATGGGCGGCTTCGGCAACTTCGCGATCAGCTTCTCGGTGATCTCGATCCTGTCCGGCTGCATGACCCTGTACGGCTTCGGCATGAACACCGGCGGGCCCGCCGTCATGCTGTGGGGCTGGGCCGGCGTCGGCCTGTTCGTGCTGTGCGTGGGCCTCGCACTCGCGGAGGTCACCAGCGCCTACCCGACCTCGGGGGCCCTGTACTACATGGCCGACCGGCTCGGCGGCCGGCGCTGGGGCTGGTACACAGGCTGGCTGAACCTGCTCGGCCTGCTCGGCGCGATCGCCGGTATCGACTACGGCGCCGCCCTGTTCACCGGCGCCTTCGCGAACCTCCAGTGGGGCTTCGAACCGACCACCGGCAAGACCATGCTGATCTTCTGCGCGATCCTGCTGGTGCACGCCGTGCTGAACCTGTTCGGGGTCCAGTTGGTCAGCGTGCTCAACTCGGTGAGCGTGTGGTGGCACCTGGTCGGTGTCGGACTCATCGTCGGGGCGCTCGCGATCGTCCCCGACCACCACCAGTCGGCGTCCTTCGTGTTCACCAAGTTCGTCAACAACACCGGCTGGCACAGCCCGATCTACGTGGCGGCGGTCGGTCTGCTGCTCGCGCAGTACACCTTCTCCGGCTACGACGCCTCCGCCCACCTGTCGGAGGAGACCTCCAACGCCTCGGTGTCCGCCGCGCGCGGCATCGTACGGTCCATCTGGGTGTCGTGGATCGCGGGCTTCGTGCTGCTCGCGGGCCTGACCTTCGCGATCAAGGACTACGCGGGCACGCTCGGCACCGACACCGGTGTGCCGCCGGCGCAGATCCTGCTCGACGGTCTCGGCACCGACGGTGCCAGCACGCTGCTGCTCGTCGTGATCATCGCCCAGCTGTTCTGCGGGAACGCCGAGGTGGCCGCGGCCAGCCGCATGGTGTTCGCGTTCAGCCGGGACGGGGCGCTGCCCGGCTCGCACCTGTGGCGCAAGGTCAGCACCCGTACCCAGACGCCGGTCGCCGCCGTGTGGCTGTCGGTCGTCGTCGCCGGTGTCCTCGCCCTGCCGTCCCTGTACTCGGCGACGGCGTACGGCGCGGTGACGGCCATCAACGTCATCGGCATCACCCCTGCCTACGCCATCCCGGTGCTGCTGCGGCTGCGCGCCGGCGACCGCTTCGAGCCGGGCCCGTGGCACCTGGGCCGGTGGAGCAAGCCGATCGGCTGGATCGCGGTCGTGTGGGTGGCCGCGGTGACGGTCCTGTTCTGCCTGCCGCAGTCCTCGCCGGTCACCGTGGACACGATGAACTACGCGTCGGTGGCCCTCGCCGTCGTCCTGGTCCTCGCCACCGTCTGGTGGTTCGTCGCCCGCCGTTCGTACGGCACGCCGACCACCGCCGCGTACGGCAGCGACCGCGACCAGGCCGAACTCGCGGAGGGCATCGTCTGATCGCGCGTCCGGGCGCACAGCTCTGAACGCGCGGCTGCGAGGGCCGGTCCGGGTGAGAACCGGCGTTCCGGATACGGCAGGATGAGCGATCGCGCGGGCACCGGTACTGCCGGTGACCCGCGCGTTCGCACATCCGGCACATCGAGCAGGTGACAACGTGACGAGACTTCACTCCAGGCTCTCCGCAGCAGCTTTGCGCCCCGGAGGTGACCGGTGAACCGGACGCCCACCCTGGACGACCTCGTCCTCGCCGGCATCGCCGTCGCGGCCGGTCTGCTGCTGGCCTTCCTGTCCCGGGGCGTGCTGCGCTGGCTCGCCAAGCACGCCAAGCGCACGCGCTGGAGCGGCGACGACGTCATCGTGGACGCGCTGCGCACCGTCGTCCCCTGGGCGGCGATCGCGGCCGGTGCCTCCTCCGCGGCGGTGGTGCTGCCGCTGACCCGGACCGTCCAGCACCACGTGAACCAGACCATCCAGGTGGGGCTGATCTTCGCGGTGACGGTGTCGGCGGCGCGGGTGATCGCGGGCCTGGTCCAGACGGTCACCCAGTCCCGCTCCGGCGTCGCCGGTTCGGCCACGATCTTCGTCAACATCACCCGGGCGCTGGTCCTGGCGATCGGCTTCCTGGTGGTCCTCCAGACCCTGGGCATCTCCATCGCACCCCTGCTCACGGCCTTGGGCGTGGGCGGTCTCGCGGTCGCCCTCGCCCTTCAGGACACGCTCGCCAACCTCTTCGCGGGCGTCCACATCCTCGCCTCCAAGACCGTCCAGCCGGGCGACTACATCCGGCTGAGCGGCGGCGAGGAGGGCTACGTCGTGGACATCAACTGGCGCCAGACGACCGTCCGCCAGCTGTCCAACAACCTGGTGGTCATCCCCAACGGCCAGCTCGCCAAGGCCAATATGACCAACTACACGCATCCCGAGCAGCGGTTGACGGTGCTGGTGCAGGTCGGGGTGGGCTACGACGCCGACCTCGAGCACGTGGAGCGGGTCACGGCGGAGGTCGTCGCGCAGACCATGCGCGAGGTCGAGGGCGCCGTCCCGGAACACGAGCCCGCCATCCGCTTCCACACATTCGGCGACACCCGGATCGGCTTCACGGTGATCCTCGGCGTCGGCGAGTTCAGCGACCAGTACCGCATCAAACACGAGTTCATCAAGCGCCTGCACCGCCGCTACCGCACGGAGGGCATCCGCGTCCCCGTCCCGGCGCGGACGGTGGCGCTGGAACAGGGGGCGGTGGTGATTCCGCAGCAGCGCAAGGGCGACAGCGAGCCGGGTGAGGTGCCCTCCGCCCGGCTCGACTGACGGCCTACGCCCGAGCGCCTACAGGGTGGCCGAGTTGTCGTGCCGGTGCCCGCCACGCAGGCTGTGCGGGGCCGTCAGGGACGAGGCCACCGGGGTGACCGTCCAGTCCGGGTGGCCGGGCATGCGGGGGGTCTTCGTGCCGTACAGCCAGTCGTGCAGGAAGCCGGACTGGTCCTGGCCGGAGACCTCCGTGGCGACGGCGATGTAGTCCTCCGTCGTCGCCGAGCCGCCCCGGAAGCGGTCCAGGAAGGTGCGCTCCACGTCGTGGAAGACGTCCTCGCCGACCAGCTGCCGGAAGGCGTACAGGACGAGGACGCCGCCCAGGTAGCGCTGGCTGTCGAAGAGGTTGACCGCGTTGGGAGCGGCGACCGCGCCCGAGTCGTGGCGCCACTGGTCGCCGCGGGCGTAGGTGTCCTTCATACGGGCCTCCAGTGAGGTGAGGCCCAGGGAGTCGGCCCAGCCGCGCTCGTAGCGGTACAGCAGCCCGTAGAAGTCGGCGTGGCCCTCGTTGAGCCACAGGTCGGCCCAGGTGGCGGGGCTGACCAGGTTGCCGAAGTAGGAGTGGACCAGCTCGTGCATCATGTGCGAGCCGATCCGCTTCTCCTCCTGGAGCAGGAAGTTCGGCTTGTAGAGGGTGAGGGTCTGGGTCTCCAGGCCCGTGAAGTCGAAGGCCTTGGGGTCGTCGGAGTTGCACGGCAGCAGGCCGTACGTCTCGAACGGGAAGGCGCCCAGGCGGTCCTCCAGCCAGGTCACCAGGCCGGGAGTGAGGGAGAGGGCCGGTTCCAGGGCGGCGGCGCGGGCGGTGGGGACCACGTCGCGCAGGGCCAGACCGTGCGGGCCCTCCCGGTCCTTGACCACGTAGTCGCCGACCGTGATCTGGACGAGTTCGGTGGCGATCGGCGAGAGCGAGCGGTACGAGTACGCCGTACGGTCGTCGTCCACCTCCTCCGTGTCGATGAGCAGGCCGTTCGCCACGCCGCGCAGCCCGTTCGGGACCGTGATGCGGAAGCTGAAGGCGGCCTTGTCCGACGGGTGGTCGTTGCACGGGAAGACGGTGTGCGCGGAGTTCGGCTGGGGGCAGATCGCGAACCCGTCGGGGGTGGGGACCCAGGCGGTGTGCGCGAGGGTGCGGCGCGGGTCGGCGGAGTACTCGACGCGGACGGTGACGCAGGCTTGCTCCGGGAGTGTCCCGGCGGGCGTGACGCGCAGCTTCTCGTCCACCTGTTCGAAGGCGGCGTCGCGGCCTCCGACGCGTACGGAGCGTACGTCCAGGCCGAGCGCGTCGAGGGAGAAGCGGGTCAGGGCCTCGGTGGTGCGTATCTTCAGGGTCGCGGTGGCGTCGACCAGTTTGGTCGTCGGGTCGTACGCGAGGTCGAGGTGGTACGACGACACGCGGTAGCCGTCGTTGCCGAGGGCCTGGTAGACCGGGTCGCCGAGGGTCTCCGGGCCCGTGGTCCCCGTGTCGTCCCCCGCGATCCCCCTGCCGTCCCCCTTGGCCCGCGCGGCCCCCGTGGCCGGTCGGGCGTGGGCCGCGGTGCCCGTGGTCAGTGCGGTCGCCGTGCCGATCAGGACGGCCGCCGGGGCCGTCACTCTGGTGCGATATCTCATGATCCGCTTTCGCTCGGGCGGCCGGGTGGTCGGTTCCGGCCGTCGATGAGTGGCGATCACCGAATGGGCGATCTTCTTGTCATGACCACCTGGACCACGGAATCGGTTGCACCAGCCGCGCGAATCGCTTGCACCCGGACTCCGACGTTGCCGAGTCGCGGACCCCTGTCGAGCCGGGGTCGATCACGAGATATCTTGATGTCGAGCAATGTTGCAGACGTGGAGCGGAGCACCCGGTGACTGACTCGACCATCTACTACACCTACACAGACGAGGCCCCGGCCCTCGCGACGCATTCCTTCCTGCCGGTGGTCCAGGCGTACGCCACCCAGGCCGGTGTGTCGGTGGAGACCCGCGACATCTCGCTGGCCGGGCGCATCATCGCCGTCTTCCCGGAGTACCTGAACGAGGACCAGCGCATCGCGGACGCCCTGCACGAGCTGGGCGAGCTGGCCAAGACGCCCGAGGCCAACATCGTCAAGCTGCCGAACATCTCGGCGTCCATCCCGCAGCTGAAGGCCGCCGTCGCCGAGCTCCAGGGCAAGGGCTACGCGCTGCCGGACTACCCGGACGACCCGAAGTCCGACGAGGAGCGCGAGATCCGCGCCCGCTACGACAAGATCAAGGGCTCCGCCGTCAACCCGGTGCTGCGTGAGGGCAACTCCGACCGCCGCGCCCCCGCCTCGGTGAAGAACTACGCCAAGACCCACCCGCACCGCATGGGCGCCTGGACCCCCGAGTCCAAGACCAATGTGGCGACCATGGGTGAGAACGACTTCCGCTCCACCGAGAAGTCCACGGTGATCGCCAAGGACGGTGCGCTGCGCATCGAGCTGGTCGCCGCGGACGGCACCACCACCGTGCTGCGCGAGTCCGTACCGGTCCTCAAGGACGAGGTCGTCGACGCCTCCGTCATGCGCGTCGCCGAGCTGGAGGAGTTCCTCGCCGCGCAGGTCGCCCGCGCCAAGGCCGAGGGCGTCCTGTTCTCCGTGCACCTGAAGGCCACGATGATGAAGGTCTCCGACCCGATCATCTTCGGCCACGTGGTGCGTGCCTTCTTCCCGAAGACCTTCGAGCAGTACGGCGAGACGCTGGCCGCCGCCGGCCTGTCCCCGAACGACGGTCTGGGCGCCATCCTCAAGGGCCTGGAGTCCCTGCCCGAGGGCGACGCGATCAAGGCGTCCTTCGAGGCGGAGATCGCCGAGGGCCCCGCGCTCGCCATGGTCGACTCCGACAAGGGCATCACCAACCTGCACGTCCCGTCGGACGTGATCGTCGACGCGTCCATGCCGGCCATGATCCGCACCTCCGGCCACATGTGGGGCCCGGACGGCCAGGAGGCCGACACCCTCGCGGTGCTGCCGGACTCGTCGTACTCCGGCGTCTACCAGGCCGTGATCGAGGACTGCCGCGCGAACGGCGCCTACGACCCGTCCACCATGGGCTCGGTGCCGAACGTCGGCCTGATGGCGCAGAAGGCCGAGGAGTACGGCTCCCACGACAAGACCTTCGAGATCGCGGCCCCGGGCACCGTCCGCCTGGTCGACCAGGACGGCACCGTCGTCCTGGAGCAGGCCGTCGCCGCCGGTGACATCTTCCGCGCCTGCCAGACCAAGGACGCCCCGATCCGCGACTGGGTCAAGCTGGCCGTCACCCGCGCCCGCGCCACCGGTGACCCGGCCGTGTTCTGGCTGGACGAGAACCGCGGCCACGACGCCGTGATCATCGAGAAGGTCAAGGCGTACCTGCCGGAGCACGACACCGAGGGCCTGGACATCAAGATCCTCTCCCCGGTCGAGGCCACCAAGCTGTCCATCGAGCGCATCCGCCGCGGCGAGAACACGATCTCCGTCACCGGCAACGTCCTGCGCGACTACCTCACCGACCTCTTCCCGATCCTGGAGCTGGGCACCAGCGCCAAGATGCTGTCGGTCGTCCCGCTGATGGCGGGCGGCGGCCTGTTCGAGACGGGCGCCGGCGGCTCCGCGCCGAAGCACGTCCAGCAGCTGGTCAAGGAGAACTACCTGCGCTGGGACTCGCTGGGTGAGTTCTTCGCCCTGGTGCCGTCCTTCGAGCAGTACGCCGAGGCCACCGGCAACGCGCGCGCCAAGGTCCTCGCCGACACCCTCGACCGGGCCACGGCGACCTTCCTCAACGAGGACAAGTCCCCGACCCGTCGCGTCGGCGGCATCGACAACCGCGGCAGCCACTTCTACCTGTCCCTGTACTGGGCCCAGGAGCTGGCCGCGCAGACCGCCGACGCCGACCTGGCGAAGGCCTTCGCGCCGCTCGCCGAGACGCTCGCGGCCAACGAGCAGAAGATCGTCGAAGAGCTGATCGCCGTCCAGGGCTCCGCGGCCGACATCGGCGGCTACTACCAGCCGGAGAAGGCGAAGGCGGACGCGGTCATGCGCCCGTCGGCCACCTGGAACGAGGCCCTGGCGTCCCTGAGCTGACACCCGGAGCCTGAGGGCCCCTGAACGTCCCCGCCCCGGTCGGCACTGCCCGGCCGGGGCGGGGGCGTGTCACGACCGCACCGGGGCGGACGGCAGGGCGCAGGCGAGCAGGGTCGACCCGCCTCACCACTCCCGGGTCGCGATCAGCTCCTCCGCGTCCGCGTCCTCGAAGCCGTAGGCCCGCGCGACGAACCGGAAGTCGCCGCCTATCTCCTCGCGGGCCACGGTCTCGATCTCGCTCCCGGCCGCCTCGAACTCGGCTTCCAGGGCGTTGAACTCCTCGGTGGCGGCCTGGGTCAGCCGGTAGAGCGCGGCCAGGTCGGCGGCATGCTCCCGCCCCGCCTTGCTCCGTACTGATGTGGCACCTTGATCCTGCACCACGCCACTGACAACGCCCCCTGGAGCAGCCCGTGACCCGGATCGCCCCCTCGTTCGAGCTTCTGCCCGGTGCCGCCGAGTCGCCCGTGCTGCTGCATGTGCCGCACTCCGCGCGGGCGATACCCGGCGATGTGCGCAAGGGGATCCTGCTCGACGACGCCGCGCTGGAGCGGGAGTTGGATCACATCACCGATGGGCACACCGCGCGGATCGCGGAGCGGGCCGCCGGGCTGGCCGGGGTCGCGCCCTGGCGGTTCGTCAACCGGCTGTCGCGGCTGGTGGTGGATCCGGAGCGGTTCCCGGACGAGCGGGAGGAGATGCTCGCCGTGGGGATGGGGGCGGTCTACACGCGGACCACGCACCGGGAGGAGCTGCGGGCCGCGGACACCGACCCCGAGCCGTTGGTCGCGCGGTATTTCCGGCCGTACGCGCGGGCCATGACCGAAGCGGTGGAGGGGCGGCTCGCCGCCACCGGGCGGGCCGTCGTGATCGATGTGCACTCCTACCCCAGCGAGGCGCTGCCCTACGAACTGCACGGCAGCGGACCTCGTCCGCCCGTGTGTCTCGGTACGGACGCCTTCCACACGCCGCCGGAGCTGCGGGAGGCGGCACGGTCGGCGTTCGCGGAGTGTGGGGAGACGGGGCTGGACAGCCCGTTCAGCGGGACGTACGTGCCGCTGGAGTACTACGGGCGGGACAGCCGGGTGAGCGCGCTGATGGTGGAGATCCGCCGGGACACGTACATGTCCGAGCCCGGCGGTCCGGCCGGGCCGGGGCTGGAACGGCTCGCCGCCGCGCTGGCCGCGCTCGTGGACGCCGTACAGGCCGTACAGCCGTAGCGCCCTCCGACTGGAGCATTCCCGCAGGACAGCGGGCGGGGCGCGTACGAGGGTGAAGGGCATGACAGGCATGACCGAGGAGACCGGGGGCACGCTCGCCGGCCATCCGCTGCCGCCCGTGCGGGACTGGCTGCCGCTGGACCTGGACGGCACGGAGTTCGACCCGACCCTCACCGAGCTGATGCGCGAGGGCCCGCTGACCCGGATCCGGCTGCCGTTCGGCGAGGGCTGGGCCTGGCTGGCCACCCGGTACGAGGACGTCAAGCTGGTCACCAACGATCCGCGGTTCAGCCGGGCCGAGGTCCTCCGGCGTCAAGTGACCCGGCTCGCCCCGAACTTCGCTCCCCGCCCGGGCTCGCTGGCCTGGGCCGACCAGCCCGAGCACAACCGGCTGCGCAAGCCGGTCGCCGCCGCCTTCACCGTCGGCGCGATGAAGCGGCTGCGGCCCCGCGCGCAGGAGATCCTGGACGAGCTGGTGGACGGGATCGTACGGGACGGACCGCCCGCGGATCTGGTCGAGCGCGTGCTGGAGCCGTTCCCGCTCACGGTCGTGAGCGAGGTGGTGGGGGTGCCGCCCGCCGACCGGGAGCAGGTGCACGCCTGGACCCGGGAGATCATCTCCACCACCGGCGACGAGGCCGCCGGCCGGGCCAAGCAGGGCATGTACGAGTGGATCACCCGGACCGTCCGGGCCCGGGCCACGAGCCCCGGACAGGACGTGTACTCGCTGCTCGGAGTCGCCGTCGCACGCGGTGAGATCGCCGAGGAGGAGGCCGTCGGCCTAGCCGGTCCGCTGCAGATCGGCGGCGAGGCCGTCACCCACAACTGCGGGCAGATGCTGTTCCTGCTGCTGACCCGGCCGGAGCTGATGGAGCGGATGCGCGCCCGCCCAAAGGCGCGCGGTCCCGTCCTGGACGAGCTGCTGCGCTACATCCCGCACCGCAGCACGGTCGGGCTCGCCCGCATCGCGCTGGAGGACGTGGAGCTGGCCGGCCACCGGATCACCGCGGGCGAGCCCGTGTACGTCTCCTACCTGGCCGCCAACCGCGACCCGGACGCCTTCCCCGACCCGGACGCCCTCCACCCCGACCGCGACGCCAACTCGCACCTGGCCTTCGGTCATGGCCCGCACTACTGCACCGGCGCCGTCCTCGCCCGGCTGCAGACCGAGCTGCTGGTCGACACGCTGCTGGACCGGCTGCCCGGGCTGCGGCTGGCGGTGCGGCCCGAGGAGGTGCAGTGGCGGCACAAGACGATGATCCGGGGGCCGCGGACCCTGCCCGTCACCTGGTGACCGGCTCCCTCAGGCGCGCAGCCACTCCGTGACGACCACCTCCCCGCCCGTCCGCAGCCTGAGCGCGAACGGGCCGGCGGGCGGGGTGTCGCTGGAGAACCGGCCCAGGGTGTCGACCGGGACCGGCCGGGCGGTCCGCGGGCCGCCGAGCACCTCGATGCTCGCCGAACCCGGCGGCAGCACCTGGCCGATCAGGCCCTCCTCGGTGACCTCGATGTCGACGGTCAGCTCGCCCGCGCGGAAGGTCAGCATCCGCGGCGGGGCGGTGACTCCCCTGACCGGCAGCGCGTCCACGAGCGAGTCGAAGGCCAGCTCGGCGACCCGGGCTTCGAGGTCGTGCAACGCGAAGGCGTCGAGGGCCAGTTGGCGCAGCTCGGCGGGGACGGGGTCCAGGACGGCGGCGGCCTGGCGCAGCTCCTCCTCCAGCAGCGCGTCCTGCAACTCGTCCTGCATCACGGCGTTCTCGTCCCTCTCAGAGTCCTCGGCGGTCTCGGCGTTCTCGTCCCTCTCGAAGTTCTCGGCGCTCTCGTCCTTCTCCGCTTTCTCGTCGTAGCCGTTCACTCCGCCCCCCGTGCGGTCATCCGGGCCCGCAGCCGGCGCAGGCAGCGCTGGCGCAGGGGGCCGATACTGCCGACCGCGATGCCGAGCGCGGCCGAGATCTCCGTATAGCTGGGCGGCGGCGAGGACATCAGCACGCGCAGCAACTGCCGGCAGCGGTCCCCGAGCGCGTCCAGCTCCTGCCACAGGCAGCGGACCCGCTCGGCCTGGGCCGCCGCCTCCTCCGAGTCGATCAGCGACTGCTCCGGCGTCCGGTCCTCGCTGGCCCGGTCCAGGATCTGCGGGTCGTCGGTCAGCGTCAGCCGCGCGAGCCCCTTGAGCACCTTCAGGCACTCGTGGCGTGCCGTACTGGCCAGCCAGGAGCCGGCCTTGTCGGGTTCGCGGATACGGCCGAGGTGCTGGGCGAAGCGGAACCACACGGTCTGGTAGACCTCGTGTCCGTCGGCGTCGGAGAGCCGGTGTGCGCGCACCACCGACCACACCAGCGGGCTCATGCCCTCCACCAGCGCCTTCCAGGCCGCGGCGTCGCCGTCGACGGCGGACTGGACCAGCTCGCCGACCTCTGTTCGGTCCACGGTTCCACCCCTCGTGTACGGCACGTCATCGTACGCCGTGGAGAGGGCCGTTCCGCACCTCATGCGGGCTGAGCGGGGATCGCGACGGGCATCGGGCGCCAGGTGGACGGGCGGAGCACCGGTACGTGCGCCCCGCGCACGTCCGCGCGCTCGATGACGGCGGCGAGCACCTGTGCGCGCGCCGCGCGCGGGTCGCGCTCCTGATGCGCCGTCATGTGAGCCGCGATGAGCCCGGCGGCGACCGGCGTGGCGAACGACGTGCCGCTCCACTGCGCGAGCCCGTCGAACATCACCTGGTCCGGCTTGGCCGCGGTGCTCTCCCGCGCCTCGCTCAACACGCCGATGTGGCGCGGGAACTGGCAGGTGCAGGCGTAGTCGCAGCCGTACCGGCAGGCGTCGTAGGTGGAGTGCTGGTAGACGTACGGCACGGGCGTGGCGAAGCCGGTGAGGGCGCTGGTGAGGCGCTCGCCGGGGGCGTAGACCCGCACCCAGGGGCCGTGGTTGCTGAAGCAGGCGCCACCGTCGCCGTCCGACCGCAGGGCGCCCACCGAGAGCACGCTGTCCGCGTACTCGGGCAGGGAGGCGTACGCGGCGGGCCAGAAGGGCGTGTCGCTCGCGTTGTTACCGGCGGCGGCCACCAACAGGGTGCGCTGCTCGCGCAGTTCGCTCATGAAGGCGTCGAGGCCGATGAGCCCGTCGGTGCTGCTGCTCGTGGTGCCCGCGGACAGGCTGATGATGTCGGGCCAGCCGCCCCGGTCGACGGCCTCGAAGAGCCTGGCGCCGAACTCGGACTCCAGGACGGCGCCCGCGTCGGCGAGAGTCCCCCGTACGGTGATGTCGGTGTTGGGCGCGACCGCCGCGACGATCCCGGCGATGAACGTGCCGTGGCCGACGTACTGCCGCAGCACGCCGAAGGCGTCGGTCTCGGTCGCCTGGGTGTCGCCGGTGGTGTGGGCGAGCAGCGGGTAGGACCCGTGGTCGTGCACCAGGCCGGTGTCGATGACGAGCACGCCGACGGCGCTGCCCGCGTCGTACGCGCCGTCGCTCGGCGCCGGGTTGGGCGCTCCGTTGCGCGGGACGGGCACGGGTTCGTCGCCGGGACAGGCGTTCACCGCGATGTGCACGACGTGGTTGCGGCCGACCAGCCTGCGGCCCCCGCGGTCCTCGGCCCCCCGCAGTGCGCCCAGCGCGTGGTGCACGGTGTCCTCGCCCAGGGTCGGGTCGCCGACCTGGATGCGGGTGACGCCGGTGCGGTTGGTGGCCGGGCCGGCCCGGCGCACATGGTCGGGGACGAGTCCCTCGGTGGCCGTGAAGTGGTCGCGCACGGTGTCCTCGACGAGCCGGGCCTCATGGCCGTCGCGGGCGAGCACGACACCCTTCTCGTAGAGGAAGTGGGCGTCGTCGTCCGGGCCCATCGCGAGCGGGACGTCCGAGAGCGCGCGCTGGATGTGGTCGAACTGTTCGTGGAATCGCTGTGGAGCCATGGTGTGTCCTCCCCCTGGAGACGGTGTTCGACAGTGAGAGTCGGCGAAACACCGATTGATACAGCTTGATACAGCAGGCCACTACCATGCGTGGCGTGACAGCGGGAAGCGAGTCGATCCTCGAACTGCTGCCGATGGTGTTCGCCGACCCCGGTGAGGCGCGGGCCCGCGCCGAGCAGGTGCTGCGGACCGATGCGTCGCCGTTGCACGGCAGCGTCGCCCACCAGGTGCTCGGCATCTGGCAGCGGGACTTCGGCGACCTGACGATCGCGTTGCGGCATCTGCGGCGGGCCCGGGACCTGGCCGCGCGTGCCGATTCGGCCGATCGTGAGGCGGACGTGCTCGCAACGCTGGGGGTCGCACTGGTGCACGCGGGGCGCACGCGGCACGGGCTGGCGTCGTTCGAACGGGGTGTCGCACGGGGCAGCGGACACACCCGGGCCCGCGTGCTGTACCGGCGCGCCTATGTGTGGTGGGTGCTGGGCCGGCACCGGGAGGCGCTGGAGGACGTACGGCGGGCGCTGCCGGTGCTGCGGCAGGCCGGTGACGGCATCTGGACCGCGCGGGCGCTGACCCTGCGGGCAACCGTGCATCTGGCGCTGGGCGCGGTGGACCGGGCGGACGCCGACTTCACGGCGGCCGAGCGGCTGTGGGAGACCACTGGCCAGGAGCACGACAAGGCGGACGCGGTGGAGAGCCGGGGGCTGGCCGCGTTCCGCTCCGGGGACATCCCGGCGGCGCTGCGGCTGCTGGACGAGGCCGGGGAGCGGTACGCCAAGCTCGGCACGCCGACGTTCATGCTGTCCGTCCGCCGCTGCGAGGTGCTGATGGCGGCGGGGCTCGCGCCGGAGGCGCTGGCCGAGGCGGACGTGGCGATCACGCTGCTGGACCGGATCGGCGGGCAGTCCACGCGCAAGGCGGAGCTGCTGCTCGCCGCGGCGCGGGCCGCCCGGTCGGCCGGGGACCCGCACACCGCGATCGCGCGGGCTGCCGTCGCCGTCCGGCTGTTCGCGGCGCAGCGGCGGCCCTGGTGGGAGACGCACGCCCAACTGGTGCTGATCGAGGCGCGGGTGGCGGCCGGACGCAGTTCGGGGCGGCTGGTCGCGGACGCGGCGGCGGTCGCGGAGCGGCTGGCCTCCTTCGGCTCTCCGGCGGCCCCCGAGGCCTCGCTGCTCGCGGGCCGCATCGCGCTCGCGCTGGGCTGGACCGCGGACGCGGAACGGCATCTGGCGGTGGCCGCGCGCAGCCGGCACGGCGGGCCGCCGCCGGCCCGGCTGACGGGCTGGGCGGCGCAGGCGCTGCGGGCGCGGGCGGCCGGTTCGCGGCGCGGGGTGCTGGAGGCCTGCCGGCGCGGCCTGGCCGTGCTCGACGACCACCGGATGACGCTCGGCGCCTCGGAGCTGCGCGCCCACGTCACCGCGCAGGGCGCCGAACTGGCCGCGCTGGCACAGGAGATGAGCCTGGCCCACGGCGGTCCGCGACGACTGCTGGAGTGGAGCGAGCGCTGGCGGGCGACCGTGCTGTCCGCGCCGCCGACCCGGCCGCCCGCCGATCCGGCGCTGCTGAGCGGACTGACCGCCTACCGGGAGATAGCGGCCCGCGCGGAGGCCGCCCGCATGGAGGGCCGCCCGGTACCGGCGCTGGAGCGCGAACAGCGGCGCCTGGAACGGGAGATCCGCTCCCGCACCCACCACATACGCGGTGCCGCGGCCGGCGACGGGGACCGCTTCGACGCGGCCCGGCTGCTGGAGCGGCTCGGCGACGTGCGGCTGGTCGAACTGGCCGTGGTGGACGGGCAGGTGCACGTCCTGCTGTGCGGGCAGGGGAAGGTACGGCGGTTCGCGGGCGGGGCGCTGGCGGAGGCGGTCGCCGAGGCCGAGTACGTCCAGGCCGGGCTACGGCGGCTCGCACATCCCGGGGCCGAGGCGCGGCTGCCGCTGGTGGAGATGGCAGGGCAGCGGCTTCAGGAGCTGCTGCTGGGCGACGCCGTCGCGCACCTCGGGTCCGGGCCGGTGGTGATCGTGCCGCCGGGCGCGCTGCACCGGGTGCCGTGGGCGCTGCTGCCCGCGCTGCGCGAGCGGGTGCTGAGCGTGTCGCCGTCGGCGAGCAGCTGGCTGCGTGCCCGGGAGACGGAGCCGCCGCCCGGCGGCCGGCTGGTGCTGGTACGCGGCCCGGGACTGGCGACGGGCGGCGCCGAGGTGACGGAGCTGGCGGACCGCTACGGTACGGCGACCGTGCTGGAGGACGACGACGCGCAGGTGCCGCGCGTGCTCGCGGAACTCGACGGCGCGGCCCTCGCCCACCTCGCGGCCCACGGCACGTTCCGCGCGGACAGTCCGCTGTTCTCCGCGCTGCGGATGGCCGACGGCCCGCTGATCGTGCACGACTTCGAGCGGCTCGCGCGCAGCCCGTACCGGATCATCCTGGGCAGCTGCGACACCGCCCGGCTCGCGTCGGTCGGCGCCGACGAACTCCTCGGCCTGGTCACGGCGTTGCTGCCACTGGGCACGGCCGGGGTGGTGGCGGCGAGCGCGCCGGTCAACGATGCCGCGGTGGTGCCGCTGATGTTCGCCCTGCACAAGGGCCTCGGCGCGGGCCTCTCCCTGGCCGAGGCCCTGCGCGACGCCCGAGCCGCACTGCCCGGGGACGCGCTCCACCAGGCGACGGGCTGGGCGTTCGCGGCGTTCGGGGCTGCGTGAGGGGTGTTTGAGGTGGCGTGAGGGGCCTCAGGCCGACCTCCGCTCCGGCTGGTCCACCAGCCATGGCAGCGCGCCCCGGTCGCTCGCGCCGAGCCGGGCGTAGGCGCCGTAGAGGTGGTTGCCGACCGTGCGGACGGACAGAGTCAGCTTCTCGGCGATCTGCCGGTTGCTCAGACCCGCCGCCGCGAGCGTGACGATCTGCCGCTGCCGGGCGGTCAGTTCACCGAGGACGAGTCCGGACAGGGCCGGGGTGCGGGCGCCCTGGCAGCGGCGGGCGAGGGTGACCGCGCGGGTGCGGGAGAGGCGGGCGGCCCGGGGGTCGCGGTGGGCGCGTACGGCCTGGGCGTGCGCCTCGGCCGCGAACAGCAGGAAGCCGCGCTCCTCCAGCGCCTCGGCCACCCGGTCCAGGGCGGGTCCGTCGCCGCGGGAGAGGGCTTCGGCGTGCCGGGCGAACACCCCGCCGGCCGGCAGCCGCCCGGCGACCCGTTCGGGAGCGCCGAGGCGGACGGCGTCGTAGCGGGCGAGTATGTCGTCGTCCGCGGTACGGCCGACCGGAGTGGCGTCAGGTGCGGCGGACTCCGCCGACATCCCTTCGGCCAGGTCGAGTTCGGCACGGCAGCCGGTGTCGGCCGGGGTCGCCCGCAGCCCCTCCCGGGCCCAGGCCGCCGCCTCCCGCAGCTCTCCGCGCAGCCGGGCGTGCCGGGCGCGCGCGGCGGCGTACCCGGCAGGCACAGGCAGGCCCTCGGCCGACAGCCAGTCCCCCACCGGCGTCGGCACGGACCGCACGTCCAGCTCCGCCAACCGCCGCTCCAGGCTGGCCTGTTCGGCTGCGAGGGCGGGCCGGAGGCGGTCCGGGGTACGGGCGAGCCGACGGGCCCGCAGCCGCCCGGCCGTGGCGCGCAGGGCGGGTCCGTGCAGCGGGTGGGCCAGGGTGACGGCGCCCTGCTCGTCGGCGTGGATCAGACCGTCCTCCTCCAGGCGTTCGAGGACGTCGACGTCGAAGTCGGTCAGGGGCAGCGGCAGGGGCTCGGCGAACGCGAGGCGTTCCAGGGTGTCGCGTTCGCCGGGGCCGGTCCGCTCCAGGGCGGGTGCCAGGCGCTCGCGGACGGCCGCGGTGACGGGGAGCGGGCCGCGCCATGCCAACTGGCCGGTGTCCGCAAGCCGGTTCAGGCAACCGGAGCCACACAGCGCGCCCAACAGCTCACGCAGCAGCCGCAGATCGCCCCGGCACACGCGGTACAGGCGGCGCACGGTGAGCGGTTCCAGTCCGTCGGATGGGGGTCCCCCCGGTCGAGTCTGTTCGAGACTGGGGGAGAGCAGTTGAGCGGTGTCCTCGTGGGGCAGCGGCGCCAGGGCCAGCCGGGGCAGCAGCTCCCCGGTCCACAGCCGGGACACCGCGGCCGGTGCAGGGGTACCGTCCGCCGCGGCGACGAGCAGACGGGTGCGTCCGTGCACGGCGAGCTGGTGCACGAGCGCGGCGGAGGCCTCGTCCAGCAGCTGGGCGTCGTCCACGACCAGGAGCCGTACGCCGGACAGGAGGTGGACCGCGCGGTGCAGCGAGACGGTGTCGGGCAGCAGGTGCGCGAAGGCCGCGAACCGCAGCCCTCGGATCTCGGGCGTCCCGGTCACCCGGACGCAGTCCGTGCCCCGGACCGCCTCCGTGATCAGCCGGGTCTTGCCGCGACCGGCCGGCCCGGTCACCACGATGCCGGGCCGCCCGGCGGTCAACGACCAGCGAACCAAGTCCAGTTCGGCCTCCCGGCCGGTGAACGACCAGGGCAGTTCCAGCGCCCTTGCGTCGGTCCTCACGTCAGTCCTCGCACCCTGTTCGTAAGTCGTCACATCAACTGGAGTGCGATTACTCAGATTTGATACACAGCGACTTGAGTAGCCCCTGACTCAGGCGCGTGCCCGGCGGGAGCGGCAGGCTGGACGCATGACCCGACATCTCTGCTCGCTCCCGCAGCAGTCGGCACCGGCCTTCCCGCCGGGGCTGACCGCCGAGCGGCTGGGCGCGCTGCTGGGCGGGCGGCGGATGTGGGTCAACGGCACGGTCCTGCACTACCACTTCTACGACGCCGACTCCGACGCCTCGGTGATCCCGGTCCCCGGGACCGGGGAGCTGCGCCAGGTGCCGTGGGCCGGCGGCAAGGAACAGCGGGACGTGGTGCGCGAGTGCTTCCGCGAGTGGCAGGACCTCGGCATCGGCATCACCTTCGCCGAGGTCGGCGACCGGCACGAGGCGGAACTGCGGATCGGGTTCCAGGCCGGTGCCGGGTCCTGGTCGGCGGTGGGCCGGGACGCGCTGTCGGTCGGCCAGGGCGAGCGCACCATGAACCTGGGCTGGGACGTGACCGCGCCGGGCGAACGTGCCACGGTGCTGCACCAGATCGGGCACGCGCTCGGCATGCTCCACGAGCACCAGAGTCCGTTCGCCGGTATCCACTGGGACGACGAGGCCGTGTACGCGGAGCTGGCGGGCCCGCCCCACTTCTGGAACCGGCAGACGACCTACGACAACATCCTGCGCAAGCTGGACGCCTGCGAGGCGGCCGGCCCGGTGTGGGATCCGCAGTCGTTGATGGAGTTCCCGTTCGGGCCCGGACTGATCCTGGAACCGGAGCGGTACCGGGGCGGGTTGCAGCCGCCCGGTGTGCTGTCCCCGGCCGACAAGGAGTTCGCGCTCCGCTGGTATCCGCCCGTCGCGGCGCCCCGGCCGCCGGCCGCGCTGGTGCCGTTCCGCTCGGCTCCGCTCAGGCTCGGCCCGCGTGAGCAGGCCGACTTCACCGTCGAGCCGCCGGAGACCCGCGACTACACCGTGGGCACCTTCGGCGACGCCGACACCGTGCTGATGGTCTTCGAGGAGCGCGACGGGGAACCGCGCTTCCTCGCGGGCCACGACGACGGGGGCACCTCGCAGAACGCCGCCGTCAGGGTCCGGTTCGTCATGGGCCGCCGCTATGTCGTCCGGGTCCGCCTCTACTCCACGTGGGGTGCGGGAGAGACCGCGGTCATGTGCTGGTGACGGCACACGGACGACCGTACGACCGTACGACCGTACGACCACAGTCCGGCACCGGGGGGAAGGGGTCGCGGACATCATCCCCGGGGGAGGTGATGTCCGCGGCCACGCCGTGTCATCATGCCCGGCCCTGACCACCGTTGAGGTTGCGGTAGCGGGTCCGGGATCCGCTCGGCATGCCCCGCCCAGTCCAAGAAGGGCGCCCGGGACCGTCGCTGAGCCGAGTTCCCTGGTCCTTCTCGGTGGCGACGGCGGACGCGGAGAGAAGCGTCCCGGCGGCGAGGCTGCCCCAGAGGGCGGCCGGGCCGTGGGGCGCGAGTGCGGTGATGACCGCCGGGGAGACGGCGAGGCCGAAGCCCGTGGAGAGCCCGAAGCGGGCGAGGGCGCGCCCCAGGACATGGGCGGGGGCGAGGGCGGTGACGAGCGCGGTGGCGCTGCCCGCGTAGATGATCTCGCCGAGGGTGCAGACCACGGACACCGTGGCGACGGCCGGGGCACCCCAGCCGGGTCCCAGTGAAGTGGCCGCGAGGAAGCCGAGGTAGGACGCGGCGAGTACCACGCCGGCGAGAGCCAGCACGGTCCGCCGCGAGTAGCGGGACATCAGGACGGTGACCGGAACCTGCAGGGTGACCACCAGCACCGTGTTGGCCACGAATATGGCTGCCGACCACACCGGGGACGCGTGCAACTGGGTCACCAGGACCAGAGGGAGCGCGATTTCGGGGACGTTGAGGCAGAAGACGTAGATCACGTTGGCGGCCAGCAGCGCGCGCATCCGGGGTGCGCGAGCGCCCTCCGTGTCCTTGGCCGGGGTGGCGGCCGGATGCGCGTGGAGGTGGACCGACCACGCCAAGGCCGCCGCGGCGAGATAGGCGAGCCCGGTGACGGCTGCCAGCGCCTGCAATGCGGTGGTGCCGCCCGCCAGGCATGCGGTGGCGATGAGCGCGCCCACGCCCAGGCCGGCGTTGCGCAGGGCGCGGCCTCCAGCGAGAGCGGCATCGCGTAGCCGGCCGTGGGCGACCGTGGCCACGAGCGCCGCGTGGGCGGCGGGCCATGCCTGGTTGCCGATGCCGAGGAAGAGCGCCGCCGTCGCGAACAGCCAGACGTGCCCGGCCGGGGTGGCCAGCAGCAGCGCCACGCCCAGCACCCGCACCAGCATCGACGCCGCCACGACCGTGCTGCGTGCGCCCCGGTCCAGCCATCGGCCCACCGCGGGCATGCACACCAGACCCGCGACGACGCCGACCGCCATGGCGGTGCCGGTGGCCGGCGCGGACAGTCTCAGCACCGTCACCCCGTAGAGCAGCAGAAAGGGCCGCAGCAGGCCGGTGCCGAGCGCATCCACCGCCAGGGCGACGGCATAGCGGGGGCCTCCGGAGGCACGGACGAAGGCGCGAGGATGGATCTTGGTGGTGGTTGCCATGGAGTCAAACGGTGCGTCCGACCGCCGGGCCGGGCACGTCGGTTGACGGATACCGTCAACCGACGCCGTCCCCGGCCGTCCGATCAGCGATGATGAGGGGTGACGTTGAGGATCGACATCAGCGGACTGCCGTCCGAGCGACTGCGGTTCGCCGCCTCCCCGCTGGCCGAGCTGACCGCGATGCTGCACGTGCTGGCCGAAACCGGGCATCATCCGCAGTTCGCCGGCTGGGCCGGGGACGTCCGGGCCGGGCTGCGGCCGGAGTTGGCCGAGCGGCTCCAGGAGGCGGAGTTCCTCTGGCGTTCCTCGCAAGCCGACTTCCTGATACCCGCCCGACCTCGGCCGACCCTCGCCGAGGAGTTGGACGACGTGGACCGGATCGACGACGAAACGTATGTGACCGCCGCGCTCGTCACCACGTGCGGCAGCAACCGGGTCCACTTCCGTGCGCGGTCGCCGCTCGCCGACGCGACTGCGCGCGAGTGGGTCCTGGACCTGGCCCAGGCCCGCGGCGCGCGGCAGGAGGCCTTCGCGGAACGGCTGCTCGCGGACCCGGCCGCGGTGCGGGCGCGGGTGCGCCACACGCTCGAACAGTGCGCCGAGGCATTCTTCGACGCCGCCTGGACGGGCGTCGCGGTGCAGCTCGCCACCGACCTGCGTCTGAAGAACGACCTGCTGAAGCGTCAGGGCATCGGGGCGGCACTCGCATCGGTCTCCGGCGCCGTCACCCTGGCACCGGACGGCGACTGCATCGTCGTGGACAAGCTGCAGGACAACGCGACCGCCGCCCACGGCACCGGGGTCACGTTCATCCCCAGTGTCTTCGGCAGCCCGCACCTGGTGGTGGTCCACGCGCGCGGGTGGCAGCCGGTGGTGCAGTACCCCGTGGCCGAGCCGAGTCCTTCGGAGCCGGTGTCGTTGGAAACGGTCACGCTACGGCTGGAGGCACTCTCACATCCGGTACGGCTGCGGCTGCTGCGCACCCTGGCCCGCGGCCCGCGCACCACCGCTGAACTGGCCCACGTCTGGGAACTCTCACGCCCGGAGGTTTCCCGCCACCTCGCTGTCCTGCGCCGCGCGGGCCTGCTCACGGCCCGGCGGCACGGCCGTTACGTCCGCTACACCCTCAACCTGCCCGACCTGACGGCGCTGGGCGCCGACCTCCTGGCGGCCGTGCTGCGCTGAGTGGCTTCGCGGCGCGGGTGTGAACGGGGTCTCCTCAGAGAGGGAAACATGTGACATAGTACTGGCATGGCGAAGCGACTGACCTGCGATGTCGTGGTCGTCGGAGCCGGGATGGCAGGCGCGGCCTGCGCCTTGTACGCAGCCCGGTCCGGCCTGGACGTGAGAGTGGTGGACCGGGGCCCGGTGGCCGGCGGCACCACGGGTGCCGGCGAGGGCAACCTGCTCGTCTCCGACAAGGAACCCGGCCCCGAACTGGAACTCGCGCTGCTGTCCGCCCGGTTGTGGGCGGAGCTGGCGGAGGAGCTGGGGGCGTCGATCGAGTACGAGCCCAAGGGCGGTGTCGTGGTGGCCGCCACGCCCGCCACACTCACCGCGCTGCACGCCTTCGCGGCGGGCCAGCGCGCCGCCGGGGTCACGGCCGAGCCGGTCGGCCCCGACGAACTCCCCGACCTGGAACCGCACTTGGTGCCCGGAATGGCGGGTGCGGTGCACTACCCGCAGGACGCCCAGGTGATGCCCGCGCTGGCCGCGGCCCACCTCCTCCGCGTCTCCGGCGCACGACTGCACACGGGCCGGACCGTGACCGGGGTGCTGCGCGCGGCGGACGGCGCCGTGCTCGGCGTCCGCACGGACCGGGGCGACATCCACGCGCCCGCGGTGGTGAACGCGGCCGGCACCTGGGGCGGCGAGATCGCGGCGCTGGCGGGCGTACGGCTGCCGGTGCTCCCGCGCCGCGGCTTCGTCCTGGTCACCGAGCCGCTGCCGCGCATGGTCCGGCACAAGGTGTACGCCGCGGACTACGTCGCCGACGTGGCGAGCGACTCGGCGGGCCTGCGGACCTCGCCGGTCGTGGAGGGCACCGCCGCCGGTCCCGTCCTGATCGGGGCGACCCGCGAACGGGTCGGCTTCGACCGGTCCTTGTCGCTGCCGGCAGTGCGGGCGCTCGCGGCCGGAGCGATCGGGCTGTTCCCGTTCCTGGAGCGGGTGCGGGCGCTGCGGACCTACGCGGGGTTCCGGCCGTATCTGCCCGACCACCTCCCGGCGATCGGCCCCGACCCGCGAGTGCCGGGCCTGTTCCACGCCTGCGGGCACGAGGGCGCCGGCATCGGACTGGCCACCGGTACCGCCCAGTTGATCGCCGGGACGCTGACCGGAAAGACACCGGAGCTGGACCTCACGCCGTTCCGTCCGGAGCGGTTCGGGGAGCACTTCGAGGAGCACTTCGGCTTCGAGGAGAGCTTCAAGGAGAAGGGAGACAACCGCCCGTGAATCCACTGGAGTTGACCCGGGCCCGGCCGGGTGCCGCGTTCACCGTCACCTTCGACGGCCGGCCCGTCGAGGCACTGCCCGGCCAGACGGTCGCGGCAGCCCTCTGGACAGCCGGTGTCACCGCCTGGCGCAGCACGCGCGAAGCCGGGCTCCCGCGCGGGGTGTTCTGCGGGATCGGTGTGTGCTTCGACTGCCTGGTGACGGTCAACGACCGGGCGAATCAACGAGCTTGTCTGGTCGTCGTACGGCCGGGCGATGTGATCCGCACGCAGCGGGGGACGGGGCGAGACGATGGCTGAGCGACCGCATCTCGCCGTCGTCGGCGCGGGTCCGGCGGGCCTCGCCGGGGCGCTCGCGGCGGCCGAGCGTGGCGTGCGCGTCACCCTCGTGGACGCGGCAGCTCAGGCGGGCGGCCAGTTCTGGCGGCAGCCCGCCACCGCCCTCGGCGCCCGCCGCCCGCAGGCCCTGCACCACCAGTGGCGCACCTGGACACGCCTGCGGGACGCCCTCGACCGGCACCGCACCGCCGGACGCATCACGCACCTGACAGATCATCATGTCTGGTGCGTGCAGCGGGACTCGGACACCGGCGTGGTCACGGTGCACGCGCTCCGCGGGCCCGCCCAGGACGAGGACGCTCAGGAGGAGGACGCTCAGGAGGAGGGCGTCACCGTCCGCGCCGACGCCGTCCTGCTCGCGACCGGCGGCTACGAACGCGTGCTGCCCTTCCCCGGCTGGACGCTCCCCGGCGTCGTCACCGCGGGCGGTGCGCAGGCCATGCTCAAGGGCGGCCTGGTACTGCCGGGCCGCAGGGCCGTCGTCGCGGGCACCGGCGTCCTGCTGCTGCCCGTGGCCGCCGGATTCGCGGCGGCCGGTGCCCGCGTGGTCGCGCTGGTCGAAGCGGCCGGACCGGCGGCCCTGCTGCGGCGGGCGCCCGAGCTGGCCGCGCAGCCCGGCAAGCTCGCCGAAGGCGCCGGGTACGCGGGGCAGTTGCTGAGGCACGGCGTGCGTGCCCTGCCCCGGCACACCGTGGTCGAGGCGCACGGCACCGAGCACCTGGAGGCGGTCACCGTCGCCGCACTGGACCGCAACGGGCGCCCGCGACCCGGCAGTTCGCGCCGCATCCCGTGCGACACCCTCGCCGTCGGACACGGCATGCTGCCGCACACCGATCTCGCCGAGACCCTCGGCTGCGCCCTGTCCGGGACGGACGTACGCGTCGACGACGAGCAGCGCACCGACGTGCCCGGCGTCTGGGCCGCAGGCGAGACCACCGGGATCGGCGGCTCCTCGCTCGCGCTGGCCGAGGGGCACATCGCCGGACGCTCGATCGCCGCCCGCCTGTACGGCAGGGCCCCCGACCCGCGCGGCTGGGCCGCCGCCGCCCGGAGCCGCAAGGGGCTGCGAGCGTTCTACGCGGCCGTCGACGCCGTGTACGCACCACCCGCGGGCTGGGCGGACCAGGTCACGGACGACACGGTGGTGTGCCGCTGCGAGGAGGTCACCGCCAGGGAGGTCCGTACAGCCGCCGGCACGCTCGGCGCGGGCGACCTGCGCACCGTGAAGCTGCTGACCCGGGCCGGGATGGGCTGGTGCCAGGGCCGGGTCTGCGCACCGGCGGTGGCGGGCGTGGCCGGCTGCCCGCTCACCCCGGGACGACGGCCGTTCGCCCGGCCGGTGCCGCTCGGGGTACTGGCCGAACTGCCCGTGGAGCGGCCGGACTGACCGCGAGCACACCCCGAGCAGACCTCAGCACGGCGCAGTAACATGTCACACCCTATTTGATTGGGGCCCTTCATGACCCACCCGGAGAACCGACCCTGGCGCGGCATCCTCGTCGCCACCGCGCTCCCCCTCCGCGCCGACCTCTCGGTCGACTACGACCGGTTCGCCGAGCACTGCGCCTGGCTCGTCGCGAACGGCTGCGACGGCGTCGTGCCGAACGGCTCGCTCGGCGAGTACCAGGTGCTCACCGCTCAGGAGCGCGCCAAGGTGGTGGAGACGGCCGTGGCCGCGGTCGGCGGTGCGCGGGTGATGCCGGGCGTCGCCGCGTACGGCTCCGCCGAGGCCCGCCGCTGGACCGAGCAGGCGGGCGAGGCCGGCTGCGCCTCGGTGATGCTGCTGCCGCCCAACGCCTATCGCGCCGACGAGCGTTCCGTGGTCGCGCACTACGCCGAGGTCGCCAGGGCGGGCCTGCCCGTGGTGGCGTACAACAACCCGATCGACACCAAGGTCGACCTCGCGCCCGAACTCCTCGCCCGGCTGCACGGCGAGGGCCACGTCCACGCCGTCAAGGAGTTCTCCGGCGACGTCCGCCGCGCGTACCGGATCGCCGAACTCGCCCCGGAACTGGACCTGTTGATCGGCGCCGACGACGTCCTGCTGGAGCTGGCCATGGCGGGCGCCAAGGGCTGGGTGGCCGGGTACCCGAACGCCCTGCCCGCGGCCTCGGCGGAGCTGTACCGCGCCGCCGTGGCCGGCGACCTCACCACCGCGCTCCCCCTGTACCGGCAGCTGCACTCGCTGCTGCGCTGGGACTCGCGGACGGAGTTCGTGCAGGCCATCAAGCTGTCCATGGACATCGTCGGCCGCTACGGCGGCCCGGTGCGCCCGCCGCGCGTGCCCTTGCTGCCGGAGCAGGAGGCCGCGGTCCGGGCAGCCACCGAGAAGGCCGTGGCCGCCGGACTCGCCTGAGAAGTCCGTGAAGTCTGTGAAGTCCGTGAAGGCCGAGAAAGAAGGCTGAGAAGGAGGCCAGAGCATGCGCAGCAAGCTCGTCCTGCACGCCGTCGACTCGCACACCGAGGGCATGCCGACCCGGGTGATCACCGGCGGGATCGGCACCGTACCGGGTGCGACGATGAACGAACGACGCCTGTACTTCCGTGAACACCGCGACCCCGTCAAGCAGTTGCTGATGAACGAGCCGCGCGGTCACTCCGCGATGAGCGGCGCGATCCTCCAGCCGCCGACCCGCCCCGACTGCGACTGGGGCGTGATCTACATCGAGGTGTCCGGCTATCTGCCGATGTGCGGGCACGGCACGATCGGGGTGGCCACCGTGCTGGTCGAGACCGGCATGGTGGAGGTCGTGGAGCCGGTGACCACGATCCGCCTGGACACCCCGGCGGGCGTCGTGGTGGCCGAGGTCGCGGTCGAGGACGGTGCCGCCAAGAACGTCACGTTGCGCAATGTGCCGTCCTTCAGTGTCGGCCTGGACCGCAAGGCGGTGCTCGCCGACGGGCGCACGGTGACGTACGACCTCGCCTACGGCGGCAACTTCTACGCCATCCTGCCGCTGGAGGAGTTCGGCCTGCCCTTCGACCGGGCCCGCAAGGACGACATCCTCGCCGCCGGGCTGGCGCTGATGGAGGCGATCAACGCCGAGGAGGAGCCGGTGCACCCGGAGGACCCGTCCATCCGCGGCTGCCACCACGTCCACCTGTACGCGCCCGGCGCCACCGCTCGCCTCTCCAGGCATGCGATGGCCATCCACCCCGGCTGGTTCGACCGCTCCCCCTGCGGCACGGGTACGAGCGCGCGCATGGCGCAACTGCACGCGCGGGGCGAACTCCCGCTGCACACCGAGTTCGTGAACGAGTCGTTCATCGGCACCCGGTTCACGGGCCGGCTCCTGGGCACGACCGAGGTCGCCGGAATCCCCGCCGTCCTGCCGAGCTTCACCGGCCGCGCCTGGATCACCGGCACCGCCCAGTACCTGCTCGACCCGACCGATCCCTTCCCGGAAGGGTTCGTACTCTAGGCTGCGACGACCGGGCGACAACCAGACGATGACCAGTCTGCGATGATGCGTGACATGGCACAGAGACCACAGGGTCCACAGGGTGCGGACGCACCCGCGCTCCCCCGGCTCGGCGGCCGGCGGAGCAGCTACCGCGAGCGGGTCGCCGACGCACTGCGGGCCGCGCTGATCGCGGGCGAGCTGCGGCCGGGCGAGGTCCACTCGGCGCCGTCGCTCGCCGCCCGCTTCGGTGTGTCGGCGACGCCGGTGCGGGAGGCGATGCTGGACCTCGCCAAGGAGGGGCTGGTCGACACGGTGCCCAACAAGGGCTTCCGGGTCACCGCGGTCTCCGACCAGCAGCTCGACGAGTACACGCACATCCGTGCGCTCATCGAGATCCCCACCGTGGTGGAGCTGGCCCGCACCGCCGACCGGGTCTCGCTGGAGGCGCTGCGCCCGGCCGCCCGGGAGATCGTGACCGCGGCGGTGGCGGGCGACCTGATCGCTTACGTCGAGGCCGACACCCGCTTCCACCTGGGCCTGCTCGCCCTCGCGGGCAACGCCCACCTGGTCGAGGTGGTCGCGGACCTGCGGGGGCGCTCCCGCCTCTACGGCCTGACCGCCCTGGTCGAGGCGGGCCGCCTGCTGGCCTCGGCCGAGGAGCACCTGGAACTCCTCGACGCGCTGCTGGAGCGCGACGAGACGGCCGTACACGCGATCATGACCCGGCACCTGGGACATGTCCGGAGCCTGTGGGCGGCGAAGGCGACGGGCGCGACGGGAAGGACAGACCCGCAGGACTGAACGCGCTTCCGGCCAGGGGAACTTCGCAGTTCAGGGCTCGCGGTGCTCGTGTGCCGCCCGCTCCAGGGCCACCGCCTCCGCCTCGGCGACCCGCGTCTCGGCCTCCACGTCGATCGAGCGGGTCAGCCACCAGTACAGCAGCGCGGAGACCGGCAGTCCGATGAACAGGGAGATGTCGGCTCCGCCGAGCGCCTTGGCGGCGGGGCCGACATACAGGGTCCCGACGGAGAAGAACGGGATCATGGCCACGAAGCCCGCCAGGTAGGCGGTGATGCCGTGCCAGCCCCAACGCCCGTAGATTCCGTGCGGGTTGAAGATCTCGGCGACGGCGTAGTGGCCGCGGCGCACGACGTAGTAGTCCATGAGGTTCACCGCGGTCCACGGGATGAACAGGTAGAGCACCAGCAGCAGGAAGTTGTTGAAGTTCTCCAGGAAGTTGGAGGTCGCGGCCAGCGCGCCGACCAGGGAGAGCGCCGCGGTCAGACCGAGGGTCACCAGGCGTACCGCGAGCGTGGGCCGGACCCGCTTGAACGAGTCGATGGCGCTGATGAGCGTCAGCGAACCGCCGTACATGTTCAGCGCGGTGACGGACACCAGGCCGAGAGCGGCGAAGAGCAGCACGATCGCGCCGAACCCGCTGAACACCTTGTCGCCGGCCGCGTTGATCGACTTGATGGTCTCGAAGTCCTTGCCGGCCCAGGCCGCCAGCAGGGACCCGAGCACCATCAGCCAGATCCCGCCGAGCGCGGAGCCGAAGTACGTCCAGTAGAAGGTCTTGCGGACCGTCACGTCCGGCGGGAGATAGCGCGAGTAGTCCGAGACGTAGATGGCCCAGCTGATCTGGTAGCCGGCGACGACACCGAACTGGGCGAGGAACGGCGTCCACTTGAAGCCGCCGAGGTCGAAGGAGCCCGCCGGGTAGTGCAGGGTGACGAGGACGCCGACGGTGAAGATCCCGAAGATGACCAGGAAGGTGTACGTCAGGAACCGCTCGGCCTTGTGGATGATGTCGTAGCCCACCAGCGCGATGACGAGCGCGATCACGGTGACCACGACCACCCACAGCTTGACGCTCCCGTGCAGGGTGGTGTGCAGGGAGTCCGCGGCGAGGATGCTGTTGAAGACGTTGAACCCCGCGTACTGCACGTAGGCGAAGAGCCACACCAGGAGGGCGCCGACGTAGCCGAACTGGGGCCGCGACTGGATCATCTGCGGCAGGCCCAGCTGGGGCCCCTGGGCCGAGTGGAAGGCCATGAAGAAGGTGCCGATGACGGTGCCGGCGACGATGGAGAGCAGCGACCAGATGAGGTTGCCGCCCTCGGTGATGCTGATCAGGCCGACCGCCAGGGTGGCGATCTGGGCGTTGGACATGAACCACAGCGGGCCGAGGTGCCAGAGCTTGCCGTGCCGCTCGTCCAGGGGGACGTAGTCGATGGACCGGATCTCCAGGCCGGTCACTCGTGGCTCCGCTGATGTGCCCATGACGCCTCCCGGGTGCCGGTCCGCCCCTCTGGTCACATTGTTCCCCCACGGCCTGCCGGTCACGCCGTGCGAGGCTCGGTGACTATTGGTGCGCATATCTGTTGCTCTGCTCACAAACAGCCCGTAAAGAGACCTTTTCGTGGCAGCCGTCACTTCGCCGAGGCGGCGTCTTGTCTACGTTCACTCCATGCCGAACCGAACCCGTTCCCTGTCGCTCTGCGGCGTGCTCGCGGCCACACTGACGACGCTGGTCACGGCCGGCACCCTCAGCCCGGCACAGGCGGCCACAGCCACGGTGCCGACCCCGGCACCGCGCGTGACGACAGCGGTGCTCGACCTGGACGCCACCGGCCGGCAGCCCGCGCTGTACGGCGCCGACACCCCCTACGACACCGCGAGCATCGTCAAGGTCGACATCCTCGCCACGCTGCTGCTACAGGCGCAGGACTCCGGGCACGCCCTGACCGCCCAGGAGCGCGCCCAGGCGGAGACGATGATCGAGCACAGCGACAACACGGCCGCGAACGCCCTCTGGCGGCGCATCGGCCTCGCCCCCGGCCTCCAGGCGGCGAACAAGCGGCTGGGCCTGACCTCCACCACGGGCGGCCCCGGCGCCAAGTGGGGGCTGACCCGCACCACGGCGAGCGACCAGATACGACTGCTGCGCGCGGTCTTCGACACCGGCCCGACCACGAAGACGGGCTCCGCGCCCGCGCTCAACCAGGCGTCCCGCGCCTACATCGGCACCCTGATGCGCCGGATCGCCACCGAGCAGTCCTGGGGCGTCTCGGCGGCGGCCGGCTCCGGGTGGGCCCTGAAGAACGGCTGGCTGGAGCGGAACACGACCGGGCTGTGGGACGTCAACAGCGTCGGCCTGATCACGACGGGCGGCCACCACTACCTCGTCGCGGTCCTCTCGGACGGCCACGCGTCGATGCAGGACGGCGTCGCACGGGTGGAGCGGGCGGCGCGGGCCGCCGTGAACGCGACAGCGGCCCGCTGACGGGACGGTCGACGCCCGCGCCCTCGCGCCATCGTCAGGACGGCTTCGCCGCCGAGACCGCCGTCGCCGTGACCTTGTTGTCGCACTCGGCGAACACCCCGTCCGTCAGAGCGACTTGATGTGCCCCGGCGCCGGGCAGCCCGACCACCAGCGTCGGGTACGAGGCGGGCTTCGCGCCGGACACGCAGTAGCCGTCACCCTCGCCCTGCACCTGGACGAAGGTCAGCTTCACCCACGCCTTGCCGCCGGGCGCCAGCTTCACGGTCGACGCGGCACCGGCAGCGGTCACCGCCAGCGGGGTGTTGTGCTCGGGCGAACCCATGCCCGCCCCGGCCACCGTCGGGTGGCCCTGCAGGACGCACGCCTTGCCGGACACGTTGACGAACTGGACGACCGCCGCTCCGGTGCCCGTGCCGTCCGGGCGTACGGCAGCCTGGTACGCCGTCGCCTCCAGCGACGTGGCCGCGCACGCCGGTACGGCGTGGGTCGAGGTGTCGGACGCCGGTGAGACAGGCGCGGCCGGGCTCGCGGGCGAGGAGGCGGCCGGCGAGGAGGCCGTAGGAGAGGCTGCCGCGGGGGAAGGGGCCGTGGCGGAAGGGGCCGTGGGGGACGGAGCCCCGATGATCGGGGCCTGGGACGGTGCCTTGGACGCGTGCCCGTCGTCGCCCGACTGGCACGCGGTCAGCGACACGGTCGCCGCGATCGCTGCAATCGCCGACGCGGCGACGCGGATGGTGTTTCGGTGCTGCATGGGGTCCCCCGAGGTTCGGCGTGCACAGGACGACCGGCTCCGAGCCGGTGCTCACCGACGGAGACAGAGCCGCCTGACCAGGGGTTCCACCGCGCAGCACCTGTGACGCGGCAGTGACGAAAACCGGCAGGAACCATGAAGAAACCGCGGACGGAAGGGACGGAAGAGATCCGCTGGGCGTGTTCCGCCGACTTCTTGATCTCGCGGAGGCTGGTCTCCGGGCCCGCCCGCAGTGAACCGGGCCGGGAACCGCGCCTGACGGACTCTCCCCCGCAATACCTCGAAGGGGTGATCCGAGCCGTTCGAGCGACACAGGCACGCCCCCGGGCAAGGCGCGCTTGCCCTCAATCACCCCATAGAACATCTGTCCACGATCTGCTCCGGTACTGCCCGTTACAGGTCCATCCGGGGGCCGTTGTTAGAGCACCAGTACCCCTCGCGCGTCCGTTTGGAGGACCCCGTGAATCCTGTACCCGCCCTCGTCGATCCTGCCGCCGTATTCGAACGTCTCCGGCCGGCCGTCCCGTGCTCCACTCGATCCTGGCGCCAAGTTGACGCCGCCCAGAGCGCAGCGCGACCGGATACGAGGTACCTGGCATGACCGAATCCAAGAGCGGCCTCACTCATCGGCCCGCATACCGGGCTCTTCACCGGCCTACACAAGGAGGCGTCCTGTGATGCGGTTCTTCGGACGTGTGCGGATGGTCGAACCCCAGGTTTCCGACGCCGAACATGAGCTGTTCGGGGGTCCTCTGCGCTACGACACGGGCTGGTCCGAACACGAGCACGCGCGACTGGACCTGACCCTGCTGTCCGCCCTGCGCTCCATGCCAGGGCTGGTCGGGACGACCTTACGGATGGCGTGGGACGCGGACCGGCGTGCCTTGCTTGCCGTCACATACAGCGAGATCGGACAAGGCATCGCGGCAGCCGTCGGGCTGCTCGCGGTCAATGCGGTCATGCACGCGCTGCTCGGCTCGGGCACGGCGGTGCAGCGGTTGCACGCGGTGTTGCCCGGGCTGCTCGCCGCCGCCGGGATCGCGGTGGTCAACTCGGCTTTCGCCGGATGGTCCACCTCACGGGCGGGCCGCCTGGAACCTCTCGTCGAGCGGATCGCCACCACTCAGTACCTGGCCGCCGCGGCTTCGGTCGAACTGGAAGCCATCGAGGACCCGGACTTCCGCAGGCTGATCGACGTCGCCCAGTACGGTGCGGCATCCGCCCGCCGCATGATCAGCGCGTGCGTAGCCGCCCTGAACGGCACCATCTCACTGATCGCAACGGCCGGTGTGCTCACTGCCCTGCACCCGGCATTGCTGCCCATGCTGATCCTGATCGCCGCCCCACGGGGTTGGGGCGCCATGCGCGTGGCGCAAGAACGATATGTGTCGGTGATGACCTGGATCGAGCATGTACGGGCCGGCCGCCTTATCGGCAATCTGCTCACCGAGCGCAGCGCAGCCCAGGAGGTACGCATCCACGCCGTCGGTCCGTTCCTGCTCGGCCGGTACCAGCGCATGGCCGAGAGCGCCGAAGCCGAGCAGGAGCGGCTGGCCTCCAGCAAGGCCGCCACGGAGTGGGTCGCTGCCGCCATGTCCGGTCTGGCTATGGCGGCAACGTACGGGACCATGTTCTTGCTGATCATGAGCGGGCACATGAGTCTGGCCGTAGCCGGGACCGCGGTCATCGCCGTCCGCTCCGGCTCGGCGAGCCTGGGCGCACTGGTGATGAACGTGAACCAGCTGCACGAGGAGTCCCTCTACGTCCGCGATCACTCCCGCTTCCTGAACGAGGCCGCACGGCGGGCCATCCCTCGCGGAGGCGATCCCGTTCCCACACGGGTGAAGCAGGTGGTCCTCGACCAGGTCACCTACCACTACCCAGACCGCCAGAGCCCTGCCCTGGACGGTGTGTCGCTCGCACTGCCCATGGGCTCGGTCACCGCGGTGGTCGGCGAGAACGGTTCCGGCAAGAGCACTCTGATGAAGGTGCTGTCGGGCCTCCTGCTGCCGCAGAGCGGGACCGTTCTATGGGGTGATGCCGAGGTGGCGTCCCTGGACCGCTCCCACCTCTTCGACCGCGTCGCACTGCTCACCCAGGACTTTCAACGCTGGCCCGTCACGGCAGCGATGAACATCCGGATCGGCCGCCCCGCCCATGAAGCCGGCCCCGAGGACCTGCAGCCGTCCGTCGACTACGCCGGGGCCGGACCCGTCATCGAGAAACTCCCCGACGGCCTGCAGAGCCTGCTGGCCCGGATGTTCCGCGGCGCAAGCGAACTGTCCGGCGGCGAGTGGCAGAAGATCGGCCTGGCCCGCACCCACTGGCGCAGCTCCACCTCAGCGGCCGACGGCGTCCTCATCGTGGACGAGCCCACTTCCGCCCTCGACCCACAAGCGGAGATCGCCGCCTTCGACCGTATCCGCCGGCTCGCCGCCCCGAACCGGGCCGTCGTCCTGGTCACCCACCGCATGTCCGGCGTCCGGCACGCCGACCGCATCTACGTCCTGCACCAGGGCCGACTGGCCGAACAGGGCAATCACCAAGAGCTGATGGCTGCCCAGGGCCGCTACGCCGCGATGTTCGACGCCCAGGCCGCCCAGTACGCGCCGGCACCCGCCATCCCGCACCCAACCCCGCCCACCGGGGCCACGGCCGCGCCGGTGCCGCCCGCTCGCGAAGGAGACGAATGACGACTGTTACTGCCGGCCCCGGCTATTGGGAACCGCTCTGGGCCGGCGGACGCCGGTACCGGAAAACCACCAGCGCCGAAGCTACGCTTTTGGCGGATCATGTCGAGCCCGGCCGCGGACGCCCGGCTCTCGACATCGGCACCGGCGACGGCGCCCTCGCCCGTCGCCTCCACCAGTTCGGTTACCGCACCACCGGCATCGACTTCGCGCCCAGCGCCATCACCGCAGCCCAGAACGCGCAGCGCGACGACGGGCCGACCTGGCATCTGATGGACTTCACCGCCGACGACCTCAGCGCCCTCCCGGACCCCGCGTACGCGGTCGTCACCTGCCGCCTGGTCTACCGGTGGATGGACGACAAGCCGGCGTTCATCGACCGCGTCCGCCAAGTCCTGGCACCCGGCGGCACCTTCTGGGTCGTCACCGAACTCGCCGGCCGTCGCGAGGACAGCGCCCCCCTCAAGCACCTCGGGATCACCGCCGCCGAGGCCGCGATGCTCACCACACGCTGGTCCGACGTCCGGACCGCCGATCTCGACGTGCTGCGCTGCTACGCCCTCCGCCCCTGAACTCGACTTTGGAGCCACCGTGTTGGACACCGAGCGGCAGACACGCCTCGCCTGGGACGCCTACGGAGCACACCACCTGCGGCGCGGTACGCCCCTGACGGAAGTGGACCAGATCGCCTGGGGTCCCGCGGCGAACGGGCCGGGGGACGACATCCTCGGGGACCTGAGGGGTCTGCGCGTCCTGGACCTCGGCTGCGGCCCCGCCCGGCACGCCGCACACCTGGCCCGCGCCTACGGCGCGCAGGTCGACGGCGTCGACGCTTCCCCCAGCCAACTCAAGCGGGCCCGCGTCCGCTATCCCGATGTGCCGGGACTGCGGCTGGTCCACGCCGACGCCGTCGAGCACCTGGGCACGGCAGCGCCGTACGACGTGATCCTCTCCCTCAGCACCGTCCACTTCCTCGACCCGCACCGACTCCTGCCCGCCCTGGCGACCGCCCTCAAGCCCGGGGGCCGGCTGTGCTTCACCGTGCTGCACACCAACTCCGCCTGCGACGGCCCCAGCTCGACCGTCGTCCCACGCCCGGAGATCCTGCGCCTGCTGGACGGCGACGACCTCACCGTGCACATGTGGGTGCTCACACCCGAGTTGTGGGAAGACCTGCTCGTCCAGTACGGGCTTCGCGTGAAGAGCGTCACCGTCCTCGATGCGCCGCAGGAGAACAACCACGCCTCCTACCGGCTGTTCCAGGTCTACCGACCGGCCCGGATCACCGCCCGTCCCCGTACCGCGAAGCCGCCTGTCGCCCGCGCGGCGGTGGGCGTCGGCGCCGTGCTCCTCGGGCCCCGGGGCCTGCTCCTGGGCCGGCACCGGCTGGGCACACGAGAGCTGCCCGGCGGGACTGTGGAGCCGGGCGAGTCTCTGCAGGAGGCAGTCGTGCGTGAACTCGCCGAGGAGACCGGCCTGTACGCGGACCCCGCCGACGTCCGCCTCCTGGGCATGCTCCTCGACCAGGCAGGCGACGTCGTCCGCATCACCTTCGGCGCGCTCGTCACACGGTGGCGCGGAGAGCCTGCCGACCAGCCCGACGAGAGCGTCGGCGACTGGCGCTGGTGGCCACTGGACTCCCTACCCCCGAACCTGTTCGAGTGCAGCGCCCAGATCCTCACCGCCTGGCGCCCCGACCTGCCGATCGACCACACACCTGCCCGCTCTCACTCGCGCCGACGGGCAGCTCGCGACGGCACCAGGGGAATGCGGCAGTCCCTGCACCGGAGGCCCTTGCTGAACTTGCCGGCCAGGGACTTCGGGCGACGTGGTCGTGGCCTCGGCGTACAGCTGCTCGGCGTGTCCCCAAGAATGGTCAAGAGGCCGTGCCGGATTACTCCAGCACGGCCTCCGACCTGCGTTTTCGCAAGTCGGGACGACAGGATTTGAACCTGCGACCCCTTGACCCCCAGTCAAGTGCGCTACCAAGCTGCGCCACGTCCCGTTGCGGGTCCACGCGGAGCGTTCCGCGTGATCACGCAGGTCAACCCTACCGCACCTGTGCGGGTGCCCCGGTCACCTCGGCTGCGCGGGCTCCAGTCCTTGACCAGGCTGTCCTTGACGGCGAACACCGCGTCCGTGTCCAGATGCGCGCGGGGCGGCCGGTTCGGTGGTCATACCGACTCCATGCCCAGCGGCGCCCCGGGGTGCCTACTTGATGAACGCGTTCGCCACCACCACACCCACGCCCAGCAGCGCGTCCGCCGCGCCCACGAGGACGGAGACCGGCCAACTCCGCGTCGTCCAGCGGGCGGTGACCATGCCGAGGGTGAACAGGATCGCGATGTTGAGACCGAACACCACGTACTGGACACCGTTCGCCGCCCACCAGTGCCAGCCGGCGCCCGCCAGCAGGAACACCGAGGGCAGGACGACCGCGACCAGCGGCCACTCGTTCCGCAGGCTCCGCAGCACGTCCCAGCGGCGGTGCGCGCCCCGCTCGGCGATGTAGTGGGCATAGCCGTGGGCGAGGGCGGAGGCCAGCGCGGTCACCAGCAGCCAGGCGGCGTCGTAGCGGCGCACGGCGGCGTCGCTGCGGCCGTACTTGGAGAGCGCGGCGACCATCGAGCTGGCGAGGACGGCGCCGTAGACCCCGCCGAACAGGACGGCCTCGCGCGTGTCGTGCCCCCGGTGCGGCTCACCGGGGGCCGCCGTGCGGTCAGCCATGCCCTCCACGATCACCCGGGCCCGGCGCCACCGCCAGTCGGCCACGGGTCCACCGCCCGTCCTCGCCCCGCCCCCACGCCCGACGAAGTGTCCTCTCACCAGGCCGTATGCCCCACACACTGTCTGCGGCGGCACGGCACGGGCGCTGGCTAGGGTCGGCCTCATGACGCACAGCTTCGCTCTCCACATCCCCGACGCCGACCTCGAACCCGAGCCCCTCGACCCGGAGCAGATCGTCTCCGGGACCCCCGAGGTGACCGGCAAGGTGGTCTGGGAGTCGGCGGACGGCCGGCAGATCCGCGGCATCTGGCAGATCACGCCCGGCGTGGTCACCGACACCGAGGCGGACGAGCTGTTCGTCGTGATCAGCGGCTCGGCGACGATCGAGGTCGAGGGCGGTCCGACGCTGAAGGTCGGGCCGGGCGACATGGCCGTGCTGCGCGCGGGCGACCGTACGACGTGGACCGTGCACGAGACGCTGCGCAAGGCCTACGCCATCAACCTCTGACCGCGCCCGCCCCCTCTCTGCCCCTCCGACCACCTCTGACGGGTCAGCGCGGGCCCGCGCTTCTTGACAGCCCAGTTCATGTCCGGACATCGTGACCTGGACAGGAGATGGACCGGTCCGAGTGAGGGGCTGTCATGGTGGATGCGCTCGGTGTCGCCGTCGTCGGGTTCGGCTGGATGGGCCGGGTGCACACCCAGGCGTATGTCCGCCTCCCGCACCACTATCCGCAGCTGCCGCTGCGCCCCCGGCTGGTCACGGTGGCCGAGGAGGTGCCGGGCCGCGCGGAGGAGGCCGCCGCGCGGTTCGGGTTCGCCTCCGCTACCCGTGACTGGCGCGAGGTGGCCGCCGATCCGCGCGTCCAGGCCGTCAGCATCACCGCGCCGAACTTCCTGCACCGGGAGCTCGGCGTGGCGATGGCCGAGGCCGGCAAGCACATCTGGATCGAGAAGCCGGTGGGCCTGAGTGCCGAGGATGCCCGCGCGGTCGCCGACGCCGTCGCCAAGGCGGGCGTGCAGGGCGCGGTCGGCTTCAACTACCGCAACGCGCCCGCCGTGGAGGCCGCCCGCGAGCTGATCGCCTCCGGCGAGCTCGGTACCGTCACGCATGTCCGCATCCGGCTGTTCAGCGATTACGCCGCCCACCCGGACGGGGCGCTGACTTGGCGGTACGAGCGGGCGCGCGGCGGCAGCGGGGTCCTCGGCGACCTGGCCTCGCACGGCGCCGACCTGGCCTGCTTCCTGCTCGGCGACCTCGCCTCCCTCACTGCGGACACCGCCGTCTTCGTCCCCGAGCGGGCCCGCCCGACCCGGGCCACCGCGGGCCACGCGCTCGCCACCGGCGGCGAGCTGGGGCCGGTCGAGAACGAGGACTACGTCAACTGCCTGCTGCGCTTCGCCTCCGGCGCCCGCGGGGTCCTGGAGGCCTGCCGGGTCTCGGTCGGCGAGCAGAACAACTACGGCTTCGAGGTGCACGGCACCAAGGGGGCGGTGTTCTGGGACTTCAGGAGGATGAACGAACTCGGGGTCAGCCGCGGTACGGCGTACCAGGACCAGCCCGTGAGCACGGTGTACGTCGGCCCGGGCGCGGGCGAGTTCGCCGCGTTCCAGCCGGGCGCGGCCAACGCCATGGGCTACGACGACCTGAAGGTCATCGAGGCGTACCGGTTCCTGCGCTCCGTCGCCGAGGGCACGCCGTACGGCGCCACACTCGCGGACGCCGTGCGCAGCGCCGCCGTGCTGGACGCCATGGCGCGGTCGGCCGAGAGCGGGAGGTGGGTCAACCTGCCGGTGCCGTAGGCAGGTTGCACGGCGGGACCACCACAAGAATGGCACGCACCACCACGTCACTTCCGTGACCGAAAGGAACTGTTCAACCCATGCGTATCGGAATCCTCGGTCTCGGCCGCATCGGCGCGTTCCACGCCGAGACCCTCTCCGGACTCGGCGCCGTCGAGTCCCTCGTCGTCGCCGACCCGCTCGCGGACGCGGCCAAGGCCGCCGCCGAGCGGTTCGGGGCCGAGGTCGCCGACTCCCCGGAGGCGGTGCTGGCCGCGGGGGTGGACGGGCTGGTGATCGCGGCGGCCACCGACGCCCACCCGGCGCTGATCCGGGCCGGAGTCGAGGCGGGCGTGCCGGTCTTCTGCGAGAAGCCCGTCGCCCGGACCATGGCGGAGGGCGTCGAGGTACTCAGGGCCGTCCGGGGCAGTGACGTGCCGGTCCAGATCGGCTACAACCGCCGCTTCGACGCCGGCTTCGTCGCCGCCCGGGAGGCCGTACACAGCGGGGAACTGGGCAAGCTGCACACGGTCCGCTCGACGACCCTGGACCCGGCGCCGCCGCCGGCCGCGTACATCGCCGCCTCCGGTGGCATCTTCCGGGACTGTTCCGTGCACGACTTCGACATCATCCGCTGGGTGACCGGCCGCGAGGTCACCGAGGTGTACGCGGTCGGCGGCAACCGGGGCGCCGACTACATCAAGGAGGCGGGCGACGCCGACACCACGGGCGCGATCCTCACCCTGGACGACGGCACGATCGCGGTGGTCTCCAACTCCCGGCACAACGCCCGGGGTTACGACGTCCGCATGGAGCTGCACGGCTTCGGGGACTCCATCGCCGTCGGCCTGGACGACCAGCTGCCGCTCCGCTCGGTCGAGCCCGGGGTGACCTTCCCGGCCGGCACCCCGCACGACTTCTTCATGGACCGCTTCACCGACGCCTACCGCGCCGAACTCACCGCGTTCACCGAGCTGGTGGCGGGCACCCGGCCCTCCCCCTGCACGATCGAGGACGCGCTGGAGGCGGGCTGGATCGCGGAGGCCTGCACCCGGTCGCTGCACGAGCACCGGCCGGTGACACTCGCGGAAGTACGGCGGGGGTGAGTCAACCGTGCGGCGCGCCGGCCCGGTGCCCGGCGCCGCACGCGTCGGCCGGTCAGGCGCAGTAACGCACCAGCCACTCGTCAGCGTTGTACGCGTCCCGCGCGGGGTCCGGCAGCGTCGCCGGCCTGGTCTCCACCGTGTCCTCCGGGCGTATCCGCTCGGGCAGCGCGCCGAAGCGGGCCCGACGGCGGGCGGCCTCCCCGGTCGCCGCACCCTCCACGGTCTCCCCGTGTTGCGTGCCGTGCGTCATCCCGTCCTCCTCGTCTTCGCGGACGTCCCTCGTACACCATGACGAACGCCCGGGAACCACCGTTGGTTCCCGGGCGTCCTGCGTCCTCAGGACCTGCTGGATCCCCCTGATCCCCCTCAGGCCCCGCACGAGCGCAGGAACCGGCGGGTGCGCGCCGCGATCGGCAGCGGAGCGTCCGGCTCGCACGGGTACATGTCCTGCTCGACGATCGCGAACAGCTCCACCCCGAGCCGCTGTGCGGCCTCCAGCACCGGCCCCAACTCGGGGACTCCGGACGGCGGTTCACACATCACCCCCTGTGCGACCGCCGGGCCGAACGGGGTGCCCTCGGCCCGCACGCCGGCCAGGATCTCCGGGTCGACCTGCTTGAGGTGCAGGTAGCCGATCCGCTCGCCGTAGGTCTCGATCAGCTTGACGCTGTCCCCGCCGCAATAGGCGTAGTGCCCGGTGTCCAGGCAGAGGTTGACCAGTTCGGAGTCGGTGGAGTCGAGAAACCGTTCGACATGTGCCTCGGTGTCGATGTGGGTGTCGGCGTGCGGATGCACGACGAGTTCGAGGCCGTACGCCTCCCTGACCTCGTGGCCGAGCCGTTCCATGCCCTTGGTCAGGTGCGCCCACTGCTCGGCCGTCAGCTCCGGCGGCTCCAGGATCTCGGCGGTCTTGTCGTCCCGCCAGAAGGAGGGGATGACGACGAGGTGCCGGGCGCCCATGGCCCGGGTGAGCGCGGCGACCTGGCCGACGTGTGCCCAGGTGGACTCCCAGACCGAGGGGCCGCGGTGCAGGCCGGTGAAGACCGTACCCGCCGACACCTTCAGGCTGCGCCGCCCCAGTTCGTCCGTCAGCCGCGCCGGGTCGGTGGGGAGGTAGCCGTACGGGCCGAGTTCGATCCAGTCGTAGCCGGCCTCGGCGACCTCGTCCAGGAAGCGTTCCCAGGGCACCTGGCGTGGGTCGTCGGGGAACCAGACGCCCCAGGAGTCGGGGGCCGAGCCGACCCGGATGCGGTCGAGGGCGTGGGGCATGGTCAGGAGGTCCCTTCGGGCGGGTTGGCCCCGGGTGCGGTGAGGTCGCTCTCCTCGGGGAGTTCGTCGACGTCGACGCCGCGCACCTGGGCCAGTTCGTGCTTGAGGGCGGCGAGTTCGGCGCCGCCGGCCATGTGGTTGGTCAGCTCCTCCAGGGTGATCTCGCTGCGGTCGGCGGACAGTTCGAGGGTGCCGAGGCGCAGCACGGTGAAGTGGTCGCCGACCATGTAGGCGTGGTGGGGGTTGTGGGTGATGAAGATGACGCCGAGGCCGCGGTCGCGGGCGGCGGCGATGTACTTCAGGACCACTCCGGACTGCTTGACGCCGAGGGCGGCGGTCGGCTCGTCGAGGATGAGGACGCGGGCGCCGAAGTAGACGGCGCGGGCGATCGCCACGCACTGGCGCTGACCGCCGGAGAGGGTGCCGATGGGCTGCTCCAGGTCGTCCAGGACGATGCCCATGTTGCGCAGTTCCCGGTCGGCGGTCTTCTTCATGCGGCCGATGTCGAGGCGGCGCAGGGGCCAGGGGCCCTTGGTCATCTCCGAGCCGAGGAAGAAGTTCCGCCACACCGGCATCAGGGGCACGGTGGCGAGGTCCTGGTAGACGGTGGCGATGCCCTTGTCGAGGGCCTCGCGCGGGGTGCTGAAGCGCACCGGGTGCCCGTCCACGAAGAACTCGCCCTCGGTGTGCTGGTGCAGCCCCGAGATGATCTTGATGAGGGTGGACTTGCCGGCGCCGTTGTCACCGAGGACGCAGGTCACCTGGCTCGGGTACACCGTGAGGTCGACGCCGTGCAGGGCGCGGATGTTGCCGTAGGACTTGCCGGCACGGCGCAGTTCCACGAGGGGGCCCTCGCCCGCGGGCACGGTGTCCTGGAGGACGGCGCCGTGGGTGCCGGCTGCGTTGCTGGTCATGAGGTCACCTCCGGGTCGCCGTGCGCTGGACCCACAGATTGATCAGGACGGCGCCGAGCAGCATCACTCCGAGGAAGGCCTTGAACCAGTCGGGGTTCCAGCCGGCGTACACGATGCCCTGGTTGACCATGCCGAACATGAACGCGCCGAAGACGGGGCCGATCGCGGAGCCGTAGCCGCCGGTGAGCAGACAGCCGCCGATGACGGCGGCGGCGATGTAGATCAGCTCCTGGCCGACGCCCTCGCCCGACTGCACGGTGTTGAAGGAGAACAGGTTGTGCATGCCGACGAACCAGGCGCCGAAGCCGACCAGCATGAACAGCGTGATCTTGGTGAAGGTCACGGGGACACCGACGGCGCGGGCGCTCTCCTTGTTGCCGCCGACGGCGAAGACCCAGTTGCCGTACTTGGTGCGCAGCAGCACCCAGGTGGCGAGGGCCGCGAAGCCCAGCCACCAGACCACGGTGCTCTTCACCTGGACGCCCCCGACGTCGAAGGACGAGGCGAAGACCTTCTTGGCCTGGTCGAAGCCGTCCATGTCGCTGATGTCGTCGGTGGCGACGTTGCCGGTGACCAGCTTGGTCACGGCCAGGTTGGCGCCCTGCAGGATCAGGAAGGTGCCGAGGGTGACCAGGAAGCTGGGCAGCCCGGTCTTCACCACCATCCAGCCGTTGAAGGCGCCGATGGCGAGGGAGACGAGCAGCGCGACGATCACGCCGGTCCACACGTTCACCGTGAGCTGGTAGCTGAGCATGCTCGCGGTGAGCGCGGAGCTGATGACGGCGACGCCGGAGGACAGGTCGAACTCGCCGCCGATCATCAGCAGGGCCACCGGGAGGGCCATGATGCCGATGGTCGAGGACTGGTACAGGACCGTCGCCATCGAGCTGCCCTGGCGGACGGAGGGCGCGGCGATCAGGAAGAAGATCAGTACGGCGACGGCGCCGAGGAAGACGCCCACCTCGGGCCGGGCCAGCAGCCGGAGCAGCAGCGGGCGCCGGGCGGTGCGGCCGTCTCTCTCCTCGGGGCCGGACGCCGGCGGTGTGCCCACCGCCGGCCCGGCGTGCTGGGCCATGCTCATCACCGGGTGCCCTTCGCGGCGAACTGGGCGACCTTGTCGACGTTGGACTTGTCGACGAAGGCCGGGCCGGTGAGCACCGGCTGGACGCCGCCGCCGCTGTAGTTGCCGTTGTTCTTGTAGAGCCACAGGGAGTCGACCGCCAGGTAGCCCTGCAGGTAGGGCTGCTGGTCGACGGCGAACTCGATGGAGCCGTTCTGTACGGCCTTCACCAGTTCCTTGTTGAGGTCGAAGGTGGCCACCTTGGCCTTGCTGCCCGCGTCGCCCAGCGACTGCACCGCGGTCAGCGCGAACGGGGCGCCGAGGGTGACGACGGTGTCGATGGAGCTGTCCTGCTTCAGCTTCGCGGTGATCGTCGACTTCACGGACGGCATGTCGGTGCCGTTCACGTACAGGGTCTCAGTCGTGCCCTTGAACGTCTTCTTCACGCCGTCGCAGCGCTGGGTGAGGCCCACGTTGCCCTGTTCGTGGATCACACAGACGATCTTCTTGGCTCCGGTGGTGTTCAGCTTGTCACCGAACGCCTCACCGGCCACGCTCTCGTCCTGCCCGAAGAACTCCAGCAGCCCCAGCTTCTTCCAGTCGCTCAGTCCCGAGTTCAGGCCGACCACCGGTATGCCCGCCTGCTGCGCCTTGCCGAGCACGCTCTTCATCGCGTCGGGCTTGGCGAGGGTGACGGCTATGCCGTCGACCTTCTGGTCGATCGCGTTCTGCACCAGGTTGGCCTGGTTGCCGGCGTTCTGGTCGGAGGAGTAGACGAGCTTGACGTTGTCCTTGGCCGCCGCGGCCTGAGCACCCTTGCGGACGGTGTCCCAGAAGGTGTCGCCGGGCGGCGCGTGGGTGACCAGCGCGACCGTCATCCGGGGGGTGTTGGCCTTGCCCGCGGAGGCGTTCGCCGCTCCCTCCTCGGCCTTCTTGCCGCCGGAGCTGCTGGAGCAGCCGGCGAGGGTGAGGGCCGCCGCGGCGGCCACGGCCACGACGGGGGCCAGTCTGCGGGAGCGGAAGCGGGAAGAGCGGTCCATCATTCCTGCACCTCACTGTGGGACGGGGCGGAGCGGGACGCTGTTGCGTTGGCACGGGATCCAAGTCCCTGCCAGGCCTGCTGTCAATACTTTGTCAAGACATCATTTCAGTAACAGGTCTGAATGTAAGCACAAATCAGGGACGGGGCCGCTGATCCCCATCTACCTTCCCTTTTCCCGGCACGCCCATGACCTTCACCCTGGACCGCACTTACCTATTGACGCATGAGCGGAAGTGGGGCTGTGATTACGCCCGTGATGTTTGGGCAAGTTGGTTTCTGATCGGTTTCGAAAACTTTTCACTGGGAGCCGCCATGCGCCTGTCCCCTTCTTCTGGTTCTTCTGGTTCTTCCGGTTCTTCCGGTCTTTCCGTCCCTGGCCCCAGCCGCCGCTCGCTGCTGCGCGGAGCCGGTGGCGCCGCCCTGCTCGCCGGCGCCGGCATACCCCTGCTGTCCGCCTGCGGCGGCAGCGGTTCCTCCGCCGACCCGAAGACCGTCACGCTCGGCTCCAACGCCTCGGACGCGGTGCCGAAGCAGGCCTTCGCGAGCGTCTACGCGGCCTTCAAGCAGCAGTCCGGCCTCACCGTGCATGTGAACACGAAGGATCACAACACTTTCCAGGAGCAGATCAACACCTACCTCCAGGGCACCCCGGACGACGTGTTCAACTGGTTCGCCGGCTACCGCATGCAGTTCTTCGCGGCGAAGAAACTGGCCACACCGATCGACGACGTGTGGCAGAAGATCGGGGGCAACTTCCCCGAGGCGATGAAGAAGCTCAGCAAGGGCGAGGACGGCAAGTACTACTTCGTGCCGATGACCACCTACCCCTGGGCGATCTTCTACCGCCGAAGCGTCTTCCAGCAGCACGGCTACCAAGTCCCCACCACCTGGGACCAGTTGACCGCCCTGTGCAAGCAGATGAAGAAGGACGGCCTGGTCCCGATCGCCTTCGGCGACAAGGACGCGTGGCCCGCGATGGGCACCTTCGACCAGATCAACTTCCGTCTCAACGGCTACGACTTCCACGTGCAGCTGATGGCGGGCAAGGCGTCGTGGACGGACGCCAAGGTGAAGGCCGTCTTCGACCACTGGTCCGAGATCCTCCCCTACCACCAGGACGGCGCGATGGGCCGCACCTGGGAGGACGCCGCCCAGACGCTGGTGTCGAAGAAGGCCGGCATGTATCTGCTGGGCAGCTTCGTGGCCCAGCAGTTCACGAACAAGGCAGACCTGGACGACCTCGACTTCTTCGCCTTCCCGGAGATCAACCCGGCGTACGGGCAGGACACGGTGGAGGCGCCGACCGACGGCTTCATGGTCAGCAAGGCCCCGAAGAACCACGCGGGCGTCCTGAAGCTGCTGGAGTACCTGGGCTCCCCGCAGGCCGAACAGCTCTACCTGAAGACCGACTCCAGCGTGGTGGCCGCCTCCGACAAGGCCGACACCTCCGCGTACTCGGCGCTGCAGAAGAAGGCGTTCACGATGATCGGCGAGGCCAAGAGCCTCACCCAGTTCATGGACCGTGACAGCCGCCCGGACTTCACCTCCACGGTGATGCAGCCGGCCCTCCAGAAGTTCATCCAGAACCCGAAGGGTGTGGACGGCCTGCTGTCGTCGATCGAGCGCCAGAAGAAGACGATCTTCGCGTCCTCGTGAGCGGCGCCATGACCAACGACAAGTCGACGCAGAGCCGTCGGCGCCTGCTGACCCGCCGCGACCGCGTCACGCTCGCCCTGATGGCGGGCGTGCCCACGGTCCTGCACGTGGCCCTCGTCTGGGTCACCGCCCTGGCCTCGATCCTGCTCGCCTTCACCACGTGGGACGGCATCGGGTTCGACTCGATCAAGTGGGTGGGCCTGGACAACTTCCATCAACTCTTCGACGACAACCCGCAGTTCTGGCCCGCCGTCCAGCACAACATCATCTGGTTCGTCGTCCTCATCCTCGTCCCGACCCCGTTCGGCCTGTTCCTGGCCGTCCAGCTGGACAAGCGGATCCGGTTCAGCCGGGTCTACCAGACGGCGTTCTTCCTGCCGGTCGTCATCTCGATGGCGTGCATCGGTTTCGTCTGGCAGCTCGTCTACAACCCGGACACGGGCCTGATCAACAGCATCCTCGACGCCAACAAACCCGGCCACTACATCGACTGGATCGGCGACCCGCACCTCAACCTGTGGGCCGTCCTGATCGCCGCGTCCTGGCGGCACACCGGCTACATGATGATCCTCTACCTGGCCGGTCTGAAGAGCGTCGACCCGTCCCTGCGGGAGGCGTCCGCCCTGGACGGCGCGAACGAGTGGCAGACGTTCAAAAACGTCATCTTCCCCACCCTGCGCCCGACCAACACGGTCGTCCTCGTCGTCACCATCATCGAGGCCCTGCGCGCCTTCGACCTGGTCTTCGTCTTCAACAAGGGCGCCCAGGGCACCGAGTTGCTGTCGATCCTGGTGACCAACAACATCATCGGCGAGTCCAGCCGCATCGGTTACGGCTCCGCCATCGCCGTCGTCCTGCTGGTGATCTCCCTCGCGGTGATCATCCCGTACCTGGTGGCCACCTTCCGGAAGGAGCGGCGCGCATGAGCGGCACCGCTGTCCCGCTGAAGCGGCGCACCCCGGTCCGCCCCGCCCGGATCGTGCTGCACGTCTTCCTCACCGGCACGGCCCTGGCCTGGCTGGCCCCGCTGCTGTGGGCGGTCTACTCGGCGCTGCGGCCGTACAGCGAGACCAGCACCAAGGGGTACGTCTCCTGGCCGGACAAGCTGAGCCTGGAGAACTTCAGGAACGCGTACACGCAGTCGGACATGACGCACTACTTCGGCAACACGCTGCTGATCGCGGTGCCGGCCGTGCTGCTGACGCTGTTCCTGTCGTCGATGGTCGCCTTCTACGTCAGCCGCTTCGACTTCCGCCTCAACCTCGCGCTGCTGCTGGTCTTCACGGCCGGCAACCTGCTGCCGCAGCAGGTGATCATCACCCCGCTGTACCGGATGTACCTGCTGACGGACCTGCCGGGCATCACGGCGAGCGGCAAGCTGTACGACTCCGCGCTCGGCCTGGTCCTGATCCATGTGGCGTTCCAGTCCGGCTTCTGCGCGTTCGTGCTGAGCAACTACATGCGCTCGCTGCCGCACGAGCTGACGGAGGCCGCGCTGGTCGACGGCGCCTCGGTGTGGCGGCTGTACTGGCAGATCACGCTGCCGCTGTGCAAGCCGGCGATGGCGGCCCTGGCCACGCTCTTGTCCATCTGGATCTACAACGACTTCTTCTGGGCCCTGGTGCTCATCTCCACCGGCGAGAACATGCCGATCACCTCGGCCCTGAACAACCTCTCCGGCCAGTACTTCACCGATCCCAACCTGGTCGCGGCAGGCTCCCTGCTGACCGCGATCCCGACCCTGATCGTGTACTTCGTGCTCCAGCGCCAGTTCGTCAGCGGCCTGACGCTGGGCTCCAACAAGGGCTGAACATATCTCTGCGCAAAGCCCGTGAAAGCGCATGTTTTGCATGATCGGACGGGCCTGACGGGACAAGAAACGGCGATTTGTCCGGAGCCTGGGGCATCCCCGACCATGGCTCGGTCCCGGCGATCCCGGGAACATTCGTTCGATGAGAGGCGCACCCCCCATGCACGTCACCGGAACCGCCGCGCAGACGGCTCCGGCCCCGTCGGAGACCCCCGTGGTTTCCGCCGGGGACCCCCACGGCGACAGCGACAAGCACGCCCGCCGCTTCGGACTGCCCGTCGCCACCGCCCTGGTCATGGGCAACATCATCGGCGGCGGCATCTTCCTGCTCCCGGCCTCCGTGGCCCCCTACGGCACGGTCAGCCTGCTCGCCTTCGGTGTCCTGACCGTCGGCGCCATCGCCCTGGCCCTGGTGTTCGGCCGGCTCGCCGAACGCGACCCGCGCACCGGCGGACCGTACGTCTATGCCCGCGAGGCCTTCGGCGACTTCGCCGGCTTCCTCGCCGCCTGGGCCTACTGGATCACCACCTGGGTGTCGAACGCCGCGATCGCCGTCGCCGGCGTCGGCTATCTCGACGTACTGATCCCGGTGAACGGCCACCGCTGGAGCGCGTGCCTGGCCGCGCTGGCACTGCAGTGGCTGCCCGCGCTCGCCAACTTCGCGGGCACCCGTTACGTGGGCGCCGTCCAACTCGTCTCCACCGTGCTGAAGTTCGCGCCGCTGCTGCTGGTCGCGGTCGGCGGGCTGTTCTTCTTCGACCCGGACAAGCTCGGCCCGTTCCACGCGGGCGGCGGCAGCACGGCCGGCGCGGTGTCCGCCTGCGCCGCGCTCCTGCTCTTCTCCTACCTCGGTGTGGAGTCGGCCGCGGTCAGCGCGGGCGAGGTCAAGAACGCCCGCCGCAACGTGGGCCGCGCCACCGTCATCGGCACCGCGGGCGCCGCGCTGGTCTACCTGCTGGGCACGCTGTCCGTCTTCGGCACGGTCGCGCACGACCGGCTCGTGAAGTCCACCGCGCCGTTCTCGGACGCCGTGAACGCCATGTTCGGCGGCTCCTGGGGCGGCTGGGCCGTCGCGCTCGCCGCGCTCGTGTCGATCGCCGGCTGTCTCAACGGCTGGACCCTGCTGAGCGCCCAGACCCCGTACGCCGCCGCGCAGGACGGGCTGTTCCCCGCAGCCTTCACGCGCCGCCGGCGCGGCGTTCCGACGGTCGGGGTCGGCGTCACGGTCGTCCTTTCCTCGCTGCTCACCGTCTACAACTACATGGCGGGCTCGGCGAAGGTCTTCGACGTCCTGGTCCTCGTCACCACCTTCACCGCGACCGTGCCCTACCTGCTGGCCACCGCCGCGCAGGTCTTCCACCTCGTCTCCGGCCGCCGGCAGGCCGTCGACCGGGCACGCCTGGCACGGGACTCCGTGATCACCGCGGTGGCGGTCGCCTTCTCCATCTGGCTCGTCGCGGGCTCCGGCTACGCGGCGGTGTACCAGGGCGTGCTGTTCCTGTTCGCCGGGATCGTCGTCTACGCCGTGATGGCGGGCCGGCGGCGCCCGGAACCGGCGTGAAGTCGTCGTGGCCTCCGCCGTGCGTCACCGGCGCGGCGGGTACGTCTGATCCCTCACCGCGCGGGCTCCGGTCCGCCGTCCGTTCCGGCACCCGCTCCGGCGCCCGCGAGGAAGGCCAGGGCCACGGCCGCCGCGCAGGCGATGCCCGAGGCGATCACGTCCTCGTCGATGTCCATACGGGGCGAGTGCAGTGACGGCGCCTCAGGCGGGGCCAGGCCCGCAGGGCACGCGCCGAGGAAAGCCAGGGCGCCGGGCACGGCCCGCAGGACGTAGCTGAAGTCCTCCGCCGTCATCTGGGTGGCCGTCAGCACGTCCACCGCCTCGGTGCCGAGCACTTCCGTGGCCGTACGCAGGACGAAGTCGGTGAAGCCCGGGTCGTTGACGGTGACCGGGTAACCGGGTTCGACGGTGGCCTCCGCCGTCGCTCCGTGGGCGGCTGCCACCCCCTGGGCGACTCTGGCGATCGCCTCGTGCAGCCGCTGCCGCGTCGGCTCGGACACGGTGCGCAGGCTGCCGCCCAGTTCCGCGGTGTCCGGGATGACGCCCGTGGCGGCGCTGCCCGCCCTCAGGCGGGTCACGCTGAGGACGGCCATGTCGTCGGCGGACAGGCCGCGGGTGACCATCGTCTGGAGGGCCAGCACGATCTCGCAGGCCACCGGCACCGGGTCGCAGGCGGTGTGCGGCGCCGAGGCGTGGCCGCCGCGCCCGCGGACGACGACCCGGAACCGGTCGGAGGCCGCCAGTTGCGGGCCTGGGCGCAGCCGCAGCGCGCCGGCGGGCAGGTTCGGGTGCACGTGAAGGGCGAAGGCGGCGTCAACGCTGCGTCCGGATGCCTCCAGAACCCCCTCCTCGATCATGTGGCGGGCTCCGTGGTGGCCCTCCTCGCCGGGCTGGAACATGAACACGACGCTGCCCGGCAGGTCCGCCCGCCGGGCGGCGAGCAGCCGTGCGGCGCCCACCAGCATCGCCGTGTGGGCGTCGTGCCCGCAGGCATGCATCAGCCCGGAGGTCCGCGAGGCGTACGGCAGTCCGGTCTCCTCGGTGACCGGCAGCGCGTCCATGTCGGCGCGCAGCAGGATCGCCGGCCCGTCGGCCGGTCCGCTGAGGGTCGCGGTGACGGAGGACAGGGCGCGGCCGGTACGGAGCTCCAGCCCCAGGCCGTCGAGCGCGTCGAGCAGCAGGCGCTGCGTGCCGGGCAGGTCGAGGCCCAGCTCCGGGCTGCTGTGCAGGGCGCGGCGCAGGGCGACCGCTTCGGGGGCCAGCCGGCGGGCCTCGTCGAGGACAGAGCCGAGGAGCGAGTCAGGGAGCGCGCCGCGCGGAGAGCCGGGGAGAGGCGGGGCAGCGTGCGAGACCCGAGGCGAAGGTGTCATGCAACCGTTCTCCTTCCCAGGACCGGGCTGGGCAGCCCCAGTCGGCCCCGGCGGGCCGGATTCGGACAGGCCGCCCACTGACAGGATGGCGGAATCCGGCCGCCGGCCAGGGGCCGACGCGCTGACGTGCTCGAACGAGGACAGCCCGCAGGCTCGTCGGCCCGAGTGAGGGCGTGGACCGTTCCATGGCGATGCCTGCGTCGACGTACGCCTGACGAGGCGGCGCGGCTGTCACACAGAGGCCGCACAGCCCGCGGCGCATGAGCGCCGGTGCCACAATCGATGACGACGCCGCGATGGCCGTCCGCCCTGATGGTGATCGGGATCGTGGAAGGAGGCCGCGATGCACTGCTCGAGTCAGGGGCTGCACGGGCGGATCCGCTGTGACCGACGAGCAGGCCCCACGATGACCGGGACCGGGCATCAGTCCACCGGGCGCCGGTGATGGCGCGAGAGAGGCAGCGGAGACAGCCGAGGCAGCCGCACCTCCCCGACCTGCACGTGCGCCTGCGCTCCGAGCTGGGCCGGATCGACGAGCAGCTGCGCTCCCTGCTGTCCTCCATGGACCGGCTGCAGGGCCTGCTGGACGCGGTGGTGGCCATCAGCCGTGAGGTGGAACTGCCCGCGGTGCTGCAGCGCATCGTGACCACCGCCATGAACCTGGTCGGCGCCCGCTACGGGGCACTGGGCGTACTCGACGAATCCGGGGAGCGCCTGGAGCAGTTCATCACGGCCGGCCTGTCCGAGCAGGAACGCATCGCTCTGGCCGAGACGGGCCTGCCTCGCGGCCTGGGTGTCCTCGGCCACCTGATCCGCTACCCCGAACCCCTGCGGATCGACGACATCCCGGCCCATCCGTCCTCCACCGGGTTCCCGCCCGGCCATCCGCACCTGCGCACCCTGCTCGGCGTCGCCATCAGCGTGCGCGGCGAGATCTACGGCGACCTGTACCTCTCCGAGCGGCAGGACGGAAAGCCCTTCGACATGCACGACGAGAACGTCGTCGTCGCCCTGGCCAGCGCCGCCGGCATCGCGATCGAAAACGTACGACTGTTCGAACGAATTCGGCTCGGAGCCGAGCAGTTCCAGCGACTACTGCTGCCCACCCTGCCCGACCTGCGGCCCTTCACCGCCGCCGCCGTCTACCGGCCCGCCGCCGAGCCCAGTCAGCTCGGCGGGGACTGGTACGACGCCATCCTCCTGCCCGACCACGTGGTGGCGGTCGTGATCGGTGACGTGGTCGGCCACGATCTGCGGGCCGCGGCAGCCATGGCCTCCACCCGCAACATGCTGCGTGCTCTGCTGTTCGACCGGAGCAGTCCGCCCGGCGCGGTCCTCGCCCAGCTCGACCGCGCTCTGGAGGCCATCACGAACAATCCCGTCACGACCACCACCCTGGCCCGCTTCGAACCGGAGGGATCAGGGTGGCAACTCCACTGGAGCACCGCGGGCCACCTCCCGCCCCTGCTGCTCACCCGTGACCGCCGCGTGGCCTATCTGCTCGCCGAGCCCGGACTGCCGCTCGGCGTCGACACCGCACAGCCCCGCCCGAACCACTCCCGCTTCCTGCCCCCGGACGCCACCGTGGTCTTCTTCACCGACGGGCTGGTCGAGCGTCCCGACCACTCCATCGACGAGAGTCTGAACGCACTCGCCGATCTCGCCGTGCAACACGCCGCCCTGCCCCTGCCCGCGTTCGTCCAGGCTCTGGCCGATCACCACCCCAGCGATGGTCACGACGACATGGCCATCCTCGCCGTGCGCACGCCGCCGGCCTGACCCCGGGTCGGCCACTCGTTGGAGGATCCGGCGGATCCAGCGGATGATGGGCCTATGGGTGATGCCGATTCCGGAGGTCGCCCGATGGCTTTCGCGCGGCATGTACAACTCAGCCGCGGTGGTGTGGTGGCCGTTCTGGAGATCTGTACCCTCGCCGCGCTGTACTACGGCTCGGCCAAGGCAGGACTGCTCCAGCAACTGGTGCGCGGCCAGGTCACCCCGCTGTGGCCGCCGAGCGGAATAGCGGTGGCGGGTCTGCTCCTGCGCGGCCCGAGGGTCTGGCCCGGGATCGCACTCGGCGCCTTCCTGGTCAACATTTCGCTGGGGCCGTCGCTCCCGGCCGTACTCGCGATCACGGCGGGAAACACCCTGGCACCCCTTTGCTCCTACGCACTGCTGCGCCACATGGGCTTCCGGAACGAACTGGACCGTCTGTGGGACGCGCTCGCCCTGATCTTTCTCGGCGCGTTCGCCGGGATGCTGATCAGCGCGACGACGGGCAGCGCGACCCTGGTCCTCGCCGGTGGCCTGGGCACCGGGGGCTTCTGGCCGACGTGGTCGGTCTGGTGGACCGGCGACGCGATGGGCGTTCTCGTGGTCACGCCGGTCCTGCTCGTCCTCAGCTCGGCTCGCCGGCCGAGGGATGCGCCGCCGCTGCGGTGGGTGGAGGGACTGCTGCTTGTGGCGGCCACCGTCAGCGTCGGTGTCATCGAGACCGGTCCCACGCCGCTCCTGTTCCTCGGCTTCCCGCTGCTGATCTGGGCGGCCTTCCGCTTCCAGCTGGCCGGGGCCGCGCCCTGCGCACTGGCCGTGTCCACCTTCGCGATCATCGCTGCCGCGCGGAGAACGGGCCCCTTCTCCGGTCATGACCTGCTCGTCAACATGATCACCCTCCAGGCGTACAACGGTTCTGCCTCGCTGACCGCGCTGGTGGTCGCCGCCATCATCAGCGAGCGGAACCAGACCCAGCGGGAGATCGCGCGAGCCTGCGGGCAGCTCGCCGGGATGGTGGCCAAGATCGCCACCGGGGACCAGCGCCCGAGGCTCCCCGACGGGGAGGCCGACAAGAAGGCCGGGAAGGACGAGCACGGCGGTCCCGCAGACACGAAAAGGTCGTCTCCTCATTCCTGAGAAGACGACCTCCGACCGGCATCAGAGCTGGTCGGGACGGCAGGATTTGAACCTGCGAGTGCCCAGGAGCGCACAGTCCGCGTGCGCCGCGCACCGCACCACCGCAGTCTGGACGCATGACCTGTCGGTGCGCGATGAACGTCAACCTGACGAATACTCCGACCTTCGACGACGCCTCACCGGCGTTCTTCCAGACCTCGATGGACACCCACTACAGCGACTGGCTCTCCTGAACCAGCCGGCCCACCACTGGAGGCCTCGCCATGTCGAACGACGAGCCGGCAGCAGACAGCACTGAGAGCCGACCGCGCTCGGAAGCATGGAAGACGGCGCTCACTGTGCTGCAGTCGGTGAAACCGACATCCGTTCCGGAGGGGGCAGAGGTGATGACCGTCCTCGTCGAGTTCCCTCCCGGCGACCCCGGCACCCCTCCGCACCGGCACTCGGGACCCGCTTTCGGCTACATGCTGGAGGGCGAGATGCTCTTCGAGCTGGAAGGCGAGCCCGAACGGGTGATCAAGGCCGGGGAGACGTTCTGGGAGCCGGGCGGCGATGTCATCCACTACCAGGACGGGAACAACCGGTCGGACTCCTGGAGCCGCTTTCTCGTCACCATGATGTGTGCGCAGGGTCAGCCCATGCTCACCCTGGTCGACGACGAAGAGCTGGCCCAGCGTCAACACCTGCGAGCTCCCCGTCCAGGCCCACAAAGCGCCGCAAAATGAGCAAGGGCCCTGTCTCACTGTTGTGAGACAGGGCCCTTACCTGCAACGACGGAGCGGACTCCAGTCGGGACGACAGGATTTGAACCTGCGACCCCTTGACCCCCAGTCAAGTGCGCTACCAAGCTGCGCCACGTCCCGATGCGCTGACTCGCGGTGACCCGCGTGATCGCGCGAACAGAACTTTACCCCACGTACGGGGCTGCGCCGAAGTGGGCCCCACGGGCGGCAGGGGACAATCGGTCGTATGGGAAACGCGGACGCCAGGGACCGGGACACGGACGGCCGGGCACGCAGCGCACGGCCCCGGGACGGACTGGGCAGGCCCCTGCCGTACGACGCGCAGGGGGTGCCCCGGCAGCCCGAGGGCGTCGTACGCACCCCGCGGGAGACGGTCGCCGAGGCGCAGGCGCTGCTGGACGCCGGGAAGCCGTTCCATGCGCACGAGGTGTTCGAGGACGCCTGGAAGTCGGGTCCCGAGGCGGAGCGCACGCTGTGGCGGGGACTCGCCCAGCTGGCCGTGGGGCTCACGCACGCGGCCCGCGGCAACGTCACCGGCGGGGCCCGGCTGCTGCGGCGCGGCGCCGGCGCCGTCGAGGCGTGGGCGGCGGACAGCGGCGAGGGGCGGCCGTACGGGATGGATCTGGGCGGGATCGCCGGGTGGGCCCGGGAGCTGGCCGGGCGGGTGGAGCAGGGGGCCGGGCCCGTCGACGCGGAGGCCGAGGCTCCCCCTCTGTCGTCCGACCGGACGGCGTAGGCCGCGGCCTCAGCTCTGGAGCGAGTCCGGGTCCGGGGTCAGCAGTGGCAGGTTCTTCCGGACGGCCCGCGCCCAGGAACCGTCCGCGACCATCGCCGCGAGCGCCGACTGGACCCGGCCCTTGCGCGTGCTGCCCTCGGGCAGGCCGATGCCGTAGCGCTCGTCGGACAGGGCGAGGCCCGCCAGCTTGAATTTTCCCTTGTACGGGGCCTGGGCCGCGTAGCCCGCGAGGATGCTGTCGTCGGTGGTGACCGCGTCGACCGCGCCGCTCGCCAGGTCGTCGAGGCAGGGCGGGTAGGTGTCGTGCTCGGTGAGCACGGCCTGCGGGGCGACCTTGGTCCGGAGGTTGAGCGCGGGGAAGGAGCCGGTGACCGCGCAGACCTTCTTGCCGTTCAGGTCGGCCCCGCGTGTGACCGAGGTGTCGTCGGCCCGCACGAGCACGTCCTGATGGGCCACCAGGTACGGACCCGCGAAGTCGACCCTTTCCTCCCTGCTGTCGTTGATCGTGTACGCGGCGACGACGAGGTCCACGTCGCCGCGGCCGAGCAGGGTCTCACGCTCGCTGCTCCTCGCCTCCTTCCACGTGATGTGGGCGGGGTCGTAGCCGAGCGCCCGGGCGATGTAGGTCGCCACGTCCACGTCGAACCCGGCGTACGTGCCGTCCGCGTTCTTCCAGCCGAGGCCGGGCTGATCGAACTTGATGCCGATGGAGATCTTCTTCCCGCCGCGCCCGCTCGACGGCGGCGCGGAGGAGGTGGAGGAAGCGGAGGGGGTGGAGGCACTCGTGCCGTGGCCCTTGGCGTCGGAGCCCGTTGAGCCGTCGGGCAGCAGGGTCCAGACGACCCCGCCGGCCACGACGGCGAGCGCGACGGCGCCGGCGACCAGCGCGGGGCGGCGTTTCGCGCGACGCGGGGCGGCTGGCGTACCCGCCGGTGCGACGGGCGGCGGGAAGGTGGCCGGTGGGAAGGTGGGCGGTGGGAAGGTGGGCGGCTGGGCGGCGGGCGGCGGCCACGGAGCGTTCGCGGCCCCGTGCCAGGGGTCCGCTGCCGCGCCGGCGTCGGGCCGCGGGCCGGATCCGGATCCGACATCGGTTCCTGCGGCAGGCGCGCCGGAGGGAGCGTTCGGCTCGTCGGCGGGGCTGTCGTCCGGGAATGTCTGTTCGGGCGCGTGCGGCGCCGGGATCGCGTCGGACGGCAGCACGAGCCCTACCGTGACACTGCCCTCGGCCTCGGCGAGGAGACGGTCCAGGGTCTCCGCGTCCGGGCGGGCCGCCGGGTCCCGGACGAGCACCTCCGTCAGCGCCCGTATCAGCGGACCGGCCTGCCGGGGCGGCGGCACCTCCTCGCCGAGTACGGCCGCCAGTGTCGCCAGGGTGCTGCCGCGCCGGAAGGGGTTGTGCCCCTCCACCGCCACATACAGGGTCATCCCGAGCGACCACAGGTCGGCGGCCGGACCGCCGTCCTCGCCGCGCACCCGCTCCGGCGCCATGTAGTCGGGCGTGCCGATGACCGAGTCGGAGGCGGTGAGCGCGGTGGCACCGTGGACCGACGCGATGCCGAAGTCGGTGAGGACCGGGGTGCCGTCGGGGCGCAGCAGGATGTTGGGCGGCTTCACGTCCCGGTGCTGGATCCCGGCCGCGTGCGCGGCGCGCAGCCCCGCGAGCACTCCCCGGCCCAGCGAAGCCGCCTCGCGGGGCGCGAGCGGGCCCCGGTCGAGCCGCTCCTTGAGGGAGCCGCCGGTGACCAGTTCCATGACGATCCACGGGTACGGATACGCGTCGCCGTCGACGATGTGATGGATGGTCACCACGTGCGGGTCTGTCAAGCGGGCGAGGGCCCGGGCCTCCCGGAGCACCCGTGACCGGAGTGCGGCGGCGGCCTCGGGGTCGTACTCGGCGAGTCCCGGGTCGCCCGGCCGGACCTCCTTGACCGCCACCTCGCGGTGCAGCAACAGGTCGCGTGCCCGCCACACGAGCCCCATGCCGCCGCCCCCGAGACGTGCGAGCAGCTCGAACCGCCCGTCCACCACGCGTGCCACCCGCGGCCCCCTCGCATCCCCCGGTACGCGCCCGCCCCTTGGGCCCGTGGAGCCCGGTCGCGGCCCCCGGCGGCACTCTGCCACACCGGTCCGCTCTGCGCCGGTCGTCCGCGGAGACGGTGTCCGCGGGCCGTCGGCGCACGGCGTAGCGGCTCGTCAGAGGGCGGGTGGCGGCACTGTCAGTGGCATGCGGCAGACTCGGGGGCGTGCGAAAGATTCATGTCATCGGTATCGGCGCGGGCGACCCCGACCAGCTGACCCTGCAGGCGGTCAAGGCGCTGCGGAGCACGGACGTGTTCTTCCTGCTCGACAAGGGCGAGGTGAAGAGCGATCTGACCCAGCTCCGCCGGGACATACTCGACGCACACCTGCCCGAGGGCTCGTACCGGGTGGTGGAGGCCCGTGACCCGGAGCGGGACCGCCGGGCGGGCGGGGCGGCGTACTCACCGGCCGTGGAGGACTGGCGCAGTGCCCGCGCCGGGATCTACGAGCGGCTGATCGCCGAGGAGTTGGGCGAGGACGGCACGGGCGCCTTTCTGGTGTGGGGGGATCCCTCGCTGTACGACAGCACGCTCGGGATCCTGGAGGAGGTGCTGGAGCACGGAGTGGTGGCGTTCGAGTACGACGTCGTGCCCGGCATCAGCAGCGTCTCGTCGCTGGTGGCCCGGCACCGCACGGGGCTGAACCGGGTGGCGCGGCCGGTGCAGATCACCACCGGGCGGCGGCTGGCCGAGGGGTTCCCGGACGGGGTGGACGACGTGGTGGTGATGCTGGACGCGCACCAGACCTTCCGGCAGTACGCCGACCAGGACATCGACATCTACTGGGGCGCCTACATAGGCACCCCGGACGAGATCCTCGTCTCCGGACCGATCGGGGAGGCGGGCCCGCGCATCGAGCAGGTGCGGGCCGAGGCACGGGAGCGCAAGGGCTGGATCATGGACACGTACCTGCTGCGCAGGCACCCCGGCGAGCAGTAGCCCCCAGGCCTCCGTGGTCACCGGCCGCTGAAGCCCAGCCGGTCCAGTACCGCCGCCACGTCCGGTACCGGTGTGATGCCGGCCGGCAGTGCGGGGCGTCGTACGACGACCACGGGCAGGGCGAGTTCGCGGGCGGCCGTCAGTTTCGCGGACGTCGCGTCGCCGCCGCTGTCCTTGGTCACCAGGACCTCGATGCGGTGGGCGCGCAGCAGTACCGTCTCGTCGGCGACGGTGAACGGGCCGCGGGCCAGGACCACTTCGGTGTGCGGGGGCAGGGGCGGCTC